>NZ_DAMBOE010000002.1:583971-664029 GCF_032063905.1 Alcaligenes phenolicus
TGCAACTAGCCTACGAGCCTTTCATCCATATCTGCCAGCTTTATTTGCCTGGCAATGGATTGCAGCAAGAAGCAGCCAGAGCGATTAGTTGTGGGTTGTTGGCTGTTGGCTGTTGGCTGTCTCCATTCTGAAGCCCTTGCTGGCTGGGGACTGGGTTGGAGCATTCAGGGAGCTTGCCGCCGTCAGGGGCTGTTGTAGGGATGCAAGCACCTTGCTGTTTGAGTTCGGCGCTTGTGGTTTGTCCGGGGGACAAACCACCGAACGAGTTCAAGGTGCGCCCTACAACAGCCCCTGACAAGGGTACCGGTGCGCAGCACCGGCAAGCTTCCGCTCCGACCCAGTCCCCAGCCAGCAAGGGCTGCCGCAAGGAAGCCACTTCACCCCAAACCCACTCCCCTAACCACCTGATTCCAAAAAATATTCCCCGAAAACCCAGGGTTTTCCCTTAAAAACCACAAGCCACCCCAACCCCTAGGGTTTACCCTTGCTTTTAGACTAGGGAAAACCCTATAATGAGGACTCGTAACTTAGACCTTCACCTTAAAGGGAAAGCAAATGTCTACCATGACCACTTACTCGCACTACATTCACTGGAGTGATGCTGTTGAGCGTGGGGTAATGCAGCATGCCCTGGAGAATGGTGAATCCGTGTCTTTAACTGCACTGACCAAAGCAGCGGCCAAACAAGTTTCCAAAGCCGCAAACGTGGTGTTCAAGTACATGGTCGAACTGACCCGTGCCTTGAACGAAGCCCGCATCCGCGATTCCCGCATGTCGGCCAGCTACTGGTAAGCCACGCATCACCGTCGTAACGCTCAAGCAAAACACCGCTTGATGTTGAAAAGCCTGCTGATTTAGCAGGCTTTTGTTTTTTCTGCGTTCGCCCAAGCCACCTTTCCAAGGGCGCACCTTCATGCACCGCCCATGACCCTGACTCACTGAACGCAAGCACCTCACAGCGTACTCCCCTCCAAAGATCACGACAAGTGAACGCTTCATCCAGCGCCGCAAGACATAAAAAAGGCCAGCAAAAGCTGGCCTTCAAAACTAAGGCCCCTGACAAAACATAGGCCCAGAACTCAATCGCCCTTGATCAAGAAAAACTACTCAAGACTTGTTCAACAAGTTCTTCAGCATATCCAGCCGCTGCTTGGGACTTAACGCCGCCTGTGCCGGATCCTCCTGCGCACCCGGGTCTTCGATCTTCATCTCATCAATAAAGCGAGACCGCTCCCGCACCAGATTTTCACGTGCACGCCGGCGCTTCTTGCACCAGCTCAAACGCAAGCTACGTTGAGCCCGCGTAATCCCCACGTACATCAGACGTCGCTCCTCCTGAATACGCTGGGCCAGAATATCGGCTTCCTTATCCGGGTCTATATCTTCGTCATCGCGCCCGATGTGCGGCAACAGACCTTCTTCCACCCCCACCAAGAACACATGCGGATACTCCAGACCCTTGGAGGCATGAAGCGTGGATAACTTCACCGCATCCGGGTCTTCGTCTTCGCCCCGCTCCAGCATGGTGATCAGGGCAACTCGCTGCACCAGATCATTCAGACTCAGTTCGTCATCCGCCGCTTTGGACTTCAGCCAGGTAATCAATTCAAGCACGTTTTCCCAACGCGTCTGCGCCGGGCGTTCGTCGAACATATCGTAGAGATAGCGCTCGTAATCAATGGCCCGCAGCAGCTCGTCCAGCAATTCGCTGACGGCCGTGTCATGCCCTTCCTGCTCGCTTTCTACCCGGTCTGCCCGTTGCTGAATACGACCAATAAACTGAGCAAAGACACTCAAAGGCTCCAACTGGCGCTCGGGCAAACGGTCCGTCAGAGCGATTTGAGAAACGGCCGAATACAAGGACAGCTTTTGCTCCGCCGCGAACTGGCCCAATACCTGCAAGGTTGCCTGCCCAATCCCGCGTCTGGGCGTGGTAGCAGCACGAATGAAGGCGGGATCATCATCCTCGTTGGCAACGATCCGCAAGTAAGACAGGATGTCGCGAATCTCGGCCTTGTCAAAGAAGCTTTGCCCACCCGAGATCGTGTAGGGAATACGCAGATTACGCAGCGCCTGCTCGAAAATTCGAGCCTGATGATTACCCCGGTACAACACCGCAAAATCCCGCCATTCGGCCTGACGCTCGAAGCGCTCAGCCGAAATACGCATGGCCACCGAATCGGCCTCGTTCTGCTCGTCGTCCGTTACGTGAACCTGGATGGGCTCCCCAAAGCCCAGATCAGACCAGAGCTTCTTGCCGAACACCACCGGATTATTGCCAATGACATTATTGGCGGCCTGCAAGATGCGCTGCACCGAACGATAGTTCTGCTCCAGCTTCACCACTTTCAGATCAGGATAATCGCTAGGAAGCTGCGCCAGATTCTCCACAGTAGCGCCACGCCAAGCGTAAATGGCCTGATCGTCATCCCCCACCACAGTAAACATATTGCGCTGACCAGTCAGAGAACGCACCAGGCGGTACTGGCACAGATTGGTGTCCTGATACTCGTCCACCAGCAGATACTGCACCCGACGCTGCCAGCGCTCGCGTACTTCCTGATTCTCTTCCATCAACTGCGCAGGCAGGCGGATCAGATCATCAAAGTCCACTGATTGATAGGCAATCAAGGTGGCGGCGTAGTCGCGGTAAATACGGGCCGCCTCGATCTGGCTGGGAGAGTTCGCGGCACGCTCCGCATCGTCCGGCCCCATCAAGGCGTTTTTCCACAAGGAGATTTCCTGCTGGACGGACTTCAGACGCCCTTTGTCTGTCGTGGCCAGCAGCTCCTGAATGATGGCAAGCGCATCATTGGAATCCAGAATGGAAAAGCGGGGTTTCAAACCCACATGCTGCGCCTCTTCACGCAACATGCGCAGGCCCAGAGAGTGGAAGGTACTGACGGTCAGCCCTCGCAGCAGCTTGGGGTCTACCAGGGCGCGAATCCGCTCGTTCATTTCACGCGCGGCTTTATTGGTAAAGGTCAGTGCGACCACTTGTCGGCCCGTGTACCCACACTCGCGCAGCAAATAGGCGATTTTCTGCGTAATGACTCGCGTCTTGCCACTACCGGCTCCAGCCAGCACCAGACAGGGCCCATCCATATACAACACGGCCTGACGCTGCATGGCGTTCAGGTCGGTGGGGACGGTATGGCCTGGAGTAGTTACGGAGGTGGACATGGTGGAATCAGTGAATACTAGGCAAGAAAACGAGGTTCAACGCCAAACAACGTGCAGAACTAAAAGTGACATCCCAGCCAGGCCGAGTGCGGTTTGATGACAAGCGAAAGGCTGACACAGAGACACAGCAGCAGCGAGGTTCAGCGGCATGGCAACGGCAGAGCAATCATCACCCTACAGCCATCGCTCCACAGCTTCATGGCTATTGGCTCATAGCTGCATAGCTGCATAGCTGCATAGCTGCATAGCTGCATAGCGCACAAGGATACACCCTGATGTACTGAAGATGCTCCTACCGTCCTGCATATACATGAGCCTGAAGAATCTTAAATCTCGAGGGGATCGACCTCAATCGTAATGCGCACTTTATGCTGCTTGGCCAACTGCGCGACCTGGGGTCCCCAATAGCGCACAAAGGCTTGCAAGGCCGGACGATGGGCGCTTTCCAACAGCAACTGGGCGCGCTCCACCTTGGCCACGCGCAAAACACGTAAGGGCACGGGATCGTACAGGAAAACCTGATCCGCGCCCGGAAATTCATTCGGATATTCTTCAGGCAAACGACGTGCCTGGGTCAGCAATCGAATCGCATCTGCCAATTGCGGCGCTTCGGCAGACAGAAGCACCTGATAGGCAAAAGGCGGCAAGCCCACGGACTCGCGCTCGTTCAAGGCGCTTTGAGCAAAGCCTATGTAATCGTGCTTGATCAGACTTTGATAAACGGCCTGCTCCGGGTAGCCCGTCTGGATGATGACATCCGCCCCTTCGGTATGGCGACCGGCCCGCCCAGCCACCTGCATCAACTGGGCAAACAAGCGCTCGGGTGCACGGAAATCATGGGCAAACAAGGTGGCATCGGCATTGAGCACACCCACCACGCTCAAGCGGGTGAAGTCATGGCCCTTGGCGACCATTTGCGTCCCCACCATGATGTCCACTTCACCCGCATGCACCTGCTCGAACAATTGCTGCGCACTGCCCTTCAAGCGGGTGCTGTCCGCGTCGATACGCACCAGTCGGGCATTCGGAAAACGCTCGCCCAGAAACTCTTCAATACGCTGGGTACCCCGGCCCATGGGCTGCAAGTCCTGATCACCACAATCTGGGCAAGCACGCGGCACAGGAGCCTGATAGCCGCAGTGGTGACACTGCAGATTGTGCTTGAAGCCGTTTTGCCTATGCAGCACGGTGTACACCGTGCAACGCGGACATTGAGACAGCCAGCCGCAAGAGGCGCAATGCAGCACAGGCGCGTAGCCACGTCGGTTGATGAAAACCAGCGATTGCTCGCCGCGCTCCAGACATGCTTCCAGCGCATCCAGCAGTTGGGGAGAAAAGCCCGACTCCAGGCGCAAATGGCGGGTATCGACCAGACGCACTCGGGGCAAGGAAACCTCTCGCGCACGCTTGGGCAGGCTCAACAGGCTATAGCGCCCTTGTCGGGCATGATTCCAGCTTTCCAGCGAAGGGGTGGCTGAACCCAATACCACCGGCACTTTCAGATCGTAGCCACGCCACACGGCCAGATCCCGAGCAGAGTAACGCAAGCCATCTTGCTGCTTGTAAGAAGCGTCGTGCTCCTCGTCCACAATAATCAGGCCCAGCTCGGGCATGGGGGTAAAAATGGACAGCCGTGTTCCCAACAAAATACGCGCCTGACCACTGTTGACGCGCAACCAGGAGCGCAGCCGTTCACCTTCGGACAGACCGCTATGCAAGACAGCCAGCACATCGCCGGGCAAGACGCGCGCCAAACGAGCACGCAAGACCTGCTCGAACTGAGGTGTCAGATTGATTTCGGGCACCATGAACAGGACTTGCCGACCGGCGGCTAGCACTTGCTCCAGCACCCGCATATAGACTTCGGTTTTCCCGCTACCCGTTACGCCATGCAGCAACATGCAGCTACCGGGTTTGGCCGCCACAATGCCATCTACCGCAGCCTGCTGTTCGGCATTGAGCACGGGCAGGACGTCGCTGTCCACCGGCTCCACCTTCTTTTCCTTGCGCTTGGCCATGCGCAATACCGGACCACCAGCGGAACGCTTGCCCAGATAGGCAGAGGGTTTGCGCAAAGGCCCTGGCAAGGACGGCATCATGACCTCGCCCAGCGGGCGGTGGTAGTAGGTAGACGCAAAGCGCGCCATCCGCAACCAGTCCTGCGGGAAGGGCGACAAGTCATCCAGCAGTTGATCGATCGCTTTGACCTGCTCGGGCGGGTAGGAAGGTTGCTCAGGCAAAGCCACCACCACGCCTATCATCTGCCGCCGCCCAAAATGCACAATGACCCGCTGTCCGATCAGGACGGGCTCATGGTGCTGATAATCAAACACCCCATCCAGGGGAACGTCCAAAGCCACATGCAGCCAGAAAGGTCCGGTGCTTGCCGATGCAGAAATAGCGTCAGGAGTGGCGGTCATGGATGGTGGTTCAAAAAAGGGCTGGCCTGGCTGAAAGCCTGATAAGTCAAGAGCTTAGCGACCTGTGGATAACTTTGGGGAAAATGACATGGACAAAAAATACAAAGAAGCAAGCACAGATACAATTTAATTTTCAATATCTCTGAAATAAGGATAAAACGCAGAGAAATCAACTAATTAAAACTGGGTATTGAAATTAAACCTTAAATATAAAGACCTCAAACCCAGCCCTGTCTGTGTGCATAACTTTGCGCACAAGCTGCGACAGCCCGTGCGCAAAGGCTATCAAACGCTGTGGTGTCGACGGCTGTAGGAGTGCACTTCGTCGACCAGAATGCCCACAGCTTCCGGGTCTGTGAAACGCGAAATACCGTGGCCGAAGTTGAACACGTGACCGCCCTGACCTACAGGGCCAAAGTCATCAATAACGCGACGGGCTTCACGGCGGATGGCTTCTTCGCCACCGAACATGGTCATGGGGTCCAGATTGCCTTGCAAGGCCAGTTTGTCACCAATACGAGCGCGCGCACGGGACAGGTTCACCGTCCAGTCCACACCCATGGCATCAGCTCCACAGCCAGCAATATCTTCCAGCCACATGCCGCCGCCTTTGGTAAAGACGATGACAGGAACGCGCTTGCCGTCATGCTCGCGGATCAGGCCATCAACCACTTTACGGGTGTAGGCCAGGGAGAACTCCTGGAACAGGGAGTCGGACAAGACACCACCCCAGCTGTCGAACAGCATCACAGCCTGTGCACCGGCACGGATCTGATTGTTCAGGTAGTCGCAGGTGGTTTGGGCGTTGATTTCCAGCATGCGGTGCATCAGGTCCGGACGCTGATACATCATGCTTTTCACCAGACGGTAGTCGTCCGAGCCCTGGCCTTCCACCATGTAGCAGGCGATGGTCCAGGGGCTGCCGGCAAAGCCGATCAGCGGTACTTTGCCGTCCAGTTCCTTGCGGATCAGGGATACGGCATCAAACACGTATTGCAGCTTGGACATGTCCGGCGCTTCCAGCGCCATGACATCGGCTTCGTTACGTACAGGACGGGCAAAACGCGGGCCTTCACCAGCAACGAAATCCAGACCCAGACCCATGGCGTGTGGCACGGTCAGGATGTCCGAGAACAGAATGGCGGCATCCAGATCGAAACGACGCAGGGGCTGCAAGGTTACTTCGCAGGCAAACTCGGGATTCTGAGCCAGTTGCATGAAAGAGCCAGCCTGAGCACGGGTGGCATTGTATTCAGGCAAATAACGCCCGGCCTGACGCATCAGCCAGATGGGGGTGTAAGGCACAGGTTCGCGCAACAGCGAGCGCAGGAAGACATCGTTTTTTAATTGAGGTAAAGACACGGCAATCCCTATTGAAAAATGCCTGTTAATTTTAACCATCGTGTTCGTCGTCTGGGTTTGACGCGGATCGAAAGCGTGCTGCATCGATATGGTGTTTGCGCATCAGTGCCCAGAAAGCACGCCGGTGCTTTTGCGCGGAGCGGGCCGCCATGGCGATATTGCCGCTATGGCGATCAAGGGCGGCATGGATATAAGCCTGCTCGAAGCGGGCCACTATCCGTCCCTTGGCTACTTTGAAAGACTCCTGGCTGCTGGCGTAGCGCGAGGCTACCGCAGCGGCATAGGCTTCCAGCGTTGTCCCTTCCTGTTGCAAGATCGTTTGCGACAGACGCTGCTCCGTTGGGCCGGGGTGCAGGACCAGATCCTGGTTTTCCTGCACCCTATAGTGTATCCGACCCGGCAGCCCCGGTTCATTCAAAGCGTGGGAAGAGGTCTGCAAACGCTGACGATTGATGCGGGCACGCAAATCGTCCAGGCATAAAGGCTCGCGCACGTAGTCTGCCAGGCCCAGTTCCAGCAGGTCTGTCAGGGCCGCGGCCTTGATGGCACCCCGCAGCAAACCAAAGACTGGCACTGGCAAATGACCTTGGGCTGCCGACAAGGCTCGGCGCACGTGAATCAGGGTGGCCGCTTCAATGGGAATCAGACAGGCATCAAAACGCAGCAGCAAGGCCGATGCGCTGCGCAAAAACAAATACTCCTGATCGGGACGGGGCGGTGGTGGCGCCTGCAGAACATGCAGCTGCAAACGCTCGCAAGGCGGGATGATGGCCAGTAAATTCTGAGCCCACGATGGCTGGGTGTGCAGCAACGCACAATCGAGGTGTAGACGCATAAGACTGTCCTTGAGAAGCCGGGCGAACCACACCGGCCGCCCCATAATCATGAGCCTCTAGGATAGAAATCCGACCCGTCTGCGATAAGTCGGAGTTGCGTCTACGTAGCTGTACTTAATCGCCGCAAATACGGCTGCGACGCCATTCGCTGGGCGATACGCCATAGCGTCGCCGGAAGGCGTGACTGAACACGGCCGCGTCGGAAAAGCCCATTTGCCAGGCCAGCTCACTGATCTGCCGACCGGGTTTGCCGTCCACCAGCAATTGACAGGCGCGCTCCAGACGGGCGGCCATGATGTAGTCGGCAGGCGCTTGCCCGCACAGCTCGAACAGCTTGTAGAGATAGCGGCGTGAAATGCGAAATTGCAGCGCCAGGGACTGGGCATTCAAACCGGTATCACCCAGATGGTCCTGCACGTATTGCTGAATTTGCAGCAGTTGCCCGCGCCGCACTTCGTCCAGGGCGGACTCGGTCGTCACCGGACGGCCATCGGCCAGGCTCAGAGCCATCATGCGAATCACGGTTTGAGACAGTTCGCTCAAGGCCGAGGGCGACAAGTGCCCGCGCTCCTGCAAACCCAAACGCAGCATATCCATGGCAATTCGGGCCGGACCTGTCGTGGCGGAGAACGAGCGGGCCACCGCATCGCTTAGCCAGGGCAACCAAGGCAGCAAACGCTCTTCCTCGAACTGCAAGACCAGAAAATGGGATTGATCCTGTACGGCCACTTCGTAAGGGCGGGTGGTGTCATAAATGCCCCACTCCCCGGCGTGCAAGATGCCACTGCGATTATCCTGCTGAATCTGGCTGCTGCCACTGATCTGCAAGGTGACCTTGTACAGTGCCTGCTCGGCGCGGCTGGCCAAGGCCTGGGTACGACGCACGCGCTGCGCGCTGGTACACAGTTCCATGACATCGACCGAACCCATGCGATCGGTTGCCGCCCGGTTGGAGAAACCACGGCGAGAATCCGGCTGAACCTCCAAGGGCACAAAATACGCGCACACCACTTCCTGCCAAGCAGCCAGGCTCTTGAAAGAAGCAGAGGGAGTGCGCAATAACATAGACATTGCCTGAGTGCCCTTTCGGCCAACACAATTGATCGGGGTAAGGGGCAGAATATGCCCCCTTTCTTATAGCCCTAAAAAATTCAAGCGTCTACGGTCGTTAACCCGCTGTATCAGCGATCCATGGAGCCGTACAGGTAGGGCGCAGGCTCCAGACCCATACTGTTCATCTTGACGGTTAGCTCCGTACGCGCCTTGAGTACATCATCAAAACGATGCCGGCGCGATGCCCCTACCTCGGCCGAGGTAAAGGGTCGGTAATCGGGTGTCATTTCTTCCGGACTGAACTTGGCCACAATCCAGTTCAGCACACGAGCCAGATCGGCATTATCCAGTTGCGACTGCGAGGCACCGGGCACCCGAATCATATAGTCCCGTCCAGCTGGCAGGCGTGTAAACAAGCCAATGGACTGGTTGAAATTGGGGATGCCCCGATGCGTCAGGCCCTGGCCATCGTAACGATGGCAACCTGCGCATTGCAGCATATAGTCTTTGAAAGCCTGCGAACTTTGCAGGTAATCGCCCGTTCCGGCCATCTCTTCTTGGGCATGGGCCCAAGGCGTAAACGCCAGGAGTACGGCGCCCAAACAGGCCAGGCGCAAAGATGTCCACACAGTGATGCCTCCTTAAGTGGCCGGACGCCATCCTGGCCGCCCGGCACCTTATGCAAACCCTGGGGACTGCCCATACGGAAGAGAACTGACGTCTCAAGGACCGCTCCCCCCGTAATCCTGGCAGCCCGACGGGCTTTTTTAGTTTTTAGCCAAGCCAACCAGTACCGATGTCGTGCAATGGAAGGTGCTGTTCTCGTTCGCCATGCACCAGTTCACGTCATTGTGCAGGAAGAACTCGTAACCAGGACGCTCACGGGTCTGCGTGTTGCACTGGCAGCGGCCGCAAGCGGTCTTGCCGCAGCAGTCGTGGTAGCTGATCAGGTAGTCCTTGCCATCATGCGGGTTGTGGCAGGTGCCAATCCACGAGATGGGCGAAGGCGTCGAGCCCGGAGGGCAGGTGGTGGTCGTGCCACCGCAGCAAGAGCACAGGAACCCGTCCACCGCACAATGACGCCAGTAGTCGCAGGAGTTCACTTCGTCTTCATTCGCCAGATCGGGATTCAGACTGATGTGATCGGCACCACTGCTGCTGCCACCACCACCGGCGGCGCGAGCCACCGGCAATACAGGCAACACAAAGGCCGAACCGACCATTAATTTGCCCACCGAGCGCAGCACGCTGCGACGCGAAGTCTTGTGGGCCACAGAACGGGAGAGGCTCTCCCCAAATTTATCCAGCCAACGCATTGACGTTCTCCTTTCGTGATACCTGCACTTGCTTCATGCCCGAGTCACCGGCCAAGTATTCTTGCGCCGAGGCCACGCCCAGGTCTTTGGCGGTAAACAGGCTTTCCAGCTGTTCACGCGAATTGACCAGACCCTTGCCGCGCACCACACCGTTCTCGTCGATCAGGACGGCGTAAGGCAGTTTGCTGATCTGAAAGCCCATGCCCAGCTGTGTGGACAGGACGTAAGGGAAGGCGTCCAGTTGTGCTTTCTGGTAGAAAGCCAGATGCTCGGGCATCTCGCCATCACTGGCCAGCACAATATCTACCCACTGACCTTCCGAGCCCTGAATGGACTTCAGAATCGGCAAGAGCTTCTTGCACACCGGGCAGGTAGGCGACATGAAGAAAATCAACTGGCTACGCGGACCAGCCACGCCGACGGTAACGGCACGACCGCGCAGGTCCTGCAATTCCATGACGGGAGCGGCATCACCCACCTGTGGGCCTTTGTCCATGGTCAGGGCGCCCATGGGGGCAACCCGTTCATACAACACGCCAATCTGGCGCGACAGGGCAAGTACAACCAGCACCAGGGCCAGTACGATTACCCATAAAATGACGTTGGAAATCATTAAAGCGGTCATTTAGGTCTCCTAAGAATTCTGCATTTTCTGGAATTTCAGATGGGATTCGATCAGCTGGTTGGCCGCATAGTACAGGCCCAGCAAGGCCAAGGTGGCACCAAAGAAGGTCAAACCGTCCACCCAGACCAATTCACGGGCGCTGCTGATGGCCCAGTCACCGCTGGCCACGGCCAGCGCAGCCAGCAAGGCATTGCGAGCCACCAGCCACCAGGACAGACCACCGGAGGATTCACCCAACCCGGAGCAGCCGCAATCCACATCGCGGCGGCCACGCAGCAGGTTCATCACAATGCCACTGGTGGCGACCAGCAGGACGCACAAGGCCAGAACCGCCCCCAGCGAACGACTGGCTGGCCACAGCAGCAAAGGCGCACTCAAGGCCTCGGCAGCGACAAACAGCACACTGAACGGTCGTAACAACACTTCCGGCAACAATCGATAACCGCCAACGGCTGCCTCGAACAGGCTGAAGTGACGCAGTTTATCCAGCGCCCCCAGTCCCATCAGCACGGCCAAGCAAGCCAGGCTGGCGTAGGTCAGGACCGGGTCCATATCAGACACCCCCAACTGGGTGGAACTGAACTTGCAAGGATGCTTCTGCGGCGCCTTCAATGGTGCGCAGCAACTTGGGTTCAGGCTGGCTGATGTCATAGACGTTCACATTGCCACCGTCCAGGGTCAGCATCAGATTGCGCTGCTGATCAATGGTCATGGACAAGGCATCACGTCCGGGCACGCGGGCTACGCGTTTCTTGGTCTTGGTGTCCATGACCCAGATCTCGGCAGCAGGGAACTTGTGAGTGCCTTCCTTGCCATCGGGATGCATGAACACGTACATGCGACCGCTGGCGCGATGCAGACCCACCAGGTTGTAGCCACCGGGCACCCAGTTCTTGGCCTTGTCCTGGTCGTTCAGCAGGGACCAGGGGCCATCTACCTTGACCTCATCACCGCTGAAATCCGCACTGTAGACATTGCCGTAGTAGGACACGAAGTGAGCCTTGTCCTTGTCCAGGGCGGGAGCGATAAAGATCGGATCGTCCTTCACGGAGAACATCTGCTTGCTGCGCGACTGGCTGGCGACTTTGCCATCCTCGCCCAGATTGATGGTCAACAGGCCACCATCGCCACAAATAGTCATGAAGCTGCGTGGGCGGTTGGGCTGGGGGATTACGCTCCAGCAACCGGCGGCAGCTGTGACGTCTTCCACATAATCACCCTTGGCCACGTCCACGATCCCAATCGAGGTCGCTGGCGAGGCGTTTTGCAGCACGATGAACTTGCCGTCCGTCGTCTGACGGAACAGGCCGTCATAGTTCAGACCTTGCACACGCTTGGGTGGCAGGGAAATTTCCTTCTCGAAGGTCAGCTTGTCGGCATCCCACACTTCCACCACATCCGAGCGCTTTCCACGCGTAATGCGCTCGTGATAGGTGGTCATGGTGTAGATTTTCTTGCCGTCGTTGGACACCTGCACGTGGCCGTTGAAGGCGGTGGGTACCATGCCCAGAAACTTGCCGTTGGTGTAGTCATAAACGTGCACACGGCTTTCGGTCAGGTGCATGAACACCGAGTCCATGACGTAGATACGGTTTTCCTGCGGGGCAGACACGCTGTGACCACCTGTCAGAACTTCGCGCGGCTTGTCCTGGGCCTGCGCGCCACCGGCCAGTACCATCAGCCCCAACATGGCGGCGGCGGTCGTTAATTTAAATTTAGACTTCATTGGATGTCTCTCCTCATGGGCGTCCACGCTGTCAGAACGCATAGGCATAACGGAATTGCAGGCCGCGCATGCGCGGGCCATTCTCGACTTTCAAATCATGGATGTACTGCAATTGCACCTGGTGAGCGTCGGTCAACTGGTGAGTGATCTCGGCGGCCAACTGGTGGTTACGTGCACGCGTCGCCGTGGTCTGGCCATTGACCCGCTCACGTCCACCTGTCTCGTAGCGGTAGCGCATACCCACGTAAGTCTTTTCAGTCAGGTTGGTTGAAACCAGGGCCATCAGGCGGATTGCCGTATCTTTTTTCAGGGTCTGGCCGTAGTAGTTCTTGTTGTTGCCAAAGAACTCGAACTCCGCCACGCCTTCAATAAAGGAGGACTCCCCAAAGCCTTTCACAATCGCAAAGTCCTGGATGGTGCTCCAGCGATTCTTGCCGGAGGACACATCGGCCTGCGAGCCGTGGTAACGACCTGTGGGCGCCGTAATGAAAGGCTCCCATGCGAACCAGAAACGGTTCTCCGGATCGTTATGCAGCCACACGGCAGCACCGGCGGTCACATCCCCAATACCGGTCATGCGATCGCGGTCTTGTCCTGGAACATCCAGCGTGTTGCGAAAACCGGGCACGATCAGCTCGTACTGCACTGTTTTGCCGGCCAGTTCGCGAAAGTGCATCTGGCGGTAAATCATGCCTTGCACATTCAGCTTGGGGCTATCGCCAATTCGTGAACCCTGATCATAAAAACCGTGAGACTTCAGGCCCATCATGTAGACCGCCAGGATGTTGGTCCCTACCGGAGCAGGAATCCAGTCCCGCGCACTGGGGTCGCCCGCAAGGGCGGCACCGGCACTGACGCCGCTCAAGGCCAAGGCCAGAGCGGTCCGCTGCAAAATTGCATACATTATTGTTGTCTCCTCAAAGAGGCGCGAACGGTATCGTTATTGTGTTCGCGCCTTTATCCCTAGCTAGGCTGCCGGGTAGGCCATGCAGACCGATTTGGTCTCCAGGTAAGCCTCTACCGCAGCGCGCCCGTGTTCCCGACCCAGGCCGGACTGCTTGTAGCCACCAAAGGGCATGCTGGGGTCCAGCATGTTGTGGGTGTTGACCCACACAGTTCCGGCCTTGATACCAGCGGTCAACCGCTGGACGCGGGCCAGATCCTGACTCCAGACGCTGGCACCCAGGCCAAAGTCTGTATCGTTGGCCAACTGCAATGCCTGCGCCTCGGTGTCAAACGGGGTCGCGACCACCACGGGACCAAAGATTTCTTCACGCATGATGCGGGCATCGGGAGCCACGTCGGCAAACACGGTGGGGCGTACAAAGTAGCCCTGCTCGGGGCGAGCACCCTCGCCTGCCAACATGCGACCGCCTTGCTGGCGACCCACATCGATGTAGTTCTGCACGCGCTGCTGATGACGTGCCGAGATCAGCGGAGCAATCTGGGTGGACTGCTCAAAGCCCGAGCCCAGAGTCATGGAAGAAGCCAGATCGGCTACGCCCTGGACCACGCGCTCGTAAATGCCTTTTTGCACGAACAGACGCGAACCGGCGGTACATACCTGGCCCTGGTTAAAGAAGATGGCGTTGGCCGCACCTTGAATGGCCATGTCCACATCGCAATCGTCCATGATGACCACGGGGGATTTGCCGCCCAGCTCCAAGGACATGCGCTTCATGTCGTTGACGGCCTGATGACCAATCAACTTGCCCACTTCCGTGGAGCCGGTAAAGGAAATCTTGTTCACGCCAGGGTGAGCCGTCAAAGCCGCACCGGTGCTTTCGCCACGACCCGTGATCACGTTGATCACACCAGCGGGGAAACCGGCTTCCAGAGCCAGTTCGGCCAGACGGATGGCGGTCAGTGGAGTTTCTTCAGCAGGCTTCAGAACGACGGTACAACCGGCGGCCATGGCGGGAGCAATTTTCCACACCGCCATCAGCAGCGGGAAGTTCCAGGGCACGATGGCGCCCACAACACCGATTGGTTCCTGGCGGGTGTAAGCGTGATATTTCACGCCGGGAGGAAAGCCGATGGAAGGCGAGAGCAATTCGCCATTCATCTTGGTTGCCCAGCCAGCCATGTAACGCAGCCATTGTGCGCTGGCAGCCACTTCCAGGCCGTAGGAGAAGAACAGCAGCTTGCCGTTGTTCAGGGTTTCCAGACGAGCCAGCTCATCCGCGTGGGATTCAATCAAATCAGCCAAACGCAACAAAAGGCGCTCGCGCTGAGCGGGCAACATCTGAGCCCATTCGCCCTGCTCCAGAGCCTGGCGCGCAGCACGCACGGCCAGATCCACGCCTTGAGCACCGGCCTCGGGCTGGTGCGCAATCACTTGTCCCGTTGCGGGATCGTAGACGGGAATCGTGGGCCCTTGAGATTCAGTGACGGGTTTGCCGTCAATAATCATGTGTTCGCGAATCGCCTTGCGCTCGGCTTGTACGTCCTGCCCCATAGTCTGTCTCCACACGGAATAGTTGATTCTTAACGAATCCAGTATAGGGACGAGGACAAGCCCGGACTTGTGATTCTGTGCACGGGGGCTTGTTGATTTGGGTACGGAGTGAGCCCTGTTCTGCTTTAGAACAAATCCAGCTGGGCGGGCATGCTGGCCTGAATGTAGCCCGTGCCAGTCAAATGCACACGGCGTTCAAAGTCCAGCAAACTGGCCTTGCGATGCAAGCCGGAGCTAAAGCCGGTCAACATGCCATTGGCACCCTGCACGCGATGGCAGGGCACGATGATGCTGATGGGATTGAGGCCGCAGGCCTGGCCCACAGCCCGGACCGCCTTGGGACGGCCCAGATGTTCGGCCATCTGGCCATAGGTCCAGGTCTGACCATAGGGAATAGTCAGCAAGGCCTGCCAGACCTGTTGCTGAAACTCGGTCCCTTGCAGGCTGAAAGGCAGATCAAACTGCTGCAGCTTGCCGGCAAAATACGCGTCCAGTTGAGTCTGCACGGGCTCGGCCAAAGCAGGTTCCGGGATCAGCCCGGCCAGTTGCTCGGGTGTCAGACCATGTACGGTCTCTTCCTCGAAGTCCAGACGCAGCAAGGCTCCTTGAGCGTCCACCAGCAGACGCATCACCCCTAAAGGCGTATCAAAGCAGGCAGTACGCAGCCCGACATAGGCAAACATGGCAATCCCGATCCAAGGGCAGAATGTCTGATCATACTGCGCGGCTCCAGCCACTTCAAAAACCCTGGCAACACCCAGGCAGGCTAGAGGCCAACTCCTGGTCAAAGGCTTTTCAGCCCAAAGCCGCCTGGCCGCAGCACCTCTCGTCCTTGTACCAACTCCTTATGCGCCTGTAAAAGCGCCTGAGTGAACAAGAAAACCTAAAAGAACAAGAGACTGAGACAACAACAATCACCGTGACAAGCGCATTGGCTTTGGCGTCAAAGACGCACGACAAACTCCCGATTACGCACAACATTTTGTTGAGCGGGATATCCTGAGCAAGGTTCATGCTCCCATGAAGTGCCTGGCACTCAATAGTTAGTGCTTGGCTCCTATTTTTGCGTCCCCCCACACCCACCGCTAACTATTGAGAGCCACGATCCACACGCAAACCTCTCCCTCCTCAAGTCCCTCACACCGCGACAGCAACCCAAAGAGCCACATACCGCCAGACTCCAAGAGGAGGAAGGGCTCATATTGATAGTCATTGTGAGCCGGTCTGGGCCGGGGGCCGTCCTCTGGGCGATTCAGGCTTCTTGCCGCAGGCAGGCTTGCTATTCGGGGTACAAGCGCCCTGCTGTTTGAGCGAAATGCTTGTGCCTTGTCCTGTGGACAAGGCACTTTCGCGAGTTCAGGGCGCGCCCGAATAGCAAGCCTGACCAGGGCACCGGTGCGCAGCACCGGCAAGGAGCCAAGCCCGGAGGACGGCCCCCGGCCCGGACCGGCGTTTTCACGAGACACAATCTAAACATGCAGCCTCGTTTACGCTCCTTATTTCCTTATCTCGCCAGCTTCCTGCTTCGAACACAGCTCCGCTCTACAAAGGCCAACAAAGAAGAAGAAAAGGCGCAAGCAGAAAATAAAAAACGGATAAACAGCGAGGTAGCTCTCGATGTTTATCCGGCAATTACAACAAGTACAGCAAACACAACAAGAACAGCAAGGTTTAAACGGTTTGCACACCCGTTGCAGACAAGTCCAGACCCACACGGCGCACCACAGCCTCAAACTCGTCCCGGCTGATATGGTCCAGAGCCGTCGCCGGATCACGAGTCGCATCGCAGGCGATGATGCCACGGCGCATATAGGAATACTTGCGCAAGGCCAGCGCCACCAAAGGCTGAAACTCGTAACGGATCAGCGAACAATAACGGTCAAACACACGCGCGGCCTCTTCCTGCTCACCCTGACGGTGCAAGGCATAGACCTTGAGCAGAATCTCCGGGAAGGAAAAGCCGGTGACCACCCCATCGGCCCCCCGTTGCAGCTCTTCCAGAAAATGCATGCCACCCAGACCACTCAAGATAGGCAAGGCATCACCCGACAGACCCCGCACAGCGGTAATCTTCTGTCCGACGGGCGGGTCTTCGGAATTCAGAATGGACACACCCGCCTCTGCCTTCAAACGCACAGCCAAGGCTGGACTGATGCGGGCGGCGAACAGTTCCGGGAAGTCGTGGATGACCACCGGCAAACGAATGGCCTGCACAATCTGGCGGTAAAAGGATACCTGCATATCGTCATCAGCCCCCGCCAAGGGAGCGACAAAAATCGCATCGGCCCCCAGATCTTCAGCGCTGCGAGCCTGCTCCACCGCCGCTGCCGTTCCCATGGCCCGCACCCCCACCCACACCGGCACCGCACCGCGCACTGCCGCCACGACGGTTTCAATGACACGCCGACGCTCGAAGGTACTGAGCTTGTGCAGTTCACCCATCACCCCCAAAATCGCCAAGCCGTGAATACCGGCTTCCAGCTGGAAATTCACCAGACTGACCAGGCTTTGCAAATCCAGCTCGCCACCCGGCTTGAAGGGAGTGGGGCAAATGGAAAAGACACCTTTATTTTTCATAATTACGCTTAGGCTCAACGTGGAATAACAAATGGCTTTTGCATACGCGAAATCATGCGTACCAAGGGCCAGAGAAGAATGAAATAAATCAGCGCAGCGGCTACCAGAGGCGTCTGACTATAGGTCTCGCCCTGCACGATCTGGGCCGAACGCAGCAGTTCAGGCAAGGCCACGGCTGAGGCAATCGAGGTCTGCTTGATGGCTTCCAATGTGTTGCTGGCCAGATCCGGAATCACATTGCGCACACCTTGGGGTACAACCACATAGGCCATGGCCTGACGGGCGTTCAAGCCGGTCGAGCGCGCCGCCTCGTTCTGTCCGGGGGACACCGACTCCAGCCCGGCACGGAAAATCTCCGCGAAGTAACCACTGCTGTTCAAAACCAGCGCCAGCACCGTGGCGGAAAACTCATTCAGAGGCAGGCCCAGGAACGGCAGGCCGTAGTAAATAAAGATCAGCAGCACCAAAGGTGGGAAGGCACGGAAGAAATCCACGTACAGCAGGATCAGCCTGTTCAGCCAGCGATGCTGCTGGTAATGCAGGCAAGCAATGATCAAACCCAGCAAGGCCGCCAGCGGCACGATGATGAGGGAGAGCTTGACCGTCAGCCACAGGCCCTGCATCAGCAGCGGCCAGCTGGCGGCAATAATCTTCGGGTTCAGAAAAGTATCGATCAGTTCCATAGCGCGTCACTCCTACGACTTGATCGCATAGCGCCGTTCCAGCACCCTGGTCAGATGGACAAAGGGGAAGAAAATCAGGCAGAACAAAATGGCCCCGGCCGTAAAGGCGGTGGGGTTGGCGATGTTGGACTGGATATTGCTGGACACATTAAGCAGCTCAGGCACGGCAATCACCGAACCCAAGGTGGTGCCTTTGGTAATCCCGATAGCGCGATTGGTCAGTGGTGGGATCGCCAGGCGCACGGCTTGCGGCAGGATGATGGCAAACAGCGTCTGACTGAAACCCATGCCGGTGGAGCGGCCCGCTTCCCACTGCCCCGTAGGCACTGAAGCAATGCCGGACCAGAAGATTTCTTCTGCAAAGGCAGACAACACCAGGCTCAAGGCCAGCACCGTAGCGGGTACGGGCTCAATCACAATCCCCAGGGACGGCAAAGCGAAGAACACCAGCACAATAATGACCAGCTGCGGAATCGCACGGAACACGTCCACATACAAGGTCATCAAGATATTGACGGGACGCCAGCCGTAGCAGCGCAACACGGCCAGACCCAGGCCCAGGACAGTGCCCAGAACCACGGTCATCACGGCCATTTGCAGCGTGACCCAAAAGCCCTGCATGATCTCGGGCAAATAGGGGCTGATCAGCGTCCAGTTAAAGAAGTAATAAATTATCTGATCCATGGCCAGCCTCAGTTCATGCGGCTCAGAAAATCCTGAATACGCTTGTGACGCGGCTTACACAGAATCTCATCGGGACTGCCCTGATCCAGAATCACGCCCTGGTCCATGAACACAATGCGGTCCCCTACTTCGCGGGCAAACTGCATTTCGTGCGTGACAATCACCATGGTCATGCCCGCATCGCGGGTGCGTTTCATCACGTTCAGCACTTCACCGACCAGCTCCGGGTCCAGACCCGAGGTAGGCTCGTCAAACAGCATGACTTTGGGCTCCAGCGCCAGCGCGCGGGCAATGCCCACCCGCTGCTGCTGGCCGCCGGACAACTGGCTGGGATAGTGTTCGATACGCTGGGCCAGACCCACCTGTTCCAGATGATGGCGGGCCTGCTCTTCGGCCTGCGCCTTGGGCACTTTTTTCACCTTGCGCAGCGCCAGCATCACATTGCCTAGCGCCGTCATATGCGGGTACAGGTGTATGCCCTGAAACACCATGCCTATGTTCTGGCGCACCTGGTTCAGGTCGGTGCGCGGACAGGTCACATCACTGCCAGCCACCACAATCGTGCCGCTGGTAGGGGTTTCCAGACGGTTGATGCAGCGCAGACAGGTACTTTTGCCCGAGCCCGAGCCGCCAATCATCACGACAACTTCGCCGGTGTTGACGCTCAGGTCTATGCCTTTAAGAATTTCGGCCTGCCCAAACGATTTGCGCAAGCCCTGGATGCGGACAATTTCACTCATGGTCGCTCCTTGACCGCCTGCCAGTCGGGCAGGCGGGGACCGGCCCCTGCAGGGCCATATAGCTAGAGAAACAGCGCGAAGGCGCTTTTAAGGACGGGAGCAGTCGGGGGTGTGCTCGGTGGGCTCGTAGCCAGGGAAGTCGGGCACGCCATAGCCGGGGAAAATCACCGTCATGGCTGTACCAGCATTGGGTTCCGTACCAAACCACTTCACATGCAGCTTGGACAGGGAGCCGTCCTGCTTCATGCATTCCAGCACCTCATCCACGCGATTACGCAGGGCCGTGTCGTCCTTGCGGAAGGCAAAGGCGTAGTTAGCCTCGGTGGTCATGTCGTAGACCGGGGCCAGTGCGGGGGTTTGGGTGGCGATATAGCGTGCCAAGGGAGTCTCGGACATATTGGCAAAGGCGCGACCAATAGCCACGGCCTGCACGGCATCCGTGTTCTTGTTGAAGCGCTGGATCTTGTAGCCGTATTTTTCCTGATTGTCCTGCAACCAGCGGTCCGAGAAGCTGCCGTTATTGACGGCAATAGTCTTGCCTTTCAGGTCTTCCAGTGCATTGACGGTCGCGCCCTTTTTAGCCAGAAAGCTCAGGCCGCCCGCCATATACGGCTCGGCAAACAGCATTTGCTCCGCACGTTCACGTGTGGTGTTGGTGGGAGCCGCCACCATGTCGTAGCGACTGGAAAACAAGCCCGCAAAAATAGCGGAAAACGGGGTGTCGATGACCTCCGCCCCCTCGTAACCCATGCGTCGGGCCACTTCCTGGGTCAGATCATTGGAAAAGCCATCCAGCTTGCCATCGGTGCCGCGCATGAAAAACGGAACCAGGCCCACGTCTGCAGCCACCTTGAACATCTTGCCCTGATTGGGGTTGACCGCATGAGCGGGCAGGCTCAAGGCCACGCCGGCAGCCAATGTGGCCAGCATCAAGCCAGCTTTGCTGCTGACACGTCCCCAGCGAAACAGGGTGTTTTTGCGGGATACAGCCGCAGCCAACGGGGCGATTGTGTATACGCCTTGCATAAGGTCTCCTTGCCATCCATTTTCTGTTTGTAGTGCTTTAATTCTAGGATTGGCAAAACCTTGATGTCATATGCTTTTTTATTAACCCTTCATAACACAGGGTTAAGCAAATACCCGTACCCCTTATACGCGGCGCAATACGCGAACACGCACATTTCCCGACAGCTTCCCGTGATAAGGGTAAGTCCCCCCCTGGAGAGGCCGCCAAGCGAAGGCGCAGCGTGGGGGGATGGTTTATTTATGGATGAATCACTCAGGCCCAGCCTGCCCGCATGCCTCGGGAGGCTGTGGAAATCACCACTTCCATGAAGTCGTGCGCCAACTGCGACACCGGTACCACATTGGAATGCAGCATGTGCAAAGGCATGGTGGTACGCGGATTAATGGGGCGTACCACCACATCCGGCCAGACCCGGCCTGCCACGGCCAGCTCGTCCACAATTGCAATCCCGGCTCCAGCCTGCACCATGGCACAGGCAATATGCGTCAAACGCACTTCTACCGCCAGTTGCGGCACACCCGGACGGTTACCAAATAACTGCTGCACCATCTGGCCATAAGGGGTGTCATTGCCATAACCAATCAGGTCCAGTCCTTCCAGATCGCTGGCGTCCAGCTCCTGCTTGTCGGCCAGCGGATGGCTGGCTGGCAACACCGCCACCAGATGGTTTTCATAAATGGATTGGGCATGCAAGCTGGGATGCGTCAGCGGCACGATAGCCACACCGACCTCGGCCTGCTGGGTGACCAAAGCCTGTACCAGATCACTGGAAATCAGCGTGCGCACATACACCTTCACGTCCGGGAATGCCTGGCGAAAACGCGTCACCGCCATGGGGATCAAGGTCTGGCCCAGACTGGGGCTGACGGCAATGTGCAAGCTGCCGTGGCGCTTTTCGATCAGGTCGGTGGCCACCTCGTTTACCCGCTGCACGCTGTTATGAACCTGCTCCACTTCCTGATAGAGCCGACGCGCCTCGGGCGTGGGGTACAGACGCCCCTTGATGCGCTCGAACAGCACCAGACCAATACGCGATTCGGTATAGGACAGCAGGCGGCTGATGGCTGGTTGCGACACGTTCAGCAATTGCGCCGCCTTGCTGATGGAACCGGTCAGCATGATCGCGCGAAAAACCTCGATTTGACGAAGATTGAGCAGCATCCCTTAACGTAGCCTTATGTTTCGAGCACAAATAAGCATAAGACATTTTGATTTGCCTATGTTTCAATTTTTTCAAGCTGCCATCCCGGCGCGCCTTGATCGCAACGGGCTTACAGAGCGGCTTCATAACTACGACACGGAGACAAAATCATGCAAACCCTGCTTGCTCGCACCCTGGCGGTGCTGGGCTTGGGACTGGCCGCCGCTGCGCCCGCCGCCCACGCCGCTGACAACGTTCATCTCATGCTGGACTTCATCCCCACCGGCGACTATGCCCCGTATTACTCCGGCATTGCCAACGGGATTTACGAAAAACACGGCATCAACCTGAAGATTACCCGTGGCACCGGTTCGGGTGACACGGTTCTGAAAGTGGCTGGCGGCGCGGCCGATATTGGCTTGGCCGATATTTCCGCCATCCTGACCTCGCGTCAGAACAGCCAGACTCCCATCAAGGCCATTGCTTCCACCTTCTCGCACTCGGCCCATTCCCTGTTTGTGCGCAAAGACTCGGGCATTACCGATTTCTCCGGCCTGGAAGGCAAGAAAATTGCCGTCTCGCCCGGTAACAGCCACAAGCTTTACTTCCCCATGGTGGCGCGCAAGGCCAACACCGATCCCGACAAGATTCAGTGGGTGACCGTTGACGGCTCCTCCATGGCACCGCTGCTGATCAACGGCAAAGTGGACGCCGCTCCTTTCCTGGCCACCAACTACTACTACCAGAACAAGCAGGCCAAGCGTTTTGGCAAGGAAATCGTGGTGCTGCCCTTTAGCGACCAGGGCTTCAACATCTACGCCCTGTCCGTATTCGCCACCGACAAGACACTGACCGAGCGCCCACAAATGGTGCAGAACTTCCTGGACGCCACCATCGAAGCCTGGGAAGCCGCCCGCAAGGACCCGGACACGGCTTGTCAGGCCCACGTAAAGGCCAATCCGGAAATCGACCTTGATGACTGCATGGGCAACCTGAACGCGGTGCTGGGCTACATCTACACCGATTTCAGTGCCGAGCACGGAGTAGGCAGTCTGGAAGAAGGCCGCATGAAAAACACCTACGAGGCCGTTGCAGAAGCCCAAAGCCTGGATCCCGCCTGGGACTATCACCAAGCCTACGACACCCAGTTCATCGTCAAGGCCAACGGCACGGCCAAGCCCTGAGCTGAACTGATTTTCGCGCGTGCTCCGGCTTGGCCCAGGCGGGCCGGCGCGCGCCTAGGAGCGCATTGTGATACGCATTCAAGACGTCAACCTGATCTACGGTCGTAATACCGAGCGAGAGACTCAGGCGCTGAAACAAATCAATCTGGACATCCAGGACAACGAAATCATTGCCATTGTCGGCGCTTCGGGCTGTGGGAAATCCACGCTGCTACGCCTGATTGCAGGCTTGCTGATGCCCACAAGCGGCACCGTCAGCATTGATGATGAAATCGTTGCCCACCCCCGCCAGGACACCGGCATTGTGTTCCAGGCCCCGACCCTGGTGCCCTGGGCCAATATTCTGGACAACACCCTCTTGCCATCGAGCATCATGGGTCGCCTGGACGATCAGGCCCGCAGCCGCGCCACGCGCCTGCTCACTACCGCCGGGCTGGGCAATTTTCTGCACCACCACCCCAAGCAATTGTCCGGTGGGATGCAACAACGCGTAGCCATTTGCCGCGCCCTGGTCCACAACCCCAAAGTCGTGCTGATGGATGAACCCTTCGGCGCCCTGGACGCGCTGACACGTGAAACCATGACGCTGGAGCTGCTGCGCCTTTGGTACGAAGACCCCAAAACCATTGTCTTTGTGACGCACTCAATTTCCGAAGCCGTCATGCTGGGCCACCGCATTGTGGTCATGTCGCCGCGCCCCGGCCAGATTACCGAAATTCTGGACGTGAACCTGCCCCGCGAACGCGACTTTTCCCTGGTGGGCACGCCCGAATTTACGCGCTGTGCCGCTGCCGTCCGTGAACTCATTTTCCAACACGAGGTGGCTTGATGAGCGAGCAAACTCAAACCCTGGGCGCCGCGCCCGTGCGCAAGCGACGACTGCGCCTGCGCGATTTCAATGAAATTACCGTCCCGGCCATCACCCTGATTGCCGTGGTCATCCTGTGGGAGCTGGCCAGCCGCCTGTTTGATATCCCTGAATACCTGGTGCCTGCCCCCTCGCGCATCTGGGCCGATTCCATGCAAATGAAAGAGGCCATGCTGATGCACACGCTGGTGTCCACGCGCACCATCATGCTGGGCTTTTTGCTGTCGATTGTGATCAGCTTTCCGCTGGCCGTACTGATTACCTACTCGCGCTTTTTCGAGCAGGCCATCTACCCGCTGCTGATCCTGACCCAGTCCATCCCCAAGGTGGCCCTGGCTCCAATTCTGGTCATTATCTTTGGACCCACTGAGCTGCCACGCGTCGTGGTGACTTTTCTGGTGGCCTTCTTCCCGCTGGTGATCTCCATGACCTCCGGCCTGCTGGCGGCCCCGCCCGAGCTGATCGAGCTGGTCCGTGCCTGCCGCGCCACCCGATTGCAAGAGTTTTTCCGCATTCGCCTGCCCTTTGCCGTGCCTTTTATTTTCTCGGGCCTGAAAGTGGCCATCACCTTGTCCGTCGTGGGCGCGGTGGTGGGTGAGTTTGTGGCAGCCGACCAAGGTCTGGGCTACTTGATCACCACCTCTACGGCTTTCTTCAAGACACCGGTTGCCTTTGGCGCCATGGCGATCTTGTCCGTGCTGGGCATTGTGTTCTTCCAGGTGATTTCTGCCGCCGAACGCATCCTGTTCCCTTGGGCAATCAAGGACAATCGGAGCTGATCATGACATCAAGTTATACCGTCATCCGTGGGGGCCTGGTGCTGGCCCACGCCCAAGCCAAGGCCGAACCTCTGGACATTCTGATCAAGAATGGCGAGATCGAAGCCATGGGCCCGCCCGGCCTGCCCGCGCCGTCTGAAGCCACGGTGGTGCAAGCGGATGACCAATTGCTGCACCCCGGCCTGATCAACGCCCACACCCACGGCCACGGCACCTATGCCAAGGCCATGGGGGATCGCTGGTCGCTGGAGCTTTTATTAACAGCTGGCCCCTGGATCAATGGCGACCGCCATCTGGAAGACAAATACCTGAGTACCCAGCTGAACGCAGCCGAAATGCTGCTTAAAGGCTGTACAGCCAGCTACGACCTGTACTCCGAAGTGCCCGTGCCCACAGCCGAAGGCATGAATGCCGTCGCCCAGGCCTATGTGGATGCCGGTATGCGAGCCACGGTAGCGCCCATGATGGCAGACCTGTCTTTCTACCAATCCGTCCCCGGCCTGATCGAAGCCCTGCCGGAGGATCTGCAAAAGTTTGTGGCCCAACTGGCACCGCAGTCGTTCCGGGCCACGCTATCAGGCCTGACGGACTTTCTGGACCAGCAGCGCAACCCCGAGCGCATTCGCGTGGCACTGGCCCCGACCATTCCCATGTTGTGTTCGGACGAGTTCCTGCAAACCTGCGGTGAAATCAGCGCGGAGCGCAATATCGGCTTGCACAGCCACGTCGGCGAATCCTATGTGCAAGCCCTGACCGGCATGAAACGCTATGGCACCACCATCGTTCAGCATCTGGACAAGCTGGGCCTGATCTCGCCCCGTTTCACCCTGGCACACGCCATCTGGCTGGACGAGCGCGATCTGGACATTCTGGCGGTGCGCGGAGCCATGGTGGCCCACAACCCCGGCAGCAATATGCGTTTAGGTAATGGGATTGCCGACGTGAACTCCATGCTGGAACGCGGTATTACCGTGGGTCTGGGCACGGACGGCTCAAACAGCGGCGATAACCAGAATATGTACGAAGCCATGCGTCTCGCCTCCTTCTCGTCCAAGGTACGCGGCCCGGATACCGAGCGTTGGGTCACCACCGAACAAGCGCTATACGCGGCCACCGAAGGCAGCGCCCGCTGTCTGGGCATGGGCGAACAGTTGGGGCGACTGGAGCCGGGTCGCAAGGCCGACATCGTGTTTCTGGATCTGGCCCATATCAACTGGATTCCACATAACAACACGGTCAATCAACTGGTGCATCTGGAAGACGGCTTGGCACTACGCCATGTAATGGTCGACGGCCAGTTTGCCGTGCGCGACCGACAGTTAACACAAGTGAATATGCCTCGCCTGCGCCAGCAAGTGGAGCAGGCCCAGGAACGCATCACACGCAATACCTACGACAAGCGCCACATCACGGAAAAACTGGCCAAAGCCGTAGGTTCGTTCTGCCTGTGCCTGGGCCACGACCGCTATCACGTGCAGCGCTGGGCGCACTCCAAGCAAGACTTAACATGACGTTATGTTTTACCGATAAATAGGCATACGACATTCATGACTGGATTTGCTTCAATCATGGAAACGAACACGATTGCGGGCACGCGAGATGCGCGGGTCCGAGCCATCCAAGGAGGAAGATAATGAGCGACTTTGATCTGGTAGTACGAGGAAATATTGTTGAACGCGACCGCATCATCACTGATGGCTGGGTTGCCGTGCGTGAAGGCCGAGTAGCAGCCCGCGGTGTTGGCGCGGCTCCTTCGGCCCGTGAGCATGTGGATGCGCGTGGCATGTGGGTGATGCCCGGCGTGCTGGACGGCCAGGTGCACTCCGGCAGCCAGGCCAATCAGGAAGGGCTGGGCTGGGCCTCGCGCGCTGCCGCCGCCGGTGGCGTGACCACCATGGTGGAAATGCCGTACGACGATCCCGAACCCGTCGCTTCCCGCCCGCAGCTGGAAGACAAGATTGCCCGCATTGAAAGCGATTGCCACGTAGACGTGGCCTGCTACGGCACATTAAACGACCAGCACGGTCTGGAAGCAGCCGCTGGCCTGATTGAAGGCGGCGTTTGCGGTTTCAAATTCTCTACCTTTGAAGCCAGCCCCAACCGCTTTCCGCGCGTGGAAGAAGACATCCTGATGGAAGCCTTCCGCCTGATTGCCCCCTCCGGCCTGGCCTGCGGTGTGCACAACCAGGATCAGGAGCTGACACGCAAGAACATCAAGCGCATGGTCGAAGCCGGTGATACAGGCTGGGACGCTTTCCTTCGCGCTCACACCCCTTTGATCGAAAACCTGGCTACCAGCGCCATTTATGAAATTGGTGCCCAGACCGGTGCCCGTGCCCACGCTGTGCACGTGTCCCTGTCGCGCGGTTTTGAGATCTGCAATATGTACCGTCAGGCAGGTCACAAAGCGTCGATTGAAACCTGCGTGCAGTACCTGATGCTGAACCACGAAGAACACACCCGCCGCTTCGGTGCCAAGACCAAGCACTACCCTCCCATTCGCCCCAAGGCGGAAATGGATCTGCTCTGGACCCACATTGCCAACGACGAATGTACCTTCGTGTCCTCCGACCACGTCAGCTGGGGCCTGGAGCGCAAGCAGTTTGACAATGTGTTCCAGAACTCCTCTGGTGGTCCTGGTCTGGAAACCCTGCTGCCTGCCTTCTGGACCGGCTGCGCCGAGCATGGCATTTCCCCCACCATGGTCGTCAAGCAATTGTGCTGGGGTCCTGCCCAACACTTCCTGCTGGAACACCGCAAGGGTTCGCTGAATGTGGGCGCAGACGCCGATATCGTGATCGTCAAGCCCGAAACCTACCGTTTCGACCCGTCCACCAGCCTGTCTGCCGTCACCTGGAGTTCCTTCGAGGACCGCGAGTTCCAAGTGCGTGTGGAAGCCACTTATGTGCGCGGCCAACTGGCCTGGGATGGCAAAACCGTGCGTAACGCAGCGGGCGACGGTCAGTTCATCCGTCCGCACAAGGCAGGCGAATTGTCATGAGCCTGGCCATGCCCTTGTTGAATCAGGAGCGCCTGTGGCGCAGCACCCAGGAGCTGGCCGCGTTCACGCTGCCCGACCAGCCCTGGACCCGCCGCGCCTTCTCCGATCTGTTTCTGCAATCGCGTCAGTGGTTGCTGAAGCAGTTCGAAGAAGCGGGCCTGACCGTACGCATGGATGCCGCGGGCAATCTGATTGGTCGCCGCGAAGGGCGCAAGCCCGGACTGGCACCGATTACGACTGGCTCGCACTGCGACACCGTGATGTATGGCGGACGCTACGACGGCATCATCGGCGTGCTGGCCGGACTGGAAGTGGCCCGCTGCCTGAATGAGCAGAACATCCAGCTGGACCATCCTTTTGAAGTAGTGGATTTTCTGTCTGAGGAGCCCAGCGACTATGGCGTGTCCTGCGTAGGCAGCCGCGCCATGGGCGGGGTCTTGTCCGAAGCCATGCTGGCCGAACGCAATCCACAGGGCGAAACACTGGCGCAGGGCATTGCCCGCATCGGTGGCCGCCCCCAGGAGCTGGCCCAGGCTCGTCGCGCCCCCGGTGATACCGCTGCCTTTGTCGAGTTGCATATCGAACAAGGGCCGGTGCTGGAATCGCGCAATCTGCCCATTGGCGTGGTCAGCAATATCGTGGGCATTTGCCGCCATCGCATCATCATCACAGGTCGTCCGGACCATGCCGGCACCACACCCATGGACATACGTCGTGATGCCCTGGTCGGTGCCAGCCTGATCATCAGTGAAGTGGACCGCAAGGCCCGCCTTGCGCTGGGTGGGCCAGACTATCTGGTCGCCACCATTGGCAACCTGAACCTGACACCCAACGCTTCCAATGCTGTACCCGGAAGGGTGGAGATGATGGTGGAGGTACGCAGCGACCGCCAGGAGCTGATGCAGAACTTCACCGAGGAACTGTTGGCCCAGTTGCGCCCGGAAATCGAGGCCATGGGCCTGGGTCTGGACGCGGCGCAAGTTAGCCTGGCCAAACCCACAGACTGCACGCCCGAGGTGATGAGCATCATCGAGCAGGCTGCCAGCGCTTTGGGATACCCGAGCATGGTCATGCCTAGCGGCGCCGGTCATGATGCGGTCTACATGGCACCCAGCGGCCCCATGGGCATGATCTTCATTCCCTGCCTGAATGGTCGCAGCCATTGCCCTGAAGAATCCATTACGTCCGAGCAGCTTCTGGACGGTACGCGGGTTCTGTATCAGACCGTTGTCATGTTGGACCAGAGCCTGGAGAGCTGACATGGACTGGTCCTGTGATCAGCTTGGCGAACGCGAACGCTACCGCTTGTTGGTCAACACCGTGTTGCCGCGCCCCATTGCCCTGGTCACGACCTGTGACCAGCAGGGGCGCGTGAACACGGCCCCTTTCAGTTTTTTCAATGTGATGGGCTCGGAGCCTGCCGTACTGGCACTGGGCCTGGAAAACGATGCGCACTCTGCCGATGGCCTGAAGGACACCACCCGCAATATTCTGGCCACCGGTCAGTTTGTGGTGAACCTGATCAGCGCCAAGATGGCACGCGCCATGAATATCTGCGGCATTGCGTACCCGACCGGGCAGGCCGAACATCTGCAAGCGGGCCTGGATCTGGCCCCCAGCGTGCAAGTGCAGCCGCCCCGTATCGCCCAATGCCCAGTGCAGTTTGAATGCCGCTTGCACACCGCGCTGGACCTGGGCCCGCTACGCCATATCGTCATTGGCGAAATCCTGCATTTGCACTGCGACGACGCCATCCTGACGCCGGAAGGGCGCATTGATATCGATGCTTACGACCCAATCGGACGCATGCATGGTTCTGACTGGTATGTCGGACTGCAAGGCCGCTTTCAGTCAGAAAAACTAAGCCACCAAAACGGGCTACCGCCCACCCAAACATAAAAACATCATGAACCGTCGCCCTCATATCTACGTTCTGAACCCCAATTCCAGCCAGATCGTAACGGATGGCCTGGACCGTGCTGTCCGGCCTCTACGTCTGGCCGATGGCCCGGCCATCTCCTGCCTGCGCCTGCCCCAAGGCCCGGCGGGTGTACAAAGCCAAACCGATATTGACACCCTGATCCCTCACTTGCGCGCCCAGGCCCTGAGCGTCAAGGAAGACGCCGCTGCTTATGTGGTGGCCTGCTTTAGCGACCCCGGCCTGTACACCTTGCGCGAAGCGGTGGATGTGCCTGTATTGGGCATTGCCGAAACCGGCGTGCTGACCGCCTTGTCACTGGGTCAGCGTTTTGGGGTGCTGTCCATTTTGCAAGCCTCCATCCCGCGTCACCTGCGCTACTTTGGTGCAATGGGGGTAACTGATCGCCTGGCCGCCGACCTGGCTATCAATATGGGCGTGTCGGAGCTGGCTGACGAGAAAAAAGCCCTGCAACGTCTGACAGAAGTCGGCCAGCGCCTGCGCGATGAGCACGGTGCTGATGTGGTGGTGCTGGGTTGTGCTGGCATGGCCAATCAGCGCGAGGCGCTGGAACAAGCTTTGGGCATTGCCGTTGTGGAGCCCACGCAGGCCACCGTTGCGGTTGCCTTGGGTCGTTGCTTATTAGGCTGGTAAGCCTTGATGAACGCCCCTCTGCAACCAGGCTGTCTCGCAACGGCCCAACGTCTGCTCCAGGCTCGCCAAGAACACCGTCCCATTGAGGACTGGCCCGAGGCACTGCGCCCTATGTCTTTTGATCAGGCCTATCGTGTCCAGGCCGTGCAAATGGAAACTCTGGGCCCCATAGGAGGCTGGAAAGTCGGCGCGGCCAATAGCGTGGCCCCGCCTACCTGCGCCCCCCTGCCCCGGCGTTTTCGTTACGCCAGCCCGGATGTACCTGCCGGTGTGGACCTGTCCTTGCGCGGCATAGAAGTGGAAATCGGCCTGGTTCTGGGACAGGACTTGCCACCCGGTCAGGCACCGTATTCCATGGAACACATCTGGCAGGCGGTCAGCCAGATCTGTGTAGCCGTAGAAATTGTGGAGTCCCGCTTTGCGCAGCGTGACACCGTAGGCCGTCTGTCCACCCTGGCCGATCTGGCTAGCCACGGTGCGCTGGTCTATCAGCCGCAAGGCGTCGCCGCGCAGGATATGGCACTGTTACAACCTGAATGGGCACGCCTGCAAGTGGGGCAGCAACCCTTGCTGCAAGGCCCGAACCAGAATCCGGCGGGTGAGCTGACACGACTGCTCATCTGGCTGGCTAATCAAGGCAGCCACCATCTTGGCGGGCTGCAAAAAGGGCAGATCATCATTACGGGCACCTGTTTGCCCATGCTGTATGCCGCTCCCGGCGACCGGATTCAGGCTGCCATTCAGGGGATCGGCGAGCTGAACTTTATCTGCGCCTAAGATCACATTGCCAGCGTCCGAAACGGCGCTGGTTTTGCCCGACAGAGCTTCTCCTCAGGCTGCACAAGCTCTGCACTGCTGCTCTAGGGAATACCGCGTGCAAAGCCGATTTGCCAATAGTGGCTGACCTTGGGAGACAAAGACCAGTCGGGTTTAAAAAAACTCATCCAACAGGCAGAAGAAAGCGATGCGCTCGGCATCCATTTCCACGCCGTACAAAGCAAAGAAAGGCGCTAGCCACTCCTTACCCAAATTGCGTTCTATGCTGCGCGCCGTCAGCGCCAGATCCTGATAACGATCCGCCACGCCCAGGCGTCCGCAGTCGATAAAGCCACTGAACTGCCCTTGATGCACCATGAAGTTGGGCAAGCAAGCATCTCCATGGGTAACCACCAGATCCTCCTGCATGGGGCGGCTGGCATACAGCTCGTCCAGCAGGCTTTGAACCGGCATGCCCTGGCGTTCATCGTCAAAATCTTCTTCATCAATCAGGCCCGCTTTCGCCCGTGCGCTGGCATCAGCCAAACGGTGCTCCAGGCGATGATCGAAGGGACAAGATTCAAGTGGCAAGCGGTGCAGGCTTTGCAAGGACGAAGCCAATAACTCCACCGTTTGCTGGGGAGACAGGCCTTCTGTACAGGCCAGATCACGCCCTGGCACGGCACTCATCAGAAGCCAATGGCGGCCATCTGCGACCAGCGTATCCAGCACTTCGGGACAAGGCAGACCTTGCGCGTGCATCCAGCGCAGGCGCTCGATTTCATCGGGCAGTTCGGCCAAGGGCAGATCATCCTCTGCCTTCACAAACTGACAGGAGCCATCGGGCCAATCCAGACGCCAGACATCGGCTCCGGACTCTCCTATGGTTTGACGTTGCACCTTGGCGGCGGCCAGTCGGGTCTGCCAGGCAGCAGGAAAACTCATACTCAACAACCTTGCTAAAAACAGTCGCTAAAAACAGGGAGCGGGGATCACACCCAGGGAATCAAACAGCGATGCCAATCAGGCCTGATATTGCAGATGAATCAGCGGATAAGGCTTGCCCTGATCATCCACAGGCGAGTGGCCAATACGCTTGAAGCCCATTTTTTCGTAAAAGCCCACAGCTTGCCCATTCTGTTCATTCACATCGGTGGTCATGGTGGGATGCAGGCTCAAGCCGTGCAGCACCAAAGCCTTGCCCACACCCGTGCCCCGGCTGTCCGGGTCCACAAACAAGGCCTGCATATGGCCTTCATCAATCAGCATGAACGCCAGCGGGTAATCCGTCTCGTCCACCGCCAGCCACAAACTGGCCTGAGGCAGAAAACCGCAGGCCAGTTCATCAATTTCCTGACGATCCTGAGCGGATAAAAAGTCGTGCGTGGCATCAACGGCCTTGCGCCAGATTTCAACAACACGTTGCCCGTCCTCCGGGCGCGAATGGCGAATATTCATCCTCTTTCCCTTTCAGGGGTTCATCTGGTTTTCAGCGGGAGGATCACCCCCGAGAAAACATCTCAGGGTTACAGCAGACCTTGGGACTCGAAGATTTTCCGGTAGATATCCCGAACCACAGCCTGCTTTCTCTGGTTGTAGTCCCGCACCGTTTCAGCCCCTTCTATAGCCTGCATTTTGGCCTCGGCGTACCGCTGCAAATCCTCGGGATGCGTGCCCAGCCAATCCCGAAACAGGATATGGCGAATATGCTCGGGACAATCCGGGCCAAACACATGCAGGTTCACGCGCGGCTCTTCCTGACGCAGCATACGGTGCTGATACCAGGAACGCTCGCGTATGCTCAGCTCGTAGCCCAAGGCCTGCAAGGCAGGCACATAGTCCTCTTCCTGTTCCGGGTCCGCCACCAGCACATCAATATCAATCACAGGCTTGGCAGGCAGGCCCACCACGGCGGTCGACCCTACGTGCGCAATGGTCACGGCCTTGTTACCCAGGGTTCCCAGAATGTCCTGGCTCAAACGCTGATACAGCACAGGCCAGTTCGCATCGTAAGCCTGAACCTCGATCAGCTCTGCTTTGGGTTGGCCTGCCACCCAAGGATTCTCATTGGGATCGCCATCCTCGAAGGTGGTGATGTTTTCCATTGCCCGTACAGACACGTTTTTGTTCTGATTATTCAAACAACTTCTCCTTGATACGACGGACCTTGTACCCTCAGCCTTGTGAGCCGGGCAGATCCATCGTTATTCGTCAGGGCTATCCACCCACCAGCCACGCACTGTCTCTGCCTAGCCTGCACTGCCCGCCAGAATCGGCCGGGTCTCCAGGAAAAATAAATGCCGCAAATGTTGTTCAGCTTGCTCCGAACTCAAATCGGTAAAATCCGTCAGCAACATATTGGCCAGGCCGTCATACAAGGCAGACAGCCGTAACGCGATGCCTTCGGGGTCGGGTGCCTGCCACAGCCCTTGCTCGGCCCCTCGTCTCAGATAAGAGGCCAGTTGCTCCAGCATTCGGCTGTGTACCCGTGTAATCACCATCGCCAAGGCGGCATCGGTTTTGGCCAGATCGGTAGCATCAATCCACAAGAACCAGTAAATGCGATTGTTCTGCTCAAAGGCTGTGCTCAGGTAGCTTTCCATCAAGACCTGCGGCTCTTGCGAGCCTTGTGCTTCCTGATCGAGCAACTGGTCAAAGATCTCGCCCCAGGCCTCGGCCCGCAATTCGGACCAGCGAAAGTAATGGTTTAAAAGTCCACGGCCCACACCAGCCCGTTCGGTCACCATACGAGTGGTGGCGGCACGTACCCCCACTTCCAGCAGGATCTCCACAGCGGCCTGTCGAATTCGTGTGGCACTGTCTTCTTTTTCACTCATCCCCTTCCCTCCCTATTGACACATTGAGCAAGCGCTCAATATTATGGCATTGAACAAGCGCTCAATCAATAAACATCCATGTCTTCAGCCACTCGCAACTCCTCCATCGACCTGATTCGCACCGCTGCCCTGATCGGTATTTGTGTAGTGAACCTGCCCTATCTGGCACTGACCGACAGTGACCCGACAGCCACGTCCCCCGCCTATGACCACATGGCGGCCTTCCTGATCGAATTTCTGTTTCAGGGCAAATTCTTTCTGCTGTTCTCGCTGATTTTTGGCTGGGGCATAGAAATCCAGGCACGTTCCGCTGAACGTGCTGGCGTCCCCCTGAGCAGTCGTTATTTCCGCCGCATGCTCGGCCTGGCCGTGCTGGGTTGCCTGCACGCGACGCTGGTTTTTACCGGCGACATCTTGCTGCTTTACTCCGTGCTGGGTGTGCTGATCTGGCCGCTGCGCAAACTGGCTCCACGCGGGCTGATCAAGGTGGCCTTGTTGATGGTGCTGGTGGAAATTGTCAGTCTGGCACTGATCGCTTATTTGCTGGCGGATGCCGAAGACATGGCCCCGGTGTACTCACTGGGTGGCGCCTTCACCGAAGCAACACTGGCACGCATCAACGAGTGGCCGGAGTCCTTTTTCTTCCTGTTTCTTTACCAGGGTCCGCTGGCCTTTGGAGCCATGTTGATGGGCTTGGCCGCGGCCAAAAGCAACTTTTTTGAAGCCCATAGCCCTGGACAACAAAAGCTGGGCCGCGCCCTGCCCTGGCTCTTGCCACTGGCTCTGGTCATCAACCTCTTTAGCGCCAGCGTGTCCAACGAAGAGAATCTGATGGGCTTGATAGGCCTTTTCAGCATCGCAATCGGCGCGCCCTTGTTGTCCACGGTGTATCTGTACCTGCTGCTGCGTTGCGGACAATGGTTCAACCTGCCCAATGTGCTGATTGAAGCGGGCCGCAATTCGCTTAGTGCTTATGTCAGCCAAGGTATTCTGGCTGGTCTGATTTTCAGCAGCTATGGCCTGGACCTGTTTGATTCCTTTGGCAATGCGGCATTGCTAGTCATCGCCATTGGCCTGGCTCTGCTGGCCATGAGCCTGACAGGTCTGATCGCCCAGCGCTGGGGACGAGGCCCCTTGGAGGCGGTGTTACGACGTATCACCTATAGGTCCAAACGAAACTAAAACAGTTGTGTTAACGCTGCTCGAACAAATCGGAAATAGCCGTACGCAGCCAACGCACGCCTTCATCCTGCCGACTGCGCTCATGCCAATGCACGCGCACATCAAAGCTGGGTAAAGCCAGCGGCGTAGGCACGATGCGCAAGGCGGCGGGGTCCTGAAAAGACAGCACCGCTACATTGGGCACGGTCAGCAAATAATTGCTGTTGACCAGAATCTGCTCGGCGGCCAGATAGTGGGGAATGATCAGGCTGATATTGCGCCGCATATCCAGCGCACGCAGGGCATTTTCCACCAGAGAATGCCCGCTGCTGGTGGCATCAATGGCCAGATGATCAGCCGCCACAAAGGCTTCCAGATCCAGCTCGTTTTTGGCCAGCGGATGGCCCTTGCGCATGGCAGTCACATAACGCTCATGACGAAACACGCGCGAATGCACCCGCCCTTTAATCATGGGCAAGGAGCCAATCGCCAGATCAATCTCGCCCGAACTCAAGCCGCTTTCCAGCGCTTCCCAGCCCAGATTCTTGATGACCAGACGAATACCCGGCGCGTGTTTGGCGACAAAATTATTCAGCCCCGGCAGAAAAACCAGCTGGCCGATATCCGTCATATGAACTTTGAAAATGCGCGTAGACTGAGCAGGGTTGAAGCCCTGGGTTTGCGTCAAGGCAATGCCCACTTCTTCCAGCAAAGGTTGCAGCTTTTCGCGCAGCGCAATGGCGATCTGCGTGGGCGCGACGCCATAGCGCGCCCGTACAAACAAAGGGTCGCCCAAAGCCTGTCGCCAACGCTGCACCATCAAGGAAATAGCCGACTGGCTGATCCCGATGCGCAGCGCCGCCTGACTCAGATTCTGGCACTCACAGATCAGGCAGAAAGCATGCAGCTCGGCCAGCGTCCAGTTATATGTTTTGTAAATATCAGATAGCACGCTGACACCACCTCAAGTCGTTTTTTGCTCTCTATTATGTGTATTGGAAATAGTACAACGGCAAGATAAATTGCCACTACGTCCCAACAAAATTAGGAGGAAAGCCCCATGAGTAAAAATGAAATCACCTGGTCCAACGGTCAATGGAGCAGCACCAGCGCACCCCTGATTGGCGCGACGGACCATGCTTTCTGGATGGCCACCACTGTCTTTGATGGTGCCCGTTCTATTCAGGGCCATACTCCGGATCTGGACTTGCACTGTGAGCGCCTGAACCGTTCTGCCGTCACCCTGGGCATGGAGCCGGTGATGACGCCGCAGCAAACCGTGGACCTGGTGCGCGAGGGCCTGAAAAAGCTGTCCCACAGCACGGATTACTACATCAAGCTCCTGTATTTCGCGCCCGGCGGTTTCATCCAGCCCGATCCAGCCACCAGCCAATTAGCCATTCATATTTTTGAATCCCCCATGCCGGACGACAGCGGCTTTAGCGCCACTTTCAGTGAATTCCTGCGCCCGGACCCCTCCATGGCACCTACCGATGCCAAGGCTTCCTGCCTGTACCCCAATACCCAGCGCATCTTGCGCGAGGCCAGTGCACGCGGTTTTGACAACGCCATCGTGCTGGACTCCAAAGGCAAGATCGCCGAATTTGCTGTTGCCAATCTGTGGATTGTGCGGGACGGCGTAGTGCTGACACCCGAGCTGAACGGCACCTTTCTGAACGGCATTACCCGCCGACGTGTCATGCAACTGCTGCGTGACGATGGCATTGAAGTGCGTGAAGCCAGCCTGACACCACAAGACGTGCTGGATGCGGACGAAGTCTTCAGTACCGGCAACTACGGCAAGGTTCTGCACTGCAATCGCATTGACGATCGCCATTACGCGCGCGGCCCGATTGAAACCCGTGCCCACGAGCTGTACATGGCCTACACCAAGCGCAACTAAGTCTCGCAACATTGCCAGAAGGCGATCAGCATGACTGGATGTGGGCCGTATGCCCAATAGAAAAACGGCTCATTATTGAGCCGTTTTTTCTACCTCACACTTCAGGCGACGCTGCGCTATTGTCTTGCGCCAGGTCTGGCGCTTGCCCGCTATCCTGCTGCGCTTGCGCCTGCTTCATCTGATTTAGCAAGCTATGCAGCATCTCTGTCGACAGACCGTGCAGCACCAAGCGGTAGCCTGCTCGCAAGGTCGACATGGGCACCAAGGGATGACCATTGTTCACCAGAATCAAATGCTCGGGTGCCTGCAAAATCTTGGCCGCGTAAATCCCGATGGTCTCGTCCAGCTGCAGGGAATTGGCCGCACGCCAGAAGTCGTTATCAGTCAGCAGCAACTGGTACAGGGGCGTGAACAGTTCGATGGCGCTTTGCAGGTCCATCTTGTTCAGCGGACCTTGCGGCATATCGTCCAGCGCCAAAGGCACAGGCTGAATCATGGAGAAATCCACGCGTTCCGGCGGGCCGATTTCCTGATTATTGTCCCGCAAGGTCTGATTGAGCCGGATCACGAAATTGAACAGATTCAAATCGTGCTTCACAAAGGTGTGATCGCGCAATTCGTCGATGTTCATGGGGGTGAGCGGCGTGGTCGGCACCTTGGTGGGTGAATTGGCCGCGATAAAGGCCAGCACCTGTGATCCCAAATGGAAGTGACGCAGAATCAGCCAGTTGGCCTGGGGCGAGACAAAGCGCTTCAGCCCCCACACCAGAATGCGATGCAGCAGGCCCGAATGTGACCATTTGCGCGGCAAAAAGGTTTTAACGACCTGAATCACAATAATCATCAGGCGCGCCAATGGCCGCAGGAATGGCAGCAGGTACTGGCGCGACGACGAACTGGAGTCGGCTAGCCAGGCCTGCTTCACTTCATCAGGCAGGGGTGTGCTGCGATCCAGATACAGGGCCCGCCACGGATTGGGGTCCTGCGGGTCATGCGGCTTGCTTAAGAAATCCGGGATTTGATCCATGACTTAAAACTCTTTCGCGTATTGGAACTGCATCAGGTACAGAGCGGCGGTACGACGTGCGGTTTCAATAATAATCTGCTCGGCGCGGCCTGTTTCATCGCAATCCAGAGCCAGCTCCACCGCCACCAGCCAACGGGCCAGATGATGCTCGTCGTTCATGCCGTGATAATGCAGGAATCGGTACATATTCGGTTCCAGCGACAGCGAGGACTTCAGCAGGGGTAACAAGGCCGGCACGATGCGCTGACCTGTGCCTTCGATAATATAAATCGCACCCAGCAAGCCAATCGGGTCCTGGCTAGCCGCCAGCGCATGCAGATACGAGTTCAAGGCCTGACCGCCGGGATTACGGCTCAGTTGCTCAATATCGGTCGCGGTGCCACCGGCGTGTTGATAGTCCTCAAACAGGATCTTGAAGTCGTCCTGTTCTTCGCCGGCGTGCAAACGAATCAGCTCGGCCAACGGAGCATAGGTGGGCGACAGGGAATCGCACGCTTCGCGCATCCACTTGGCGCCTTCACGTACCTGGGGAATCCAGTCCGCCATCCACTTTTGATAATCCTGCATGCGGATCGAACCGTCGTGCAGGCTGCGCAACAAGGGGGTACGCCACACTTGGGAGCGATAGTCGTGCCAGATCGGGGCCAATTGCGTCAGCAGATCGCGCAAACCTTGCGGAGCGGTGGCCGGGTCATGCGGCGGGGCAATATCCACCTGATCCACCGAGGCCGGAGCCGACTGTTTGGCAGACGGGTAAGACACAGCCGGGGCCGGTGCATCGCAGGCTTCCACTTCCAGCAGCATGTAGGCCGTCATGAAGCGGCCAGACTCGGGCACGTAGCACAGGATTTGCTCGCCGGGCGTCAAGGTCCGGTCGCGCATGAACTCGGCCAGCATGATCAGAATGGACGCTGCGCCCGTATTGCCGCGCCAGCGCAGATTGCTGTACCAGCGCTCGGCAGGAATGCCCAGCCCAGCCTGTTCCAGCAAATCTGCCACCACGGGGATGAATTTTTCGGAGGAGTAATGGCACAGGAAATGGCTGATGCGCTCGGGGTCCACCCAGCCATCGCGCACCAGTTTTACGTATTCGTGTATGCCGATGTCGAACAGATGCGGCAGCAGGCGAATGTCCTGGCGCAGGGACAAGGCACCGTCTTGCTCGGCCTCGGCCCAGGAGTCGTAATCCAGATGGCTGCGGGTGGAATCACGCGTTGCTCCCAGCTGCATGCAAACCGGGTAATCACCCGAGAAGGATTTTTGATGAATCCAGCGCAGGCGCAGGCGGACGCCGGGCTGCGTTGTGGGCAGAACCTGATCTTGATGGCTCAACAAGGCCGCGCCCGCACCATCGGACAACATCCAGCGCAGGAAGTGTGAGTCAAAGTCCGCCTGATAGCCTTGCGAGGCAAAGCGCGATCGGCGGAACAAGCGCGATGGCATTTCACTGGCCACGGCCATACCGTGACGGTGCGCACCCAGCTCGATCCCCTGGGCAACGGCCTGCAAGGCGGTCACGCCAGCGGCGCAAATTCCGTGGACCGAATGCACCTCCAGTGGAGGTGCGGCCAACTCACCTTGAATGGCATTGGCAAAGCCGGGCATCAACAAATCCCCGCCCGAGGAGCCGCTGGCCAGCAAACTCACGTCAGCCATGCTTAAACCCGCCTGCTCCAGGCACGCACGCACGGCATTAGCGGCCATGGCCGTATTGCTCCAGCGCGTGCTGCCATCTTCACCAATGGCGTAGTAGCGCTGCTGAATACCGTTCTCGGCCAGAATGCGCTGCTTGATGCGTCCCGAAATACGATTCAAGGGGGCAATAAAATTATCCATTGCGGTGTTATCGACCGGCTCGCCGGGCATAAACCACTGGGCCTGATGGATAACAACGTGCTCAAAGGCCACGGGCATAGAAATACTCCTGATTACACGGAATCACGCCGACGCTCCGTCTGGCCCACGGCGTTCAAGGATTGACTGCGGTAGCGGGGCATGAACAGGCCCAGCACAAAAACACGCAGCATATAAGGCACCAGCCCCCCTTCGTTCAAGGCGTCCGGGGTGCGGGCTCGGTATTCGGTGTCGTGCAGCCGGGTCAGCTCGGACCAGTGCGTACGCGAATGCTCATGGTGAGCCACATGCAGGCCGATATTAAAGAGCAAGGGATTGACCAGACCCTCGAAATTGCGGGCATAGGCCAGTTGCTCGCCATGACGACCCTCATGACTGCCATCGGCATGGGCATGTTGTAGATAATTCGTGGTCAGCAGCCAGTGCAAACCGTGCAGCTGCGGCAGGATCACGTACAAAAAGCCTTTTACTGGGTCCAGCGTCAGGGCCAGCGCCCAGCTTCCCAGCCACACGCCGTACTGCGCCATGCAATAGGCCCAGACGCCAGGCCAATGACGGCGCAGGCTGCCCAGCCAGCCAAAAATTGTGGGGTACAGCGCAGGCACGGCCTCAAAGGGGTGCATCAGCCAGCCCAGCGTGTCGTTGGTGTCGCCCCGCCAGAAGCGGTAGGTGCGGGCCACATCTTTTTCACCATGTTTATAGCGGTGATGATTGCGCCCGTGCGCAGGCCAGAACACGCAAGCGGGATGGCCTTGTACCAGGGTCAGCCAGAAGTCCGTCAAGCGATTGGGGAGACGCCCCCGCCACATGCGCAGATGATGATGGTTGTGGTTGATGACGCCAACGCCCAGCGTCAGGAACAGCAGCAAGCCATACAGAATCCAGGAGAAACCGCCCCGCCACAGCGCGACCACCAGCACAGGGTAGGCAATCAGGTACAGCAGGCTTTGCCAATCGCGCGGCTGACGCAAACGCCACGCAGCGCTCATCCCCGCGCCTCCTCGGGGCGATCGGGCAAGCGGGTGCCAAACAGGCGATCCATAAAGCTGAATTGAAAACCGTAATTGCCGTTGTACTGCGCGTGATGGCGTTGGTGACGACGGCTGGCCGCCAGCCAATGGCGGCTGGAGACATGGGGGAAAAAGTCGTAATTGGAGTGGCCGATACTGTTGAAAAACAGGCTGAACAAGGGCACGGACAAAAGCGACCAGAAACTGAAGTCATGCACGACCATGGGCAGCAAAATCACATTGCCCAGCATGATCGACTCCAGCGGGTGGAAACTGTAGGTGGAGAACGGCGTCACCACAACGGAAGAATGGTGCGGGCCGTGATAACGGCGCAACCAGCGGGTATGCAAGAGACGGTGATTGATCCAGAAATGCACGTCGTTCCAGATCACCAGAGCCAGAATTTCCAGAACAATGCGGGTCGCGCTGGCATCAGGCGTCAAATGCGCCCAGCCTAGCTGCAAAAAGCCCCAGGGAAAAATCATGCCAGTGCCAAAAATCAGAATGGCCGTGCCGGATTGCTTCAGTTCCCGGCGCAGTTGGCCAGGACGCAAAGGGCGCGTGTCCAGGGGGCGTCCCCAACCCAAGGCAGGTAAAAGCCAATGTGTCAGCGCCAAGGTGCCCAGTGCAAACAGCACGTAAATGCCGCCGAAGAACAATAAGCCCACGCCCATTACCTGCCAGACGCTCAAGGCCTGAAAAGCCTGCCCCATTCCACTCTCTACGTAACAAAGTGCGCTAATGCTAGCGCGGTCAGGAAGATTACGTTTGTTAATTTGGTTACTAATTGCTCACATTCGTCCAGCCCGCCCAAGCAATACAGTTTTGCAATAGCGGGGGCTAATCATAGCGGGGTTTCGCCCCTATCCTTGAAGGCATGCACTTTCAATCGGAACCCATGCCATGAAAAAGGTCGCCAGCATCCTCAGTCCATGCCCCTCTTTGGCGGGTGACGATGGCCTGGCGGCGCGTACCTTGTTCAGCCATCAGGACCACGCGGACCGGCACAGCCCCTTTCTGCGCTTGAATTACGCCGTCCCCACCCCCTACCCGGCCCGTAGCCGTCGACACAAGGTCCATGGCTCCCCGCAGCGCGGCTTTGAAACCGTCACGCTGGTGTATCAGGGCGAGCTGGAGCATCGCGACTCCACCGGTCATAGCGGCATTCTGGGTCCGGGCGATGTGCAATGGCTAAGTGCGGCCTCCGGCCTGCTGTATCAGGCCAGCCACTCCGAGCCGTTCGCCCGTCAGGGTGGTACCTGGGAAATGGTGCAGCTCTGGGTCAACCTGCCCGCCTGTGCGAAAACCCTGCCACCCAGCCAGCAATCTCTGCCCAGCGCAGACATTCCCGTTCTGGCCCTGCCCGATCAGGCGGGACAGATACGAGTGATTGCCGGGCAATACCGGGAGCAGCCCGGCGCAGCCCGACATCACAGCCCGCTCCTGTTATGGGACATACAGATCAAGGCCGGGCATCACGCCTGTTTTCAGGTGCCCGAGGGCTGGAACACCAGCTTGCTGGTGCGAAACGGCGAAGTACAGGTGAACCAGCAAACGCTAGTGCGCCCCGCTCAGGTCGTATTGTTGAGCCTGGAAGGCCAGACCATCCGGCTGCATGCCCAAAGCGACAGCCAGCTGCTGTTGCTGGGCGGCGAGCCCATTGATGAGCCCGTTTTGACCTACGGCTCTTTTGTGATGAATACACAACAGGAAATTACCCAGGCAATTGCCGACTTTGATCAGGGCCGGTTTGGCTGCCTGGGCTGAGCTTTCCCTCTACTATTTCCAAGCTGCCACGCGCCCCGATGGCGGCCCCTGCCACCCCAACCTGACCATCCATCATCACAGCACACTTGCATTGAGCCAGCCCGCATACGATATACTGAACCGTCATCGACTTCCCTTAGACACTATGAGACGCTGGTTCGTCGTCGTCTTGCTTCTTATCCTTCCCCTACAGGCTTACAGCTCCCACTACCACGCAACCGTGCAAGGTGGTCAATCGGCTTTATTCGCTCAACACGAATCCGATGCAGCCGAGTCTGTGGAACGCCGTGTCTCATCCGCCCATCATCCTTTGCATCAGCTCAGCGCCATTTTGGCGCACACGCCCATGCAACAGTATGCCGACCACGCGGATACCCCCTTGCCCTGCCCGGTTCAGTCTTTCTGGCTGCATGCCTGGCCATCGGCTTGTCCGACCTATTCCCTGCCAGCAATTTGCTGCGAATTTGCCCCGGAGCACCGTCCGCCCCGCGTCTGACGCCTGACGCGCCGCGACGCCCTGCTTCTTTGCTTTTTTGCACTTATTTATCTGTCTAACAGGACAACATCATGGAATGGCTACTCGATCCCAGCATCTGGGTCGGCTTATTAACTCTGGTGGTGCTGGAGATTGTTCTCGGCATCGACAACCTGATCTTTATCGCGATTCTGGCCGATAAACTGCCTCCGCATCAGCGCGACCGTGCTCGCCTGATCGGCCTGTCGCTGGCGCTGATCATGCGCCTGGGTCTGCTTACTATCGTCTCCTGGCTGGTCACCCTGACCACGCCACTGTTCTCCATTGGCCCGCTCAGCTTCTCCGGGCGCGACCTGATCCTGCTGCTGGGCGGTCTGTTCCTGCTGTTCAAGGCCACCAGCGAACTGCATGAACGTCTGGAAGGTGGCGATCATCACTCCAGTACCAACAAGGCCTATGCCAGCTTTGGCGTCGTGGTAGCCCAAATTGTGGTGCTGGACGCCGTGTTCTCGCTGGATGCCGTGATTACTGCCGTGGGTATGGTGGATCAACTGCCCGTCATGATGGCAGCCGTCATTATCTCGATTGCGCTGATGATCTGGGCCTCCAAGCCACTGACCACCTTCGTGAACAACCACCCCACCGTGGTGGTGCTGTGCTTGAGTTTCTTGCTGATGATTGGTCTGACGCTGACCGCCGAAGGCCTGGGCTTCAAGATTCCCAAGGGCTATCTGTACGCGGCCATTGGTTTCTCCATCCTGATCGAGTTCTTCAACCAGATTGCCCGCCGCAGTCTGCAACGCTCGCAGTCACGCCGTCCTTTGCGTGACCGTACCGCGGAAGCCGTACTGCGCATGCTGAGCAACCGCAAGAATGAAGACAAGGACGACAGCGGCAACGATGGTCAGCTGGAACTGGACGAGCAGGCTTTCCGCACAGAAGAGCGCAATATGGTCAGCGGTGTGCTCAGCCTGGCCGAACGCCCGATTCGCTCCTTGATGACGCCTCGTCAGGAAATTACCTGGCTCAACCTTGAGGACTCCGCCGACACCTTGCGCCAGCAACTGCGCTCTACCCCGCACAGCTTCTTGCCGGTGTGTCAGGGCGATCTGGACCAGGTGGTGGGTGTAGCTCGCGCCAAGGATTTGCTGGCCGATCTGGACGACTACCCGCAGGTCAAACTGTGGCCGGATCTGCGTGAGCCCATCATCGTGCACGAACACACCGATGTACTCAGTGCGATTGCCATGTTGAAGCAGTCCAATGGCCAGTTCGTGCTGGTAACGGACGAGTACGGCGCGATTGAAGGCCTGCTGACCCCCATCGACATTCTGGAGGCCATTGCCGGCGAGTTCCCCGACGAGGACGAACAACCCGCCATTCAGCAGATTGGCCCCAATCTGTGGCAAGTGGATGGCAGCATAGACCTGCTCTTGCTGGCCCAAGCCGTGGAAGCGGACGACCTGCTTTTGAAAGACAGCAGCTTCAATTCCGTGGCCGGCTTTTTGCTGGAGCGTCTGGACTCCCTGCCCACGGTAGGGACGGTCGTTGAGGCAGACGGCCTGCGCTTCGAGATTACCGAAGTCAGCCAACGTCGTATTGCAACGGTACACGTCAGCCGCTTGCAGGAACCTGAGCAGACACAAGAGTAAAAGAAAAGGCCCGCTTCACAGCGGGCCTTTTTCAATCAGGCTCGGCTTAAAAGAGCGATTCCGCCAGGCAAGCGCGTCACCGCCACGCCATATAACTGCTGCAAAATGTCGAGCGCCTCGGGCAAGTTATCCAGGTTGACGGCAAAGCTGACCAGGACAGACCCCAAGCTTGCGTCACGCAGGATCAGATGCCCTGCCCAATAGCGATTCAGCTCGGCCAGCACCTGCGACAAAGGATGCTCATGAAAAGTCAGACGGCCCTGACGCCAGGACGGGAAGTCCTCCGCCGCCACCGTTTGTACCGAACTGATGGCATGGCGTCCATACACCAGTTGCTCCCCGGCCCCCAAACGATAGCCTTGTCCTCCAAAATCCACCTGAGCGCTGCCGGACAAACAAGTAACTTCGGTTTTGCCATCCAGATAGCGAATATTGGTACGGCCATTAAAGGTCTGAATGGAGCCGGCGCCAGCAAACACCGTACAGGCCGAGGCCGAGCGCTCGGACTGGCGCACTTCCACTTCACCATCGAGCAGAGCCACAATGCGGCCCAGATGCGGGTCGTCACTGACGTTCAAGCGACTGCGCGTATTCATATCCAGCCAGACATGATCCAGCAACTGCACGCGCCGCTGCTCACCGGCCCCCGTGCGGTAGTCGGCGCGCAAATCGGCCAGCGAAGGCCATAGCTGCATGGGGGGTTTGGCCACCAGATACACACCGCCGCCCACCAGCAAACCGCCCAGCAAGGCACGGCGCACAGGCTGGTGGCCGCGTTTCTTCATCAGCTTGGCTTCGCGCAGCCACTCTTCACGATCTTGGGGCATGGCATCCCACATTTCGCGCGCGTGCGCAAAAGCGGAGGCGTGCGAAGGACTGCGCCCACACCAGCGGCGCAGTTCCCGGGCCTGACGAGAGGTCAGCGAGGACGTTTTCAGGCGGCTGACCCAGGCTCGTGCCTCCTTGTGCAAGGTGTCTTCATCCAGATTCAAGGCATTAGCAGGGTTCATCAACAATCAATTCAAAAAGCACTACACAAGGACTGACAGTCGCAATCCAAAACGTTTTATCCAACCGTTTAAACGGATAAAAGCTGATCTTCAAGAGCAAACATAAATTGTCGGAAACTGCAGGCCCTATCGTCAAGCGACAGGCAGTCATAAAGGGTAAAGACCAGGGTTAGCAGCACTGCATCAACTGCTGGCGCAGCCAGGCGTGAGCCGGATCCAGGTGACGACGGCTATGCCAGACTTGCTGAAAGGATACCGAGGGAACCGGCAGCGGCGGCTGGAAAAACACCAGTTCAGCCTGCTCGCGCAGATGTTCGGCACTGCGGCTGGAAACCGTCAAAATCAGATCCGTACCCGCCAATACCTGAGCAGCAGCACTCCAATGCGGCAAGGACAGCGCGATCTGCCGTTTAAGTCCGCGCCGGTTCAAGACATTGTCGACCTCGCTTTCCCCACCCGGACGCATGGCCAGCAGCACATGCGGACGCTGCAACCACTCCTCCAGAGCAGGAGCCTGCCCCTTGGCCAGACTGGCCCGATCCGCAATACAGATCAGATGTTCTTCAAACAAGGTCTGCGCTTGCAAACTGGCCGGAATTTCCGAGAACACGCCCAGAGCCAGATCAATCTCGCCATCACGCAGCTGGGCCAGCATGGCTTCCCGGCTGGCCTGGCTGACCGCCAGCCGAATTCCCGGTGCGTCACGACGCAGGCGGCGCATCAATGGTGGCAAGACAATTTGCGCGCCGTAATCCGACATGGCCAAGCGAAATTCACGTTGTTCATTGGCTGGATCAAAGCCACCCGCATCCAGCAGGCCATTGAGCTGCTGCAAAGCCTGCTCCAAAGGACGCTGCAACTGCAAGGCCAGCGCGGTCAGTTCCAGCCGGGAGCCGCGACGTATCAGCAGGGGATCGTTGAACACCTGACGCAAATGCGCCAAGGCATGGCTCACGGCAGGCTGGCTTTTATGCAGACGCTGGGCAGCCCGCGTCACATGCTGCTCGGTCAACAAGGCATGCAGGCTCAGCATCAAATTCAGGTCTATACGGCGCAGTTCATCCATAAAACGAATAATGACTGTGCACACTATTAATTTCAATAAGAATTGCGAATAGTGCAAGATAGAGCTTTGATTCTTATGGAGATACGCTCATGCCCGGTACCGCTTTGTTCAGTATGTTGGTGGCTGTCTTTGCCGGTTCGGCCGTGCCGTTTCAAGCTGCCAGCAATGCCGTTCTGGGTAAGGTCCTGGGGCATCCGCTCTGGGCCACACTGGTGTCGCTCTGTATCAGTGCGGCTCTGGTACTGCCCACAATCTGGCTGATGCGCGCCCCCGCTCCCCTGACCGCGCAACTGGCGCATGCCCCCTGGTGGGTATGGACGGGTGGCGTTGGCGGGGTCATTTACATCAGCGCCGCCCTGATTCTGACGCCACGCATGGGCGCCGCCAGCTTTATTGTCTGTGTGGTGGCCGGGCAAATGCTCAGCTCCATGCTGATCGACCACTACGGTTTGATGGGCCTGACACCACGCCCTGTACATATGGGACGCATTCTAGGCGTGCTGCTGATTTTAGCTGGTATGGGCCTGGTGCAATGGTTTACGCCTTCCGTACCTGCGGCGGCTGAAAGCAAAAGCGCCACTGCAGATCACAGTGGCGCTCAGGAAAACAATCCAAGCCAGGCTCAACGCGCTGGCGCTGACAACAGCACCCGATCTTCATAGGGCTTAGGCGGAAGCCTCGGCCGATTTGGAACGGAACTGGCTGCACCACCAGAACCCGGCCGACAAGGCAGCCGCCGACAACATGCCCAAGGCCAACAACAAGCCGCTATCGAACAGCAGTGGAGCCACCACACCGGAAACGGTGGCAAACAAAAGCATTTGCCAGGCACTTTGTACCGAGGAAGCCAGGCCGCGCATGGTGGGGAAGGTGCCCAAAGTCACCACCGTCATGCCCGGCAAGGCCATGGACATGCCAAAGGCGTACACAAAAATAGGCATCACGGCCCAAGGCACTTCAGCCTGGAACAGCAGGTTGTACACCGTGTTGAAGGTCGCACCAGCCAGCATGATGGACAGGCCCAGACGAATCATGCGTGCCGGGGCCAGCTTTTCAGCAAAGCGGGCATTCAGAATAGAGCCACCCAGCATACCGCCAATGAAGGGCAGGAACAGCCAGGCAAAGGCGGTTTCTGTCAGACCCAGCACACCAATCACAAAGCTGGCCGCCGACGAAATGTACAAGGCAAAGCCGCCAAACGCACAGGCAATAGCGGAAATCGCCAGCACGAAGCGACCATTGCTCAAGGCGCGTGCATAATTGGCCAGAATTACCCACAGCTTCAAGGGCTGGCGCGAGGCCACGGGCAAGGTTTCAGGCAGTTGCCGCCAGCACAGCGCGATCAGGGCAATACTGAGCACCGTCAGCATCCAGAACACCGAGCGCCAGCCCGAATAACTACTTAAATAGCCGCCCATGACCGGTGCAAGCGCCGGGGCCAGACTGAAGACCATCGTGATGTGGGCAAACAAGCGCTGAGCTTGCACCCCTTGTACACAGTCGCGCGCCAAGGCCTGACCGACGACACGTCCGGCACCTGCCGAACAGCCCTGAATCAAACGGAAGAACAACAGCCAGGAAAAGCTGGGGGCCAGCGCCGAGCCCACCGACCCGATCAGAAACAGGATCAGTGAGGCCAGAATCACGGGACGCCGCCCGAAGCTGTCGGACAGCATGCCCCAGAACAGGCTCATGAAGGCAAAACCAAACAGGTACAGACTTAAGGTCTGCTGAACCATTGACTGGTCAACGGAAAATTCAACACCGATACGGTGAAATGACGGCAGATAGGCATCGGTAGCAAAAGGCCCCAGCATCGCCAACGCCGCCAACACCAAGGTCAGCTTGCGGTAATTCATAGATAGCTTTGGAAAACAGGGAGGGCGCCAGAATCGGCGCAGGGATAGGGGCATGGTACCCCTTAACCGGACCGTACGGACACGTCCGCACAGGGCATAGTGTATCAAACGATATAAACCGGATCGACGCGGCCCGTTTCCGTTCGGTCCGATCCGGTAGCAAACGAGTTAAAACGAATCAGCGTCGGCCCGGCGATGGCGTACCAAAAGCCTCGCGGCTGGTCTGCCCGAAACCGCTTTGGTGCAGCAAACTGCGCTCAATAAAGCGGCTGACCTGGGAGCGCACTTCCGGCAACCAGGGGCCTTGGTCAAACACTTGCGGGAACTTCATGCTGAACCAGGCATATAGGCTGATCTGCTTGCTCAGCAATTCGGCATCTTCCAGGCGAGAGGGACTGGCGGATTTCAACCAGGACGGCGCCGGTGGCAAGGCCATGGGACGTTGCGCCACGTAGGCTGACAGGCAACGCTTGAAGTAATCCAGCTCCGTATCCTTGTCCACGGACACCGGCGCACAGGCAAAGGTGAACTTCTCACGCAACTCCAGCTTGGGGGCCAGACGGTCTACACAAAAGCCCAGCTCGATGGCGTCTTTCAAGCCCGCTGTCTGGAACAAGGGGCTATCAGAAGCCACTTTCTGCGCAAAGTACTGGAGCACCGCGCCAATATTGTTGTTATCCAATAAGGACGCCAGCGCCTGCACGTGCTCGGGGCTGGGTGCAATGGGCAAGCGCAAATCCACACTGGGAGCATCACTCTGCAATTGGGTACGGATATGGTTCAAGTCCTGCTTGTCCATCGCTCCCACATAGCCTTTGGGGTACAGACCGTAGCGGCCTGCCCGTCCGGCAATCTGGCGCACTTCGGTGGCGTTCAGGGCGCGCATGGAGCGGCCGTCGAACTTGTGAACCGTAGAGAACAAAACGCGGCGAATCGGCAAGTTCAAGCCCATGCCAATCGCATCGGTGGCCACCAGCACATCGGCCTCGCCTTGGGAAAAACGTTCGGACTCGGTGCGGCGTACTTCCGGAGCCAGCGCGCCGTAAATGGTGGCGACTTTCCAGCCTTGAGCGCGGTAGCGAGCACTGAGCGTCAGTACGTCCTTACGGGTAAAGGCCACCACCGCGTCGCCTTTGGAGACACCCTGGGCTTCACGCTGACGATCTTTGCGCCCCCGCCACGGCGCTTCATGACGCCCTTGCTTGCCTGTTGCTCGTGGCGGCTCCACTGGGTAAGGCATGACCTCCAGTGGAGTTTTACGTTCGGTAAATTCCAGCTCCATGGTCTCCTCCATGGAGCGCACCAGACGCTCGCACGGACGCAAGACCGAGGCATCACCACAGACAAACAGGGTACGGGCCGGAACACCGACCAAGGCCGCCGTCCAGGCCCAGCCGCGCTGCTCGTCTTGCAGCATTTGAATCTCGTCCAGGACGGCCACGCGCACTTCCATCGTGGGGTCCATCATCTCGACCGTGCAGGCGGTGTGCTGGGCACCGGGCACCATCACGCGCTCTTCGCCCGTCACCAGATTGCAGGGGATACCAGCATTCATCAGGCGATCGCGCACTTCCATGGCCAGCAGTCGCAGCGGGGCCAGATACACGCCGGATCGGGCTTCCATCAAAGCTTCCAGGGCCTCATGCGTCTTGCCCGAGTTGGTCGGACCCAAGCGGAACACCAGATGGCGGCGGATGCCACGGGCCAGGCTGAACATCTCCGGGAAGTCACCCAGGCGCATCAGGTCCTGGGCACGCTGTTGCTCCACACTTTCCAGGATGCGGCGCACCGGGCCATTGAGCAGACGCTTTTCAAAATCCCCGGCCTCGATTTCTTTTTGCTCGATGCCCTCTTCCAGAGCCATGCGCAAGGCTTTGGCCAGTTCCAGAAAGGACGAGCCATCAATCAGGGGGCGCTGGGTTTGCAAAAACGCATCCAGCGAATCTTCCAGACGCTGGGACAGACGGTTTTGAGCTGCCGTGTTGAACAAGACCGAAACACGAGCGGGCAATCGATCCAGCTCCGAGCCGGTACGTGGCAAAGGCACGGCGGCCTGCATACGAACATTGGCGCGCCAGTGCTGACGCTCGCCCGCTACGGGCACATTCACCGCCAGCCACAAATCCTTGTGCCACCACAGGCGCAGTGGATCTTCCGGGTCAATTTCGTAATCGCACTCTTCTTGCTTCTTGATCTGGTTCAGCACTTGTTGCTGACGCCATTGCGTACGGGCACGGTCGGCGGCTCGCTGGTACTGCGCACGTTCACGATTGCTTAAGGTGCTGGCATGTTGCTCGCGCCATTGTTCAATCTGGTTCTGGTCGATGGCCACCAGCAAATCCGGATGATGGGCAACACGGTCACGGCCGCCAGCGGCTCCGCTACGTACTTCCAGCTTGGTGCTGGGCAAGCGGCGATCGGCCAGCCACAGCTCGTATTCCTGACGAGTGATGCCCAGCAAGGCCATGGTCTCTTCCGAGCCTATGCACTCCTGCTCCCAGGCCCAACGCTGCTGGCGTTGCTCGCGCTGACGTTCCTGGCGTTGGGCTTGAGCCTGCAGCAAAAACTCCTGCTGCTCGGCATCCAGCTTGAACTCCTGGGTCAGGACAGCGGCACTGGCATTGCGGCCATATACCGTCATGAACCAATGAGCAGGTTCCCCGGCTTGCAGGCCCTCGAAGGCCTCCGGGGTGATGCGTTGCGGCTCGCAACCTTGCTCTTTCAGCCAGGCTGTCAAACGCTCCTGGGCCTGATTGAACTTGCGCTGTTTGTCGTTTTGTTCTTTTTGACGCGCTTGTTCACGTTCTTTTTGGGCCTGCTCCCAGCGCTGACTGCGTTGCTCGCGATCGCGCTGTTCGGCCTGTAACTGCCACAAATAGGTCTGCGCCAAAGGCATGGACTGCCAGGCTTGCACCAAAGCCTGCAAGCGCGGGCCGCGCTCGGCCTCGGGCCAGTTCTCGCTTAAAGGCAAGGACTGGGAGGCAATCGCTCCAGCCAATTGAGCGCGCTGTTCAAGCAGCTGTTCGCGCAAGGCTTCATAAATATCCGCTTCCAGCTTGTCCACGCTCATTTGATACAGCAGGCGCAGGGTACGAATCACGACCTCGGGCACACCTTGGGACTGCAGGCGCTGGTCCGCATCCTTCAAACTCAGTTCGGCGGCGATGATCTGATTGAAAAAGGCGGCGTCCTGCGGCAAGCGCCAGGCTTTCAGCCACACGCGCCGTATGCCTGCCCGGTCCTGAAAACGCGCTTTCTTGGCGACCTGACGAGCCACACCTTCCAGACGTGGGTAATCCAGCCATTGGGGATGGAGCAGCAAGCCCGCTTGAGTGGGAACGGGAGAATCGGAAACAGACGAAGCGCGACGCGCAGCCATAGGGCGGGGACCTGAAAATACGGGAAGAAGAGAACGAGAAAGGCAGAAAAGCCGGTTCAAGCAAGCATGAGCAGCATTATACGGGTCTGCTCCGGGACGTTCAGAGGATACAGGCAATCACCGTGCTGAACGTCTTTGTGGGCAAGAAAATACAGGGCTACTCAGCCAGCCATTCCAGACAGCCTTGCGGCAAGGCTGCCAAACCGGACTGGCTGTGATTACAGCCCGGCACGATGCGAAAACGCGGCTCGCCACCTTGTTGCTGCGCCAAAGCCTGTGCCAACTCCCGGGTGCCGTCCACCATGCGGCGCTCTTGCAAACGTAAACGACGCAGCTCGCGCTTGTCCTCGGGCATGGCTTCCTCTGCCGGGCCCAGGCTTTGCTCGAACTCGCCAACGGAGAACTGTACGGGCATCGTCATAGCGGCTTTGGGCAAGGGTTGGGCCAGCAGTCGAGCCAGATAGCCCTCCCCCCACCAGACCGAGGGGCTGGACACCACCAGTGCATCGAACAATTCTGGCTGTTGATACAGCAGTTGCAAGGCAAACAGGCCACCCAGGGAATGGCCGCAGAGCAAACGCCGCTGCGCATCCAAAGGAGCCTGTGCGTAGGCCCAGGGCAAGAAAACGTCCTGCATCATGGCCAGAAAATACGGCGCGTGGCCCGCTTCTCCATTGAGCGCGGGGGTGAAGTCCTGATCGCGCCAGACCTCCGCGCCATAACCTATCCCCAGCACGGCACAGGCTTGTGGAGCCTGCTTTTCACAGGTGGCCAGCACCGCTTCAAATTGCGGTAGATCAAGCACGCACAGCAATGGCCAGCCCTGCGCAGGCGCTGGCACGTCCGGCCAGGCCAAAGTCAGACGATACTGTCGGCCCAATGGGGAAAGAAAATCCAGATGTTCAAGCTGCATAAAAGAATCGCGGTAAGGGCGCCAAAGCCCGGCTGATGAACTATACTTTCTTTCTATGTAAACGGTTATCATTCAGACACTTAATGTCCACATCTGCTGTTCCGGCCCCTGCGCTGGCCGACTATCAACACATCCTCAGACGTCGCTGGCTCCTTGTTGGGGCCCTGGTTCTTGTGATTCTGGCCTCGATTGTGGCCGATTTCATGTTGGGGCCCTCGGGTCTTAGCCTGGGAGAACTGAGCCACGCGCTGTTCAACCCGGAACAGTCCGACCCGACCACCCGCGTCATCGTCTGGGAAATCCGCCTGCCTTATGCCTTGATGGCCATGGCCATTGGTTTGGCACTCGGCCTGTCCGGTGCGGAAATGCAGACCATTTTGAATAACCCGCTGGCCAGCCCCTTTACCTTGGGGATTTCCTCGGCGGCGGCCTTTGGCGCTTCCCTGGCAATTGTGCTGGACCTGTCAATTCCCGGTATTCCGCAGGCCTGGACCATTGCCGCCAATGCCTTTATTTTTGCCCTGCTGTCGGCCATGCTCCTGGACGCGGTGGCCCGCTGGGGCGCCATGAGTACCGCCAACCTGGTGCTGTTCGGTATTGCGCTGGTGTTCTCCTTTAACGCACTGGTTTCGCTGGTGCAATTTGTGGCCAGCGCCGAAGCCCTGCAAGGGCTGGTGTTCTGGACCATGGGCAGCCTGTCGCGCTCCTCCTGGGGCAAGGTTGGCATCATGCTGGCGGTGTTTGCGCTGATTCTGCCGCTGTCCCTGCGTGATACCTGGAAACTGACCGCCCTGCGTCTGGGTGAAGACCGCGCCACCAGCTTTGGCATCAATGTCTCGCGCCTGCGTCTGGTGTCCTTGCTGCGTATCAGCTTGCTGGCCGCACTGGCCGTGTCCTTTGTGGGCACTATCGGCTTTGTGGGCCTGATTGCGCCGCATATTGCCCGCCGCCTGTTTGGTGAAGATCACCGTTTCTACCTGCCCGGCAGTGCCTTGGTGGGTGGGGTGATTCTGTCCCTGGCCTCGATTGCCTCGAAAAACATTGTGCCCGGCATCATTATTCCGGTCGGCATTGTCACCTCGCTGGTGGGTGTGCCCTTCTTCCTGGGCGTTGTGCTGCGACGCCAAATAAAGTGAACCATGCTTGAAGTCCACGATCTGAGCCTGTCCTACGGCAAACGCGAAATCCTGTCCAAGCTGACCATCGAGCCTTTGCAGCCCGGTCAGCTGGTGGCTTTGCTGGGCCCCAATGGTAGCGGCAAATCCACCCTGCTCAAGTCCCTGGCGGGGCTGCTCAAGCCCACCACCGGCGAGATCCTCCTGGACGGTCAGGAGCTGAGCGGCGTCAGCTTCGAGCAGCGCGCCCAAAAAGTGGTGTACCTGCCCCAATCCCTGCCCGCTTCGGTCCACCTGCGTGTGTTTGAATCCGTACTGGTGGCGGCCAATGCCTCGGCCCCTGGTGGCCACGCCCGCGATGTGGATCATGAGCACATCATGCACATCCTGCAACGCCTGGGCATTGCGCACTTGTCCATGCACTATCTGGACCAGCTTTCGGGCGGCCAGAAACAGCTGGTGGGCCTGGCACAAGCCCTGATACGCAAGCCAAAGCTGCTGCTGCTGGACGAACCCTTGTCGGCTCTGGACCTGAACTATCAATTCCACGTGATGGACTTGCTGGCCCAGGAAACCCACGACAACAATCTGATCACCCTGATCGTGCTGCATGACCTGAACGTAGCTCTGCGCCATAGCGACTATGCGCTGATGATTGAGGGCGGTGGACTGCTGGCGCAAGGCGAGCCTGCCAAGGTGATTACCCCCAACTCGCTGGCCCAGGCTTATGGCGTACGTGCCCGCGTGGAGAGCTGCTCGCAGGGCACCTTGCAAATCATTATCGACGGGCTGCAAGAGCCTGTGCTATGACCTTCGGAGAACCCATGAACATCCTGCGCCACCTGCTGCTGTCGCTGACCTTGCTCTTGCCTTTGAGCGTGCAGGCCCAGTCCATCGAAGTTACCGATGCCATGGGTCGTACCGTTACCCTGCCTGGCCCCGCCAAACGCATTGTGTTGACCCAGGCGCGTCACTTCCCGGTACTGGCTTTGGTCCACCCAGAGCCAGCAAACCTGATTGCAGGCTGGTCGGACGAGTTCAAAACCTCCTTCTCCAACGAGTACGAGACCTATCTGAAGCGCTACCCGCAACTGGCCAGTATCCCTATTGTGGGTCGCCATACGGCAGATACCTTCTCGATCGAACAGGCCCTGGCCCTGCGTCCGGATCTGGTCGTGCTGACGGCTGCCTTTGCGGGCCTGACTCCCGGTCAGGACACACGCGACTCAGCCCTGATCCAGCGCCTGACTGCCGCCAAAGTGCCCGTCATTGTGATCGACTTCTTTGTGAACCCGCTGGAGAACACCGTACCCAGCCTGCGCGCACTGGGCTACGCCGTGGGTGAGAAGGAACGCACCGACGAGTTCATCCAGTTTTACGAAGAACACATGCAGGGCGTTGCCCAGCGACTGGCTGATCTGCCCAAGGAAGATCACCCGCCCGTTTTTGTGCATGCCCATGCAGGCAGCACGGACTGCTGCAACTCGCCCGGCGCAGGCACCTTCAACGACATGATCAGCTATGCAGGCGGCCACAATATTGGCGCGGATGTCCTGAAAAGCTCCACCGGCAAGCTGAATTTTGAATACATCAATTCCCGCGCGCCTGTGGTCTATGTGGCTACGGGCACAGGCGCAGGCAAGCGCACCACCTCTGGCGGATTGGCTATTGGCACAGGCGTCAGCGAAGACCAGGCTCGTAAGAGCCTGCAAGCCATTATTGACGGCAATCGTCTGCAGGCCCTGCCAGCCGTGCGCAGCGGCAATAGCCACGGCATCTGGCATGCCTTCAACGATTCGCCTTTGCACATGATTTTCATTGAGGCCTTGGCAACCTGGATTCACCCGGATCGTTTTGAAGGGGTCTCGGCCTTGAAAACGCTGGAAGAGGTAAACCAGCGCTTTCTGACCGTGCCGATGGAAGGCTCCTACATGATTGATCTGAAGCCCGCCCCCTAAGCCTTCATGTCTCGTCTGATACCACTGGAACTGCCGCCTGCGGGCGGTCATCCCCATCACGTCTTGCTGCGCCTGCCGGACGGAAAGCCTGCACAAGGCCCTGTGCCTTTGCTGTGCCTGCTTGATGGTCAGTGGACCTTGCCCCTGCTGGAAGAAAGCGGCCACCCCGCCTTGCAGCACTGCGCGATTCTATCGCTGGGCTATCAAGGCGATCGCGATCAGATCACACGGTATCGCGCCCTGGACTACACCCCGCCCGGCCCGGACGGCGGCTTATGGGAAGATCCGCGCATTCCCGAGTGGCAAGCCGGTGGCGCACCCGCCATGATCGAACAAGTGCGCATGGCTCTGGCCTTGGCCCAACGAGTAGAACCCGCGCTGACCCGTTCGCGCATCAGCCTGTACGGCCATTCCTACGCTGGCCTGTTTGTGCTGTATGCCCTTAGTCAGCACAGCCTGCCCATCCAGCACTACCTGTGCGCCAGCCCGTCCTTGTGGTGGCGCGATCCCCTGATCTGGACTTTGCTGGAGCAGTTGGGCAAGCCGGTACAGGTGGATATTCTGGCCGGTGCCTCCGAGGCCTGGTATCCGCTTAGCGCTCAGGCAGCAGGACCGGAAGGACGCAAAAATGGTGTGCCTACCCTGCCCACCATGCAAAAACTGCAAGCACACTTGCAAGCTCAAGGCATGCAGGCCAATCTGCATGTGATGCCCGGAGCCGGTCACGGCCATGTGCTGGCACAAGCCACCCTGCGCGCCCTGGAACTGGCCTGCGGCGCGGCTTAGGCGCTTTTTTCCTGCGCGCACTCGGCGCCTTTTCCCTTCATATCCAAGTTTTCCCGCCCTAGGGTAACTCCCCCCATTCGTCCTCTTGTTTTAGGCCTCAACATCTTTTAGTCTGTATTTATATGCAAGTGCATAGAAATCAAAAAAAGAGATTGGAGACGAATATGAAGGTAGCGGTATTAGGTGGCGGACACGGTTGTTACGCAGCAGCGGCAGACTTGAGCGAACAGGGTCACGAAGTACGTTTGTGGCGTCGTGACACGGCTCAGCTGCAGCCCTTGCTGGACCGTCCAGTCATGACACTGAAAGACGAAGCAGGCGAGCGTGACATCCCCATTGCCAAAGTCTGCGCCGATATTGGCGAGGCCATCGCCGGTGCCGACCTGGTACTGATTCCTTCGCCCGCCATTGCACAAACCGATATTGCCCGCGTCATGGCCCCCCACCTGACCGACGGCCAGGTCGTATTCCTGCCACCGGGCACCTTTGGCTCCTTCATCATGAGCGAGATCGTGCGTGGCACCGGCAACAAGGCCGATGTCAGCTGGGCGGAAACCGGCACCCTGCCCTGGCTGGCCCGCAAGCATGGCGATACCGTCATCAACATCACCACCCGCGCCACCCGCCTGCCTACCGGCGTGTACCCCGCGCGCAATACCGACCACGCCCTGGAGGTGATTGGCAAAGTGTTCCCCAGCGTGGAGCGCTGCGAAGATGCCCTGTCCGGCGCCCTGATGAATGCCGGCCCCATCATCCACCCACCGCTGATCATGATGAACGCAGGCCCGCTGGAACACTTCCCAGCCTGGGACATTCATAACGAAGGTACTCAGCCTTCGGTTCGTGCCGTGACCACGCAGTTGGACAACGAACGCATGCGCATTCGTGAAGCGCTGGGCTACGGTGCCCCGCACTTCCCCCTGTCCGACCACTACGAAAACGACCAGTGGATGTATGGCGACCGTTCCTCGCACTCCAAGCTGGTAAAAAGCGGCGACTGGCGCGAGAAGATCGACCTGCACGAGCACCGCTACATGCGTGAAGACACCATGCTGGGTCTGGCCTTCTTCGCTTCCGTCGCCGACTGGGCCGGTGTAGACGCCCCCGTCACCAAAGGCTTGCTGGCCATTGCCGGTGCCATCGTGGGTGAAGATCTGCGCCAGGGCCAACGCACACTGGCCAGCCTGGGTCTGGACAAGATGAGCCGCGAGCAACTGCAAGAGATGCTGCAAGCCGGGAGAGCCTGATGAACGCGCCCGCCCCGATCAAACGTATCGTTGCGGTGGGCGCAGGTCGCATGGGGCGGGGCATCGCCCTGGCCTATGCGCTGCGCGGCCAAGCCGTGACCTTACTGGATTTCAAACCCCGTCAGCCTGCTGATAGTGCCCGTCTGGAAGCCGAAATACGCCAGGAATTGCGTGCCACGCTGGAACAACTGGCCGACCTGGGCATGTTCGCCACCGAACAGATCGACGGCCATCTGGCCTGCATCAGCGTCGCTCCCTTGAGCGCAGCGGCGCAAGTGCTGGGCCAGGCCGACCTGATTTACGAAGGCGTGCCCGAAACACAAGAAGCCAAGACCGACGCCCTGGGACGTATCGGCGAACTGGCCCGGCCCGATGCGCTGATCGCCTCTACCACTTCCACCATGCTGGCCTCGGATCTGGCCCCCATGTTGAGCCATCCGGAGCGTTTCCTGAACGCGCATTGGCTCAACCCGGCATTCCTGATTCCGCTGGTCGAAATCAGTGCCCACCCCGGCACCAGCGAGCAGACCTTGAGCCGTCTGCAAAGCAATCTGGAATCCATAGGCAAAGTGCCTGTGGTCTGTGGTTGCCACCCCGGTTTCATCGTTCCACGCCTGCAAACCCTGATCATGAACGAGGCCGCTCGCATGGTTGAGGAAGGCGTAGCCAGCGCAGCCGATATTGATAAGGCCACCCGCTACGGCCTGGGCTTCCGCTTTGCCAGTATCGGCGTGCTGGAGTTCATCGACTACGGCGGCAACGACATTCTGTATCACGCCGGGCAATACCTGTCGCAGAACCTGGACCCGGAACGCTACGCCGTACCCGACATCATCACCCGTTATATGGAAAGTGGACGCAACGGTCTGCGCAGCGGACAGGGCTTTCACGAATACCCGGTGGACCAGCAACAAGCGTATCGACGCGACGTTCTGGCCCGCGTACTAGGAATGCTGGATCACATCGGCCTGGCCCCTGCCCGCGCCGAGCACCTTGCCAAGGAGACACAGGAATGAAAAAAGACTCCCACGCTGCGCCTTCGGCTTGCTGCCCTCCAAGAGGGCGCTTTTCATCTTGGGGCGGCCCGACGATGAAAAAAACCGCTGCGTTGCTGTTTGCCCTGATGAGCTGTCACGGTCTGAGCCAGGCTCAGGAAGTCCCCACCCTGCGGGTAGGCTGGACCATTCCGGGCGAGGAAGCCAAGTATCTGATGGCCAAGCGCCCCGAGCTGTTCCCGCAACTGGGCAAGAAATACCAGATACAGTGGACCCAGTTCCAGGGCACCTCGCCCATGGTGCAAGCCATGCGTGCTGGCGTTCTGGAATGCTCCACCATGGCCCCCATGTCGCTGGCCAATGGCGCTATTGAGAGCGGCCTGGAAGCCTATATCGTGGCCCAGCACGTGCACTCGGACGATGATCACTTCTCCGTCTACTGGGCCGTGAAGGAAGACAGCCCGATCAAGACCGCGGCGGACCTGAAAGGCAAAGTCATTGGCACCAACGCCTATGGGGCCGGTGTGTACTTCGACATGCTGCTGTGGCTGCGCCAGAACGGCATTGACCCGGACAAGGACGTGAAAATCGTTGAAACAGGCTTCCCGCCTGCGGCTGATGCGATTCGCAGTGGCCGCATTGATGCCGGTCCCATGGCCCAGCCCTTTGCCCTGCTGAACGAAAAGAAAGGCGGCTTGCGCAAGCTGTTCTCCCTGTCTGAAGTGGCCAGCCCATCCGTACAGATTTTCGAAGCCTGCAGCAAATCCTATAGCGACGCCAACCCCGAAGTGGTGCGCGCCTATGTGCAGGACTTGAAGACCGCCATGGGCATGCTCAGCAAAGACCCGTCGCTGGCCGTGGAAGTCACGGCACAAATTACCCGTGCGCCCAAGGACTTGCTTGCCCAGTACCTGTTCACCGACAAGGACTTTGCCCGCGTCCCGGACATGCAGCCCAACCTGGAATCCATCCAGGGCACTTACGACCGCTATCACAAGGCTGGTTTCCTGAAAAAAGCCTTGAACGTACAGGACTTCTACCGGGCTGATTTACGCGAGGCAACACCATGATTGAACTGGATGGTGTCGGTAAAACCTTTAACACCCGGCAGGGCCGCAGCCATACGGCCCTGCAAGACATCGCCCTGAGCATTCCGGCAGGGCGATTTGTCTCTATTCTGGGACCCAGCGGTTGCGGCAAAAGCACCCTGCTCTATATGTTAGGGGGCTTTGAGTCCTGCTCCAGCGGCCAGATCCGCGTCAAGGGCAAGCCCATTACCGGCCCAGGTCCAGACCGTGGCCCGGTGTTTCAGGAGTACGCTCTGTTTCCCTGGAAAACCGTGCTGGGAAACGTAGCCTACGGCATGCGCGAACAAGGCATGCCAAAAGACCAGGCCGAACAGCGCGCCAGCGAATGGCTGGACAAGGTCAAGCTGGGGCCTTACGCCTCCTTCTATCCGCGTGAACTGTCCGGCGGTATGCGTCAGCGTGCGGCCATCGCCCGCACCCTGGCCTATGAGCCGGACATCCTGCTGATGGACGAGCCCTTCGGGGCGCTGGATGCCCACACGCGCGTCACCCTGCAAACGGAACTGCTCAACTTATGGGAGCAGTTGCGCAACACCGTGGTCTTTGTGACGCACGGTGTGGACGAGGCTGTCTTCCTGTCCGATACCGTGATTGTCATGACCGGCTCGCCCGGCCGCATCAAGGAGGTGGTGGAGATTGACTTGCCCCGCCCCCGCGTCCGTAGCGAGCTGCTGCGCAATCCGGTCTATCAGGAAACCATTATTCGTCTGGAGCAATCCTTGATGGCGGAGGCCCACCCATGACGCCACAGCACTGGTATGAACATCGCTGGGCCTCCTTGGTCATGGCGGCCATTCTGGTGCTGCTGGCCTGGGCAGGGCTGGCCCGTTGGGTGGGGCTGGATTCCTTCCCCAGCCCCTGGGCGGCCTTGAGCGAACTGCCTGCCCTGATCAGCGACCCGATGGCCTGGTCGGCAATCCTGCAGTCGGTTGGCCGCATGTTTGCCGGTTATGCCCTGGCACTGGTCGTGGCTGTCCCCCTGGGTCTGGCCATGGGCCGCAGCCGCCTGGTCTATACCGCTTTCTATCCTCTGGTGGCCCTGGCCTATCCCATGCCCAAAGCGGCCTTGATGCCGATCTTGATGCTATGGTTCGGTCTGGGGGATTTCTCCAAGATCCTGGTTATTGCGCTGGGCGTGTCCCTGCCTTTGCTCTATCACAGCTATCACGGCGCAACCCGCATCGAGCCCAAGCTGATCTGGGTCGCCCAGTCCATGGGCATGGGGCCCATTGCCCGTCTGGGCAAGATTGTGCTGCCCGCCTCCTTGCCGGAAGTCATGATTGGCTGCCGTGTCGGGGTGGTCATGGCCCTGATCGTGATGGTGTCCTCCGAGATGATTGCGCGTCAGGAAGGTATAGGCAATCTGCTGTTCACCTCCATGGATATGGCGCAGTACTCCACGGTGTATGCCGTCATCATGCTGCTGGCCGTGCTGGGCATTGCCTGCGATGCGCTGTTCGAGTTTGTCCGCAAACGCTGCACACACTGGCATGACTCGACCCAGAGCCTGATGGACAAAGGATGACGCTATGACCACCAAAACCTTAGCCTCACCGGGACAAGCTATGCGTTCTACTCAAACCCGCCCGGCCAAACGCCGGGATTTGTCGGGACTGTCTTTATGCATCAGTCCGGCCCTGATGCTGATTGTCTGGGAGCTGTGCACCCGCTCGGGCTGGGTCAGCCCGCAGTTATTGCCTGCCCCCTCTTCCATTCTGATGCGTGTATTGGAACTGGCCGGTCAGGCGGACTTCTGGCAGAACCTGGGCATCACCGTCTACCGCCTGATCAGTGGTTTGCTGATTGCCTGTGTGGCCGGTGTGGCCCTGGCGCTGATTGCACAGTTGACGCGCTGGAGCTCGTTCTTGCTGGATGCCCTGATCCGTCTGCTGGCCCCTATTCCCAAGATCGCCCTTTACCCGGCACTGATCCTGATCATGGGATTTGAAAGCTCATCGAAAATCGCTCTGGTGGTCTCGGATGCGATTTTCCCTGTGCTGATGGCCAGTTGGGTGGCTGCGCAAACGGTGGACCGCAAGCTGATCTGGTCGGCACGTGCTGCCGGGACATCTCGCAGTGCCTGCCTGTGGAAGATCATTTTGCCCGCCATCAGCCCGACCGTGCTGGCCGGTGTCCGGGTGGCTGGCGTCATTGCCTGCGTGGTGGTCTTTCTGGCCGAGATGATTGCCTCCACCGACGGTCTGGGCCATATGCTGACTGCCGCCGCGCGCAGCTACCGCACGATTGATATGTTTGTACCCTTGGTCTGGATCTGTGTGCTGGGCTTCGCACTGAACCTGACGATTGCCGCTTTGCAGCGCAAAGTGGATCATACGAACTGACACTGAACCAACCACTTGCCCGGCCAATGGCAGCGCTGGCCGGGCTTTCGCAGGCTCACTCAATCACTCTGAACGAGTAGCCTGCTTTTTTTGCATCAAGGAAGCCGCTTCACTATGGCCAGCCGTACTCTGACTGACGCCTATACCGGGCACGATACGTTTATCCCCTATCTGCTCAATCGCAGCACCTCGGCCTTAAATGCTGACTTTCAAACCTTGCTGCGCAGCCATGAACTGACTCTGCTGCACTGGCGTGTGCTGGCTTTTCTGAACGAAACCGATGGCCTGGGCGTCAGTACCCTGGCGCAATATACCGACGTGGATCAAACCACCTTGTCGCGCGCCCTGGTGGTAATGGAAAACGCGGGCCATCTGTCCCGCCAGCCCGACCCGCTGGACCAGCGCCGTGTACTGATCCATCTGCATGAGCAAGGTCGCCAGCACTTTCTGCGTGTTCTGCCCGCGGCTCTGGACATTCATCACCGCGCCATCCAGGGCTTTTCGGCGGAAGAACTGACCCAGTTGCGCCAGTTCCTGAACCGCATTCGCGCCAATATCAATGGAGATGCGCGCTAAATAGCCCGCTCCTGTGCTTTTTCATAAAGCGTCCGCGTGGCCGTTTTCATACCGTTGCCCGCCCCTGAATCCGCCCCCAATCGGGGCGCGTTGCTTTTAAAGACCCACGCACGAAATGGACATTCAAGGGTATGAGCCTTTATTTACGTCAGGAAAGACCATAAAATGATAATGATTAACATTTAGTAGTGCAGCCTCCTGCCTGAGATCTCCTGCCAGGCAAGCTTGGCTTTCTTACGGAAAATAAGATCTCGTGACTCTCTCCCCTACCCGTGCTGGACGTCGCCAGCTTTTGCTGGCTGCCGCGGCCAGCCCTTTGCTGTTTGGCGTTCCCCGCCTGCTTCGCGCCCAAGACGGTCCCCTGAAAATTGCCCTGCTGACATCCTTGTCCGGCCCCTTCGCCTCCTTGGGCGAAAGCATGCGCGCCGGTCTGGAGTTGATGCTGCAACAGTGCAATTACGAGATGGGCGGGCGCAAGGTGCAGTTGCTGGTAGAAGACGACCACGGCAAACCGGACGAAGCCATCCGTAAAGTGCGCAAGCTGATCGAGCGCGACAAGATCGACGTTCTGGGCGGTGTCATCAGCGCCAATATCGCACTGGCCATTCGTGACATCGTGCACGATGCGCAACTGCCTACCTTCATTTCCAATGCCGCTGCCAATGGCCTGGCTCGTGAAGCAGCCAGCCCCTACGTATTCCGCCCCACCAAAACCAGCTGGATGCTGGGCCACACCGGCGCGTTGTGGGCCTTCGAGCACATTGAAAAATCCGGCGGCATCACGCTGGGCTCGGACTACACCGCTGGCCGCGAATACATTGAAGACTTCGCCAATACTTATCAGGAACAAGGCGGCACGCTGGGTGAGCGCATCTGGACGCCCTTGGGCACACCCGACTTCGCACCCATCCTGATGAATCTGGCCGCCAGCAATCCCAAGTTTGTCTACACGTTTCTGGCCGGTGCCGACGCTGTGCGTTTCCACCAGCAGATGCAGGACTACCAACTGCACGGCAAGATCCAGATCGTGGGCCCCGGTGCCCTGTTCGATCAGGAAGACGTGATTACCGCTGTGGGCGAAGCTGCTTTGGGGGGCGTCAGCACCTTCCACCAATCGCCTGGCGCTCCGGCTGCCCAGGACTTTGTGGCCGCTTACCAGGCCAGCCGAGGCCGTTTGCCCGGCGAGGCCAGCACCTCCGGTTACGTGACCGGCCAGGTCATCAAGGCCGGTCTGGATGCGGTCAAGGGTGATCTGTCCAACAAGGCGGCCTTCAAACAGGCCCTGCTGGACAAGCCCATCAACACGGCCTTTGGCCCCATGGCTTTTGACCCGCGTAATAACCAGTCCATTCTGGATATTTACGTCAACCGGGTGGAAAAAGACGCGCAAGGTCGCCCCTTTAACACGGTGGTCCACACTTACCAGCGTATCCAGGACCCCGGCCCGCGTTCTTGAGTTCCACCTTGTCTTATTTCCTGCTTCAAATCCTCAATGCCCTGTCCTTCTCAGCACTGCTGATGTTGGCGGGGCTGGGGCTGTCTTTAGTGCTCAGCCTGATGAACTTCATCAACCTGACACACGGCTCTTTTTTCCTGCTGGGCGGCTATATCAGCGTCCAGTGGCTGGCTTCCGGCGCGCCCTGGTGGCTGGCCTTTCCCGCCGCTTTCGCACTGTGCGGGCTAATGGGCCTGTTGCTGGACCGCTTCCCCTTTCGCCAGTTCTACCAGCGCACCCACTTGATGCAGGTGTTGCTGACCTACGGCCTGTCCGTCATTCTGGCGGATTTGATGCGTTGGGGCTTCAGCGCCGACACGCTTTCGCCCATGCTGCCGCAAGTGCTGCGTGGCGGGGTGTGGATCATGGGCCTGCCCTTCCCCACCTATCGCCTGTTCCTGATCGTCACCGGCCTGACGCTGGCTTTGCTGTTCTGGTTCCTTTTGGATCGCACTCTGTGGGGTGCCGCCATTCGCGCTTGCGTGCAGGACGCCCAGATTGTCGAAACCCTGGGCTTGAACTCGCGTCGCCTGTTTGCCATCGGCATGGCGCTGGCCGCCGGTCTGGCCGGTTTGGGCGGCGCCCTGGGCGCAGGCATGCTGTCGGTCTACCCCGGTCTGGATGAAGAAATCCTCTTGCTGGCCTTGCTGGTGGTGGTCATTGGCGGCTTGAACTCGGTACGCGGCACCTTGCTGTGCGCGCTGATTCTGGGTTTCGTCACCACCTTTGCCCGCGTCTGGGTCCCGGCCTTTGCCAATGCCGCCACCCTGGCCGTCATGCTGGGCCTTTTGCTTTGCTGGCCCAATGGCTTGAGCAAATCCGCTACGCGTCAGGTTTAAATGAACAAACTCAACACCTGCCTGCTGCGCACTGGACTTTGGCCTGCTCTGGCTTGCCTGGTCTTGCTTAGCAGTTATTTCTGGGGCGACGCCTTCTTGTGGCGCTTTGGCACCGAAGCTCTGCTGATCGGTTGCGCTGTTCTTAGCATCAATCTACTGATTGGTTACGGCGGCCTGGTCACCCTGGGCCACGGTGCGGTTTTCGGCTTTGCCGCCTACGCCACCGCCGTCAGCAGTCAGTATTGGGGCGCGTCCCTGCCGCTGATGCTGTTGGTGGGCACTGTGGCGGGCACCCTGCTATCCATATTGATGGCGCTGATCAGCCTGCGCAGTTCCGAGCTGTTTTTCATGGTGGCTACGCTGGTCGCCGGTCAATTGATCTGGGAAGTCGCGTTTCGCTGGCGTGATGTCACCGGCGGTGCCGATGGCCTGCGCGGTTTCCCGCGTCTGAGCCTGGGCGAGCTGCCCTTGAGTGCCCCCTACACCCTGATGATTCTGGCCCTGGTGCTGGCGGTCATCTGCTGGTTGCTGCTGCGCTCCTTCAGTCGAGCCCCGATCGGACTGGCCTTGACCGGCCTGCGCGACCAGCCCTTGCGCATGGCCGCCCTGGGTTATCAGGCATGGCGTATCCGCCTTTACACCTTCATGATTGCAGGTGCAGTAGCAGGTGCTGCTGGCGGCCTGTATCCCTTTGCGAATCAGTACGTCAGCCCGCAACAAGTGCATTGGAGCTTCTCGGCCACGCTCATCATCATGGGTGTGATCGGTGGCATACGCACCTGGCGCGGCGCATTTATTGGGGCCACCTTCTATCTGTTTGCCCAGACCTACCTGAGCTCCTACACGGATCGTTGGCAGTTACTGGTAGGTTTGATCTTTGTGCTGACAGTTCTGTTCATGCCCAATGGTCTGGCAGAACGACGCAAGAGGTCTGCATGAGCGTTTTATTAAGCACTCGCGAACTGGCCTTGCATGTAGGCGGTCTGGATATCCTGACGGACGTCAGCCTGGAGCTGCGTGCGGGCGAAACCCTGGGGCTGATTGGCCCCAATGGCGCAGGTAAAACCACGCTGTTCAACATCATCAGTGGTCTGGCCTCTCCTTCCAGCGGTCGGGTATTCCTGGAAGGCAAGGACCTGCGCAGTCTGGGCCCGATTGAACGCGCCAAACAAGGCATGGTGCGCAGCTTTCAGACCAGCCGTATTTTTCCTGAACTGACCCTGCTGCAAAACCTGGCTCTGGCCGTGCGCATCAAAAAAGATTGCGCCTACCACTGGTGGGGCCGCAAGGCCGCCCGCGCCGCCAGCCAAGAAGCAGCCGAAGCATTGCTGGAACATAGCGCCCTGGCCGGCCGGGGCCATGTGCTGGGTCGCTCCCTGTCCTATGGAGAGCAGCGCATTCTGGATTTGCTGATCGCCTTGGCGCAGCAACCCCGCGTGCTCTTGCTGGACGAGCCTACCGCTGGTCTGTCCGAGTCCGAATCGCGTGAAGTCATGGCATTGGTCCACGCCATGCGCGGCCAATGTGCCGTGCTGCTGATCAGCCATGACATTGATATTGTTTTCCAGGAATGTGACCGGATTGCCGTGCTGTCATCGGGCACCTTGTTGACCTGCGACACCCCGGACGCCGTGCGCCAGCACGAAGGCGCGCGTCAGGCCTATCTGGGCGAACTGGCTTTGGAGGCAGCATGAGCACAGCGCTGAACATCTCGGGCCTGCATGCACGCTACGACCGTGCCGACATTCTGCAAGAAATTTCGCTGGATATCCCCGCCGGGCAAAGCGTGGCCCTGCTGGGCCGCAACGGCGCCGGAAAAACCAGCCTGCTGCACTGCCTGTTCAATATGGGCCCGCAGTGGAGCGGACAAATCAATGTGCACGGGAAAAACATTGCAGGTTGGCCCACGCACAAAATCGCCCTGCTGGGCATGGCTTTGGTACCACAAGGCCGAGGCCGTTTCCCAACGCTGACCGTGCAGGAAAGCCTGCGTTTGGCCGGGCTGGCACGACGTCCGCGCTCGGATGATCGCTGGACGCTGAACAGCATTTATGAATCCATGCCGCGTCTGTACGAACGCCGCCAGTCCTCCTGCTCCGCCTTGAGCGGTGGCGAACGGCAATTGCTGGCGCTGGCCCGCGCCCTGCTGACACAGTCCTCCATTATTGTTCTGGACGAACCCAGCGAAGGCCTGGCCCCCATGACCATTCAGGACACCTTGCTGCCGCAGCTGCAAACGCTGAACGAGCAGGGCATTACCGTGCTGATTGCCGAACAGAATTTAAGCCTGGCCCTGCAATTGGCGGATCGAGCCTTGTTGCTGGGCAATGGTCAGCTGGTTTACGACGGCCGTGCCGAGCAGTTACGCCAGGACGCCGCCCTTTTGCAACGCCATCTGGGACTTTGACATGCTGTCTGTATACAGTTTGTCGCTTCCCTTGCCCGACGGTATGGAATCCTGGTTACGAAACCAGGTTCCCGACCACACCTTGGCGGTGATTGCCCGTCGCAGACAGCAGTCGGACCAGCATTTAAGCCTGCTGGCCCACGGTGCGCTGCGCCATTTTCTGGCGCCCTTGCTGGGCTGCACGCCACGCGCTGTTCCTATCGCCCATCTGGAACATGGCAAGCCCGTGCTGGATCTGGACGATGCCGATCTGCACTTTAGCCTGTCGCACAGCGGCGAGCGTGTGCTGATTGGAATTGCCAACCGAACTATAGGCGTAGACATCGAGGCCATGCGCCTGCCCGTCAAACCAGGGCTGGTCGAACATTGCAGTGTGCCGTCCGAGCGTTCCTGGCTAAAGAGCGATCTGGACTTCTACGCGCTTTGGTGTGGCAAAGAGGCCGCCCTGAAACATGCAGGCACGGGTTTTCATATTCAGCCTCAAGAATTATCCTTGGACGGTCACCCAGATCATGGATGCACCGTACAATCCCCCCATCCCATCTTGCAAGGTTTGGTGGTGCACAGTCACCGGCCGGTGGAAAACTATGCCGCCGCCATCTGTCTGAACACCCCCATTGCTCCGTGGACAGTCAGCTTTTTGGACAGCACTCAACTGCCTGACACCAAGCTGACTGAGCACGAGTAAATCTGACAAGCTTGCTTATTTATGTAATAGTTCTCATTACCATGATGAAATCTATTCCTGTTGAACAAATTTGGCCTGACGCTTTTGCCCAGCGATACCGCGATGCTGGACACTGGCAAGGGGAAACTTTTGGCGCTTTGCTGCGCACGCGCGCGCAAAACCACCCGGAACGCGAAGCCATTGTTGGCGGCACCCAGCGCTGGACCTATGGCGCGCTGGATCAATACGCCAGTCAGATCGCGGCGGGCCTGCTGCAAGCCGGTCTGCGCAAGGGCGACCGCGTCCTGGTACACCTGCCCAACATCCCTGAGTTTGTCAGTGTGATCTTTGGCCTGTTCCGTGCCGGTCTTTTGCCCGTGTACGTCCTGCCTGCGCACCGCATCACCGAAGTCGAACACTTTGCCAATACTGCTCAAGCGCGCGCCTATATTGGTGTGGACACTCATGCCGGTTTTGACTACCTGCCTTTGGTGCGCGAACTGCGTGAACGCTGCCCACAGGTCGAGCAGGTTTACATCGTGGGCGACGCACAAGAATTTACGTCCCTGGCCCAGTTGCAAAGCAGCGCTGCCAATGTAGACGTATCCGTATCGGCGGCCCAGCCTTCCGAAGTGGCGTTCCTGCAAATCTCGGGGGGCAGCACCGGCTTGTCCAAGCTGATCCCCCGCACGCACGACGACTACATCTACACCTTGCGCGAGAGCGCCAAGATTGCCGGACTGGACGAGAACAGTGTGTTTCTGGGCGCTTTGCCCATTGCCCACAACTTCCCCATGAGTTCACCCGGTTTTCTGGGTGCACTGTACGCCGGAGCCAAAGTGGTGCTGAGCCCCGCCCCCAGCCCGGACGTTTGCTTTGAGCTGATTGAGCGCGAAGGCGTAACCGACACCAGTCTGGTCCCCCCCCTGCTGATGCTGTGGATGGATGCAGCCACCAAAACCAGTGCCAAGCTGGATTCATTGAAAGTAATCCAGGTGGGTGGTGCCAAATTGAACGCCGAAGCGGCCAAGCGTGTACGTCCTACTCTGGGTGTGACCTTGCAGCAGGTGTTCGGCATGGCCGAAGGTCTGGTGAACTACACCCGCCTGGACGATCCCGAGGACACCATCATCAACACCCAAGGCCGTCCCATCAGCCCGGACGATGAAATCCTGATCGTGGACGATAACGGCAATCCGGTCGCCCCTGGGGAAACCGGCTATCTGCTGACACGGGGTCCTTACACGATCCGTGCCTACCACAACAACCCCGCGGCCAATGCCCGCTCCTTTACCGAGGACGGCTTTTACCGCACAGGCGACGTGGTACGCATGACACCCGAAGGCTACTTGATGGTTCAGGGCCGTGCCACTGACCACATCAACCGCGCGGGCGAGAAAATCTCCGCCGAGGAAATTGAAGATCATCTGCTGGCTCACCCGCAGGTCTTTGATGCTGCCGTGGTATCGGTGCCCGACGAGTTTCTGGGCGAGCGCAGCTGCGCTTTCATCATCCCCAAAGATGAGAAGCCCCGCGCGATTGAACTGAAGAAATGGATACGCAGCCGCGGTCTGGCCGACTTCAAAGTGCCGGATCAAATCGTGTTTGTGGACCGTTTCATGGAAACTGCGGCCCTGAAGATCAGCCGCAAGGAATTGCGCGCCCAACTGCGCGAACAACTCGAAAACACAACGCAAGAACAATCATGAGCACTACACTTACCCTGGAACGCATGCGCGCAGATATTGCCGCCATGCTGCATGAAGACCCCCAGGACATTCTGGATGATGACAATCTGATCGACCTGGGTCTGGACTCCATGCGCGTCATGACCCTGGCCACCCGCTGGCGCGAAGCTGGCGCTCCTATCGAGTTTTCCGAGATGGCCTCGGTGGTCACCTTGGGCCAGTGGTGGTCCCTGATCGAACGCGCCCAACAAAACGGCCGTTGATTTTCTTACTGCAACACGCTTATGTTTAGCTCCCCTTCCGAACTGCCATTGCGCCCCCTGACCGAAGCACAAGAAGGTCTGTGGTACGCCCAGCGTTTGGACCCGCTCAACCCGATTTTCAACACCGGGCATTGCACCCATATCCACTCGGCGCTGGACACTGCCCTGTTTGCGCAAGCCATCAATCTGACGCTGGCCGAAGCCGATGCCTTGACCTTGCGCATGGTGGACACACCCGATGGCCCGGCCCAGTACCTGCGTCCGCAAGAGCCAATTCAGCTGGAAATTGTGGACCTGTCTGCCCATGCAGACGGTGCCGAACAGGCTCAAACCCAGTTGATGGCCGACCTGCGCACACCGCTGGACCCGACCATTGCGCCACTGGCACGGCACATCCTGTTTGTGCTGGGGCCCAAGCATCATCTCTGGTATCAGCGTATCCATCACCTGGCCGCCGACGGCTATGGCATGGCGCTGATCGAGACGCGCGTGGTCAAGCTCTACAAGGCCTTGCTAAGCGGCCGTGAAGATCATGGGCATGAGCTGGAATCGTTCACCCTTTTGCAGGATGACGATCAAAACTATCGGAGTAGCGAGCGCCGCAGCAAGGACAGACAGTTCTGGCTGGACACATTAAGCGATGCAGAACCCGCCCAAAGCCTGAGCGAATCCCAGGCTTTGAGCGATCATCATTTCCTGCTGGCACGCAGCGCCGTCAAGCCCGAACTGACAGCCAGCCTGCAAGCATTGGCACAAAGCAGCGACATCAGCTGGCCAGACATTCTGACGGGCCTGACCGCCGCCTATGTGCGCCGTCACACCCGTCAGGACGAATGCACGGTGGGCGTGCCCTGGATGGGCCGTCTGGGCCATATCAGTGCCCGTATCGTCTCCACCGTCATGAACGTGGCACCGCTGCGTTTGCAGATCGACGAATCCCAGCCCTTGAATCAGTACCTGATCCAAGTTTCCAAGGCTCTGCGTCAGGCACGTCGTCATGGCCGCTATCGCAGTGAGCAACTGCGCCGTGATCTGGGTTTGCTGGGTGGCATGCGCCGCCTACACGGCCCCATCATCAACGTGCTGCCTTTCGATGCGCCCTACGAACAAGCGGGCCTGACCGCCAGCCAGACCGTGCTGTGCGCTGGCCCCGTGGAAGACTTGAACTTCACCTTTCGCGCCCAACCCGATGCCAGTGGCTTGCGTCTGGAAGTGGAAGCCAACCCGCGTCTGTACACCGACGAGCAGATTCAAACCCATCTGGCCCGTCTGGAGCAGTTCCTGCTGCGCGCTTTGCAGGCCGATACCCTGTCTGCCGCGCCGACCTTGACGGATGCCGAACACCACCACTGGATTGAGACCGTCAACCAGACCGCTCACCCGGTTCCTGAAACAACGCTGTGGGCACTGATCCACGCCCAGTTGCAGGCTCACCCGGAACAAAGTGGCCTGGAATTTGAGGGCAAGAAGCTCAGCTACGCCCAGATCAACGAACAAACCGCCAATCTGGCCGCGCAACTGCGTCTGGCCGGTGTGCAGACCGGCGACATCGTTGCCGTGGCCCTGCCTCGTTCGCTGGAGCTGGTGCTGTCCTTGCTGGCTATTCACCGTGCTGGTGCTGCCTACTTGCCGCTGGATCTGGACCAGCCTGCCGATCGCCTGAACACCATCTTGCAGGCCGCTCAACCGCGACTGCTGGTCGGCCAGCCCGGTTGCACGCTCAATGCCTCCTTGCTGGTCCCGCAGCCTGAACAAACCTGCAGTGCGCCAGACTGGGCCGCCGCCGGTCCGCACGATCCTTCCTACCTGATCTACACCTCCGGCTCTACCGGTACCCCCAAAGGCGTGCTGGTTAACCACGACGCCATCGTCAATCGTCTGGTATGGATGCAGACGCACTACAGCATTGGTGCCGGTGATCGAATTTTGCAGAAAACCCCGGCCACGTTTGACGTGTCGGTGTGGGAGTTCTTCCTGCCCTTCCTGTCAGGGGCAACCTTGGTCGTCGCCCCACCACAAGCGCACCGCGATCCGGCTCATATTGCCCGCCTGATGCGCGAACAACGCATCACAGTGCTGCACTTTGTGCCCTCCATGCTCAGCGCCTTCCTGGATGAGCCTGCCGCTCGTGGACTGGCTCCGCGTCTGGTGTTTTGCAGTGGAGAAGAACTGTCGGCCGCTACCCGCGACCGCTTCCATTCTCTGCTGAACGCCGAGCTGCACAATCTGTACGGCCCAACCGAAGCCGCCGTGGACGTGTCCTACTGGCCTGCGTCGCGCGATGATCAATCCCAGCCTGTGCCCATCGGTTTCCCCGTATGGAACACCGCCCTCTACATTCTGGACGAGCAGTTGCAACCTGTACCGCCCGGCGTGGCCGGTCATCTTTACCTGGCTGGCCGACAGTTGGCACAAGGCTACTGGGGCCGCCCGGACCTGACTGAAGAGCGTTTTGTGCCCGACCCTTACGCCCTGCATGGCGACCGCATGTACGCCACTGGCGATGTAGCCCGCTGGCGTGAAGATGGTGCGGTTATTTTCCTGGGACGTTCCGATCACCAGATCAAGCTGCGCGGCCAACGTATCGAACTGGGCGAAATTGAAGCCTTGCTGGCGCGTCATGCCGATGTGGCCCACGTAGCCGTGATTGCCCGTGAAGACATACCCGGTCAAATGGCGATTGTGGCTTACTGGGTACCGCAAGCAGGCAGCCAGTGCACGGACAACACGCTGGCCACTTATGTAGGCGAGCACTTGCCGTCCTACATGGTGCCCAGCGCCTGGATCAGCCTGGATGCCTTGCCGGTGACAGCCAATGGCAAGCTGGACCGCAAGGCGCTGCCCGTCCCTGCCTTGCAGGCGCGCTCGGCAGGCTTGCCGCTGGATGGTGCCACTCAGCACCAAATTGCCGCCGCTTTCGCCACCGTGCTGGAAAGCAGCGAAGCGTTTTACGCCGACGACGACTTCTTCGCCCTGGGCGGACACTCGCTGCTAGCTGCCAAACTGGCCTTGATACTGCGCGAAGCACGCGGTCAGGCCGTATCAATTGGCACTATTTTTGAATACCCCACTATTGCCCGTCTGGCCAAACATCTGGATCAGTCTGGCAGCGCAGCAGCCGATGGTTTTGGTCCCATCATCACCTTGCGTCCGGGGCTGAACGACCAGCCCGCGCTGTTTGTGGTTCACCCGGCCGGTGGTTTGTCCTGGTGCTATGGGGCGCTGGCACGTCACCTGCCTGCCGGCCGCGCTGTTTATGGCTTGCAAGCCAGTGTGCTGTCTGACGCTTCACTAGGTCTGGATGGCAGCCTGGATGCCATGGCCAAGGTGTATGTGGATCGTATCGAGCAAGTTCAAGTACAAGGCCCCTACCATCTGGCAGGCTGGTCCGTGGGCGGCATTATTGCTCAGGCCATGGCCGTGGAGCTGCGTCGTCGCGGTCAACTGGTAGGCATGTTGTCCTTGCTGGACGCCTATCCCAGCGACGCGTGGCGTAACGAACCGGCCCCCGCGCCCAATGCCATCTACAAGGCGCTGCTGCATATTGCGGGCCACGACCCAGACAGCTTGCCCGACGTTTCCCTGACCCGTCAGGGTGTGGTGGACTTCCTCAAGCGCAGCGGTCACCCGCTGGCCGAGTTGCCCGACACGCGTCTGGACAGCGTATTTCAGGTGGTGGAAAACAATAACCGCCTGGTGCGCCTGTACGAGCATCACGTCTATGACGGCCCCATGCTTTATTTCCGCGCAGCGCTGGATCACGCCGGCACACAATTGCATCCCGATTTGTGGAAGCCCTATGCAGGGCAACTGGACGTGCATGACATTGCCTCCTTGCACGCTCATTTGACCGGTACTGAAGCCGTGGCCATCATGGCCCCGCTGATGGAATCGGCCATGGCTTTTGCCGAACAGGCACAAGCCCAACCTGAACTCGATGTATAAGCCATGTCTGTAAGACGTTTCTTTCTGGATATCTCGCCACTAATCGAAAGTCGAGCATTCCGCTTTGCCTACTTCGCTCGGGCCGCCACGGTGCTGGTCACCGGCATGTTGATGGTAGCCGCCAGCGTACAGCTCTATGATCTGACCAAATCCAGTGTGGCCGTTGCCTTTCTGAACGTGTCCATGGCCACCCCCATGGTGCTGGCACTGATTGCCGGCGGTGTCTTGTCGGACCGCATGGACAGGCGCAGCCTGATGGTGTGGTCACGCAGTGTCTACATCATCAGCGTGGTGCTGTTCCTGCTCAATACGCTGCTGCCCAACCCGCAGGTCTGGCTGATCTACGTCGCTGCTGCCATTGGTGGTGCGGCAGGCGGGATCAGCGTCCCGGCCATGATGTCCGCTACCCCGGCACTGGTCGGTCGAGACAAGCTGGCCGCTGCGGCCGCCCTGTCCGGTCTGGCCATGCAGTTGGGCGGTATTATCGGCCCCGCACTGGCTGGCGTACTGATCTCCGGTCCCGGCCTGATTTTCTGCTACGTGATTGTCCTGTGCGGTGTCATCGTCACCCCTTTGCTCTTGCGCGCTCTGCCGCCATTGCCTCCGCAAGCGGGCAAGCAGCCCCAGAAAAACGCCTTCCAATCCCTGCGTGATGGCCTTAGCTTTGTGGCCAGCCACCCCTTGCTACGCGCGCTGCTGCTGATTGACCTAGCTGCCCTGATTCTGGCAACGCCTTTGGCCCTGATGCCCGAGTGGGGCGACACCATTCTGAAAATGGGTGCCACCGCTACCGGCTATCTTTACGCCGCTCCGGCGGTGGGCGCCACACTGGCCGCCCTGTCCAGTGGCTGGTGCCGTCAGGTGTCTCGTCCCGGTGCCGCTATTGTGATTGCCGTACTGGTATGGGGCCTGGCCGTGGCGGCCCTGTCCCTGCAAACCACCCTGTGGTGGGCACTGGTTTGCCTAGCCATCATGGGTGCTGCCGACACCATCTCCAAAATCATGCGTATGGCGCTGGTTCAGCACCACACCCCCGATTACCTCTTGGGCCGTGTCTCCAGCCTGTGGATGACGCAATATTCCCTGGGCCAGGCCCTGGGCAATATGCAAATGGGTTATCTGTCCCGTCTGCTGGGCCCGGCAGTCGCCGTGGCCGTGGGTGGTTTGGCCTGTGCCGCTGTCGCTTGCGGTTTCGGCGTGCTCAACCAAGGCCTGCGTTCGGCCAGCAAACAGGATGGCCCGCCCAATGCCTGACATCTCGCTTTTGTTCTACCCACGCCTGCTGCACGCCTGTAGAAAGATCTCCTACATGGACCGTCTTGTCGACCGAACCTTTATTTAGGATTAAAAGATGCTAATCAATGTCAATTGCATTCGCCGTACCCCTGCCGCACTGCTGCGCAAGGCCGGCCTGAGCGCAGCCGTCCTGTCCCTGTCCCTGGCCAATGCCTTTGCGGCCCCCGCTTTTGACCAGCCTGATGCTGACTTTCGCGGTTCCCTGAATGCTGCTGGCGTGGTCTATGCAGGCTCCGAAGCCCAACTGGCAGGCCGTGGTTTCACCCCCGGCCAGGAAGTGATCCTGCTGCAAAACGGTCACACTCTGACCCCTCAAGCCCTGGTTGCCGACAAAGAAGGCAATCTGAGCACCAAGATCGCCATCCCCGCTGACGCCGCTGTGGGTGTGCACCCTGTAGTCATGCAAGTCAGCAAGCCCTCGACGGCCGACATCTTCAATCTGAAGGTGTCCCCAAAAGTTGAGCTGAGCGGTCAGGACAAATTCGAACTGCAATCCCAGCACTTGGTGCCTGGCTTGTACCAAAGCGCCTACAGCCCCAAGAACAAAGTGCTGTTCGTGACTTCCGCCGTGGGCCGCCCACCCGTCAAGCAGTCGCAATTGGTCAAAGTGAACCCCAAGACCCTGGCGGTTGAAGCCAGCGTGACACCTGCCGCCCAAAAAGGCCGTGACGATGGCCAGGTTCAAGCCGTTTACGGTGTGGATGTGGACGACAAGCAAGGCAATGTCTGGGTTACCAACACCCGCAGCAGCTCCATTGCTGTCTACAGCCAGAAAGACCTGAAACTGGTCAAACAGTTTGAAGATGGCGTCGTTAGCCACCCACGTGACGTGGTTGTAGACGAGAAAACAGATCGTGCCTACGTGTCCTCGCCCGGTGCCAACACCATCGCTGTTTTCGACACCAAGAAGCTGACTCAGCTGGACCCGATCGAGCTGCAATCGAAGACTCGCAACAAGCCCGGCAGCATGAGTCTGATCCTGGACGCTGAAAAGGACCGTCTGTACACCGTCAGCGCCAGCACCAACGAGCTGATCATTGTTGACCTGAAAAACGGCAATGCTCAAACCGTATTCCCCGTGCCCGGCGCACGTGGTCTGGCTGGTGTGTCGGTAGACAGCAAGAATGATCAGGTCTACATCACCGCCCAGGGCAGCGACAACCTGCTGATCCTGAACGCCAAAGACGGTGCCGTTCAGCACGACATCAAGATCGGCGCCGGTGCCCTGAACGTGGTCTTCGATCCCAAGACATCCCTGGCTTACGTGGCCTCCCGCGGTGCGGGCACCGTGACGGCCGTGAACGGCAAGGGTGAAATCGTTGCCAACCTGGACGGTGGCAGCTTCCCCAACCACGTTTCCCTGGATGGCGAAGGCAATGCCTATCTGGTCAACAAATCCAAAGGTAAGGATGACCAGACGGCTGACCGCATCACACGCCTGCACCTGAAGTAAACCGCCCGATGCGCCCCTTCCATGAAAAGGGGCGCCAAGGCAAAACCCTTGCCCCAAAAAGGACTCCTATGAATAGCCGTATAGCCGACCAAGTCCGCCATGCCACCATTGAAGAATGGTTAGGTCATTACCAGGCCGACAGCAGCGTATTTGCCTCTCCCACCGTCAGTTTGATGGCACACGGCACGGCACTGGAGCGGCATACCAACAATGCCCAAGGGCAACTGCTCTCTGATGCCCAAACCTTGCTGGCACAAGCCGCTCAGCAAGGTCTGGACGCCCCCCTGTTGATGGGAGTGATCCCCTTTAACCCGACTCGCCAGGCTTACCTGCGCGTTCCCAAAGAATATCAGCGCGATCCCGTCCTGCTGCGCCCGGTACAACGCCCGCCGTTGGCCAAATCCAGCAACAGCATTGCCAGCCAAAGCCTGCTGCCTGATGGCGAAGGCTACGAAGACAGCGTCAGCCGCATCCTGGCCACGATGCGCGAACAGAACATTTCCAAAACCGTGATGGCCCGCACTGTCACCATCACTCTGAACGAAGCCCTGGACCGTCAGACTGTGTTGAGCAATATGCTCCACAGCAATCCTGCCGGCTACACCTACGCCCTGCCCTTGCCGGGCGGCAAGGCTCAAGACCCGGATCTGTTTTTTGGGGCCAGCCCCGAGTTGCTGGTGCGTCGCCAGGGCGATCTGGTTACCGTCAACCCGCTGGCAGGCACCGCCCCTCGCTTTGCTGACCCACAGCGCGACCAGGCCAGCGCCGACAGCTTGATGGCTTCCAGCAAAGACCTGCGCGAGCACGCCTACGTGATCCAGGACGTGGTGCGCATCCTGTCCCAGTTCTGCGACTCCCTGGACGTGCCTGATGGCCCCAGCCTGACCAGCACCGCCAACCTGTGGCACCTGTCCACCCGTATCAGCGGCCGTTTGCGTGACCCGTCCGTCACCTCTTTGGAGCTGGCACTGGCCATGCACCCCACGCCGGCCGTTTGCGGCCTGCCTACCCAGCCCGCCATGCAGGCCATCGAAGCCACTGAAGTCTTTGATCGAGGTTACTTTGCAGGCGCCATAGGCTGGAACGACCACGAAGGCAACGGCGAATGGGCAGTCGCCATTCGTTGCGGCCATTACACCCAGCAAGGGCTGACCTTATCGGCTGGCGCCGGCATTGTGGACGGCTCCATCCCTGCCCTGGAGCGCCAGGAAACCGGCAATAAACTCATGACCCTGATTAACTCATTGGGTCTGGCCCAGAACATAACTATCTAAAGGAGACGCGATTCATGACCATTCACGCCTTGCCCAGCTACGAACTGCCTCAAACCCCTGTAGCCAACCGCGTCAATTGGCACCCACAGGCCAATCGTGCCGCCCTGCTCATTCACGATATGCAGACCTACTTTCTGCAAAAATACGATATGAGCCAGGCTCCTATCCCCATGCTGATTGAACGCATTGCCGCCTTGCGCGCGGTTTGTCACAAGCTGGGAATTCCCGTGTTCTACACCGCCCAGCCTACCGAGCAGCCCGAAAAAGACCGCGCCTTGCTGAACGACTTCTGGGGCCCCGGCCTGACCGCCAGCGAATTTCACAGTCAGCAAGCCGTAGTTCCCGAGCTGACACCGGCCGCAAACGACATCATGCTGACCAAGTGGCGCTACAGCGCCTTCCAGCGTTCCGACCTGCGTGAGCAACTACGCAATCTGGGCCGCGATCAACTGATCATCACCGGCGTATACGCCCACATCGGCTGCATGACCACCGCCCTGGAAGCCTTCATGCAAGACGTGCAGCCCTTCCTGGTCATCGACGGCGTTGCCGACTTCTCGCTGGAAGAACACTACATGGCCATCCGCCACGTCTCGCAACGCTGCGGCGTCAGCCTGACCTGCGCCGAAATCCAGGACAGCCTGCAAAGCTAAACAGGAAGCACATATGAGCACACAAGAATTTGCAGGTGAATGCATAGCCGTCACGGGCGCGGCCCGTGGCATTGGTGCTGCCGTCACCCAACTACTGCTGGAACGAGGCGCCAGCGTCATCGCCCTGGACCTGGACGTAGAAGGACTGACCCAACTGAGTCAATCCGAATATAGTGATCGGGTTTCCTGCCACCTGGTCGACATCAGCCAAGCCGATGCCGTCGATGCAGCGCTGGCCCAAGGGCAGGAAAAACTGGGTCCCATTCATCGTTTAGCCTGTGTCGCGGGCGTCCTGCAAATGGGCCGCATCACCGAGCTGAGCAACGACCAATGGGATCGCACCTTTGCCATCAACACCACCGGCGTCTTCAACGTCTGCCGCAACGTGGCCAAAGGCATGATCGAGCGCAAACAAGGCGCCATCGTCAACGTCAGCTCCAACTCCGCCGCCACCCCACGCATCGCCATGGGCGCCTACGCCGCCTCCAAAGCCGCCGTCACCCAACTGAGCCGCTGCCTGGGCCTGGAACTGGCCCCCCACGGCATCCGGGTGAACATCATCTCCCCCGGCTCCACCGACACCCCCATGCAACAAGCCATGTGGGCACAAGGCAGCTCGCGCGAAACCGTCATTGCGGGCTCCGGCGAAAACTACCGTCTGGGCATCCCCCTGCAAAAAATCGCCACCCCCGAAGAAATCGCCGAAGCCGTCCTGTTCCTGCTCTCGGACCGCGCCAGCCACATCACCCTGTCTGACCTGCGAGTAGACGGCGGTGCCACACTGGACCAAGGCTAAACAGCCAGACGCAAAAAAAGGGCGGAAATTCCGCCCTTTTTTATTGCCCATCGGAACGGAGTCCGGACAAAAGCATACGAACATCCCTACTAGTGACAGTGCCGATAAGGACTGACCACCTATTGCCAAGTCAAGGAAGAATACGAGCGAACCGAAACATCGTAAATGCGGCTCAATGAAGACAGACTCAGTCAGGTCAAATCGGATCGAATCAGGTCAGGTCAGGTCAGGTCAGGTCAGGTCAGGTCAGGTCAGGTCAGGTCAGGTCAGG
>NZ_DAMBOE010000002.1:664129-690544 GCF_032063905.1 Alcaligenes phenolicus
TCAGCATCAGCTTAGACCTGCTCAATGCAGGTAGCCTCCTATCAGCTACCTCTTAATTCCGTCGAGTCTGTGAACTAGATCGAGCAGCTCCAGCGTGCCAACCGCCCCCGCCAACAACCGTTGAAAGCAGGCCCACTCAAGAGCACTGCCACCATGCTGTTCGGGTCGGGGCAGGCTCCGGCGGGGCGGATCAGAGTGCTTGCCGCGGGCATGAGATTGCGTAGGGATGCAAGGGGCCTGCTGTTTGAGCCGGGCGTTTGTACTTGGTCCGGGGGACCAAGTACCCGGCGAGTTCAGGCCCCGCCGGAGCCTGCCCCGACCCGAACAGCCCCCCGGCCCAGCCTCCTGAGCCTACTTTTTACTCTCGACCGGAGCCTCAACCTGCTCAATCCCGAACAAATGCTCCAAACCCAAGGCCAAAGCATCCCGCCACGCCACAAAATCATGCGCCGTCGCACTTTCCACGTAACGCACGTCATACCCCCGCGCCCGCAGCACATCATCCAGATGACGATTCGCCTGCACCAGGCTGACATCCCGGCTGGAACCTGAAGACTCAAACACCCCTGCGCTCATATAAATCTTCACTGGCACAGCTTCTGAGTCCGCCATCTGCCGCGTCAGCCACTGCCCACGAGCATCACCCGTCGGAGCCCACCAGAACGACCCAGACATGCTCAGAACATTGCCAAACCACTGCGGCAAACGCCAGGCGGCATTCATGGCTGCCAAACCGCCATAGCTGGAGCCGCCAATCGCCGTCTTGTCCGCTGTCGACTGTACCCCTTGGGCCTTGAGCCAAGGCATCAATTCCTTATCCAGAAACTTGATATAAGCCTCATTAGGCGGCAACTCACGAGCCCGTTCCGCCATGCCCGGATTGTCCACCAGAACCAGCCACATAGGCTCCACACGCCCCTGCGCAATCAAGGTATCCAGCATGGCCGGCGCGCGCGCCAAATCCCGATAGTCGCGACCATCGAACAAAATCAAGGTGTGATCAATTTCCTGAGCCCGAGTGCCCGCAGGCTGATAAATCTGCACCTGCCGCTCCACACCCAAAGCCTCGCTGGGCAAGCGCTCCGTACGCCATTGCCCCTGCCCCAACTGCTGCGGCTCCAGGCTCACCACCTCGGCAGGTGCCTGCGTCAAACGCAAGACAGACTCACCATCAAACAGATCCTTGCTGTTTTCCGGCAAAGCCTTGGCGTTATGAGGATCGCGCTGCAACGCCGCCCGCAGCACCTCGCGCGCCAGGTTCTGGCCCACATAAGGCACATCCGGCGCCATACGATAGGCAAAGCGAGCATCACGCGGCAAATCGTAGGTGATGTACCAGATATCCGACTCACCCAAACGATGCATGCGATCGGTATACGAGAAAGGCCCGCCATGCAGACGCACCTCGTTCTGAGCACCGCGCCAGACAAACGTGACGCGATCATGCGTAGTGCTGTAGCGCTCCACCAAAGGCGAACCTACACGCTGCACATAATCCCAGAAACCGCGAGATGGCTCGCCCGCGCGCAAGCGCATGCTCCACTGACGGATCACATCGCCTTGCAAAGGCTCGGCCTGAGCCGGCGCTTGGGGAGCCGTAACCGATTCAACCTGCCACTGATACTCGCCCTGCCCCTGCACACGCAAACGATATTCGCCCGCCGTGCTGGCAATAAAGCCAAAAGGGCCACCCCGTTCCGGTGCATCTGCCCAATGACGAATCGCCTTGCCATCCGGGCCGAACAATTCCAGCGCCACATCACCACTGTGCTGCCAACTGCCTTGCACCAGCTCATTTTGCTGCAAGCTCAGTATTCGTTCATGATGTTCGTGCGCCTGAACCTCACCTTGAGCCGAAGGCAGCGTAGCCGCCCAAGCCGACCCAACCATTCCCACCATCAATACAGCAACAACAGGTGCGCGCAACATACATCCTCCTAAATGCCGGTTTGCCGCAGGACAAGCCCAGTACCAAGAAGCAGTATACGATCAAAAATAATCAGCGCACCCCTTGGCTGGCGCGAGGCGGCGCCATTCATCACTCTAGACGGAAAGCCTGAATCAAACGATCCAGCTCTTGCACCTGCTCCTGCAACTCGCTGGAGGTGTGCGCCACCTGGTTCACCATCTCCGCGTTTTGCTGAGTGGCCGAATCCAGCTGCCCCACCGCCACGTTGATTTGCTCGATACCAATGGTTTGCTCGCGAGTAGAAGCCGCAATCTCGTGCACAATCGTCATCACTTGCGAGCTGCCGGTGACCATCTCATCAATGACCCCACCGACCTGCCCCATCAACTGCACGCCTTCGCGGGTGCTATTGGAGGACGCTTCCACCAATTGAGCAATCTCCTGGGCTGACGCCGTCGTGCGCTGCGCCAGAGCACGTACCTCACCGGCCACCACCGCAAAGCCTCGACCTTGCTCACCGGCTCGCGCCGCTTCCACAGCCGCGTTCAAGGCCAGAATATTGGTCTGGAAGGCAATCGAGTTAATCACCGTGGTGATGTCCGCCACCTTGCCACTGGTATCGCGAATCGCACCCATGCGGTCCACCAGTTCACTGACCATCTGACCACCATGCTGGGCAGTTTTCTGCACCTGGCTGGAGACTTCCTCGGCGCGCATGGCGTTTTCTTCGCTCATGCGCACGGTGCCCGTCATCTCTTCCATGGCCGATGCTGTTTCCTGCAAGGCCGCGGCCTGCTGAGTCGTGCGACTGGACAGCTCCAGATTGCCCACAGACAGTTGCGAGGTATCGTCCGCAATCACACCGCTGCTATGTTGCAGCGTGCGCATGACCTCGTTCAGCTTCAGGCGCATCTGCTCGATGGAGGCCATCACGCTATTGTCCGGAATCGAACGTAGGGAATGAGCAACCCGCAAATCCCCATCAGCAATCGCTTGAGCAGCATCATGCAGAACCTTAGGTTCAGCCCCCAGCTCGGCAAAGATCTGGCGCGCCAAAAACACCGTAACCGCTGATACCAGCAGCACGATCAGAACGAACACGACTGACGAGCTGAGCAGATTGCTCAGGAAGCGCGCCTGAATATTGTCGATATATACGCCCGAGGTCAGTACCCAATCCCACTGCGTCACCCCTTTGCCAAAGGCCAGTTTGGGGGCGTTGCTCTTGTCGCTAAGTTTGGGCCAGTGATACTCCAGAAAACCTTCGCCGCCATTGCGGCCGATGCGGCTCATCTCGGCAAACGGGTGTACTCCGTTGCTGTCGACCACGGCACTGACGTTCTGGCCGTCCAGCTCCGGTCGGCTGGGGTTCATGATGGACACCACATCGGTAGATAACACCGACACATAACCTTCCTGTCCAAAGCGGATACTACCGATGCGTTGCAGCGCCTGCATTTGCGCCTCTTCCTTGCTGAGAACGCCTTTGCTGACCAGTTGCTGATAGTCCTGCGTAATGTTTGCTGCAATATTGACGATGTGCTGCAAACTACTTTTTCGCTCCTCCATCTGTGCCTGATAAAGCTGATAGTTCACAAACGCAAAAACCGCCACCAACGCCATCAAGCACAAGATCAATGGCAACCACAACTTCTGTTTCAAGCCCAAACGCATCATATTCCCCGAGCAACGCTGAAAAGACAGGTCCCAGGTACGCAAAAACCGACCGTGTCACCACGGTCGGCCTGCATGGAGGCCCCATCGAACAAGCTGGGTAACGGCCTCGGGCTTGAAATACTTAATTAAAGTTACATATCGAGATAATTGGATGCTAAGGCGGCTTACAAAACACTACCGCTCAAGCGTCGGGAAGCTTCGTGGCCTTGGCCAAAAGAGGGTTCGCTGCTGGCCAGAGTCAGCAAGAAGCCATCTTCAGACATCAATTCCGAGGTCAGACGCCCCTGGTAATGACCCAGCTCCAGATTCAAGGCAAGATCGCGCTGTTCCAGGTTATCGACGCCTTTGATAACCAGCTCAAAGCCCTGCTCGCTCAGTAAATGGCACGCGGTTTCCAGCAACGCCTTAAATGTCGGTTCACGGCAGGCGCGCTGAATAACCTCGGCTTCCAGTTTGACGCCGCTGATTGGCCAGCCACGCAAACGGTTGAGCTTGTTGTTCTCAATATCGGGGCTGGTCAGCCAGACCTGAATGTCCTGTTCTTTCAGAAACTGCAAAGCCTGGATCAGTTCTGGCGTTTCTTCCAATTCCTCGTCGCTGAACAAGTCCAGTTCCACACAGCAGGCCTGCAGCTCGAACTGACGCAACATGCTGGGCATGCGCTTATAGATGGGCAGCAGCATATCAATGGGCAACTTCAGGCCAATATGGCTGGCACGCAGCGAATACTCCTGCCACCAGCGACGCACGTCAGCCATCAGGGTGCGCAGCATCCATTCGCACAAAGCCTGACGGTGAATTGCGTCAGGCATATGGCGCAGCACCAGATCGGATGACAGACGCAAGCCTGTGGGCGAGGTCCAGAACACTTGGGCGTCCACACCACTGTATTGGCCCGTGCTGGTCGCCACGCGCAACTGATAAGAGAAAGACAGCACTTCGCTGGCCTGTGGATCAAGCACATCCAGGGTTTCCAGTGCACGCAAGAGTTCCAGCTGCGTGGGCTGGGACGCTTCCTGCTCGTCGCGCGGGGCGTAAAACTCCATGATTTCAGTATCTTGCGGCTCTTGCTGGGCGATCAACTTGCCCGTAAAGGTGTAGCCCCAGCCGTGCACCGACTTGATCGGCAAGGCCACCCCTGCCTGACTGGCCTTGCGGCGCAAACGGCTGATCAGGGAATCCACTGCACGGCTGTCACTGGCAGCCAGGCCTTTGTCGCGCATCAGGTCTTCACGGCTGAAACGGGCATCCGCATGGCGGATAAATGCGTCCATCAATTGACGTTCGCTATGCGTCAGTTCCAGTCCCACCCCATTGGGAGCCACCAGAGTCCAGCCCTTATCGCGCAAGATCCATTCCTGCTGGCCGCTCTGATCCTGAGCCTCTTCCATCGCCTGGGCGGCACCCACGGCGGCATATACATTACGGCGGCGCACGGCATGGCACCAGGCCATCAGCTCGGGAACTTGCACATCCATGGCCAGACATGCATCAGCGCCCGTCAGCAGCAACTGCACACGAGCACTGGCAGACAGGCCGGACTGAACGGCCACAATACCCAGCGAGCCAAAGTCATTGCGCAACTTGGCCACCATCAAAGGCACGTAGCCCGTCTCAACAGGAAACAGCAACAGATCAGCCTGGCTCAGACGCGCCTCGGCTACCTTCTCCAGGGATCTGACAACGCTTGTCTTGGTACCGAAAACCCGCAGTTGCTCCAGCCAGTAGTGCAAGCCTTCGCCTTCTTCCAAAACAATCAACACGCAGTGTGCATGTTCCATAAGCGCCTACTATTTAATTATTGTCAGTCCCACGACGGTCCCGGCGAGGGTCGACAATACTATTTTTATCAATAGTTAGAATTATCACTTCTAGAATACGGAGCACAAAGTAAAGAATGGTCAAATGTGGCGTTTGAAATTTTTTGTCTTCAAAATAACGTCCGCCTTACTGCCTGAACCATCTCGGGATTATTTTCCAATCGCTGTTCTTTTAAAATCATGCCCCACAAATAATTATAGTTTCCATAACGATGGGACATAAAAAACCCGCTCGAAAGCGGGTTGTTCTAGCTCAAGACCAGGCAGAATACTTACTGGGCGGCAGCGTCCAGGCGAGACTGCAACTGGGCAGCAGGCAGCCAGCCATCAGCGCGGCTACCATCGGCAAAGTAAATGGCCGGGGTACCTTGAACGCGCAGTTTTTGTCCCACTGCCAGTAACTGATCCAATGGATGCTCACACGAGGCTTTCTCGGGTCGCACTCCGCCCCCCATCCAATCACTCAAGGTTTTAGCGGGGTTTTGGGCACACCAGATGTCCTCGGCTTTGCGGCGGCTGTCCGGTCCCAGGATGGGAAACATCAGGCTATAAACCGTAACATTGTCGATCTCCTGCAAAGTTGTATGCAGACGTTTGCAATAGCCGCAATTGGGATCTTCAAAAACCACCATTTGACGGCTACCGTCGCCTTTTACCAGCTTGATGGCCTTATCCAGCGGCAAGTCATTCAGCGACACGCGATTGAGTTCCTGCATGCGCTGCTCAGTCAGATCAACACGAGTTTTGCTATCCAGCAAAGAACCCTGCATCACAAAGCTGGCCTGCGGGTCGGTATAGAGCAAGGTGCCGCCCACTTCCACTTCCAGCAAATTGGGAAATGGTGTGGCGCGAATACCATCGACCGTCACGCCGGGGAAAGCGGCTTCAAAGGCCTGGCGGGTAGTCTCGAAACGTGTGTCTACTTTGGCGGGGCTGGCGGCCTGAGCCAGGCTGCACAGCGACAAAAGCGCCAGAGCCAATACAGAACGAAGGTGCAACATCATGACTTACTTCCTTTGCTAATCGACAAGACCCTAGCGGCCTTAGAACAAGAGCGCGCCGGGGCTGACGCCGGCAGCATGCGCAATCAGGCGGCGCTTCACCCAAGGCAAGCGGTCCACCACTTGCATGCCGGCATTACGCAGCATGGAAGCCGGTGCTCCTGGTGCCGCAAACAGACGGTACAAGCCATCGGTGGCTGCCCGCATGGCTGCAATCGGTTCAGCGCGAGCGCGCTTGTAGCGATTGAGCACACGCATATCACCGACCGAATAATGCGGGCCGCGCTCGGACAAGACCTTGATCAGGGCTTCGATATCGCCCAGACCCAGATTCAAACCTTGACCAGCCACAGGATGGACGCGATGCGCCGCATCGCCCACCAAGGCCACACCGGGCGACACCAGGCCACTGCGTTCAAAGGTCAAGGGGAAGCCGTGTACCGGGCTACGCAAGCTTAACTGCCCCAAACGGCCGTTGGATAAAGAAAACAAGCTGTTTTGCAGATACTGCGCCTGCCCCTCTGAGGGCATGGCCAGCACCTTGTCGGCCTGCGCTTGCGGCACGGACCAGACCATGGAGACTTGCGGTTTGCCATCCACATCCGGCATAGGCAACAGGGCCAGAATCGAATCGCCGGTAAACCACTGCAAGGCGACTTGCTGGTGCGGTCGCTCTACGTTGAAGTGGGCCACCAAACCGGCGTCCCCATACTCACGACCATGGTGCTCAATGCCGGCCGCAGACCGCAGGCCGGAACGGGCACCATCTGCCCCCACAAACAAATCAGCGCTGATGCGCTTCTGTCCGGCGGTGATGATGGTATTGCCTTCCAGACGCTCGAAACGGTCTTCAATCCAGGGCACACCGAACACTTGCAAGGCCTGATACAGCGCCTGCTCCATCTGTCCGGACTCAACGATCCAGGCCAGATAATCCTGCGCGTCCTGCCAAGCATGCAAATTCAGGCAACCGCCGCCATCACCATGTACTTCCATGGCCTGCACTGGCGAAATGCGCTGGGCCGACATCAGGTTCCAGGCCCCCAACTGCGCCAGAAAACGCTGGCTGGCGACCGAGACGGCGTAGACACGGGGGTGATACTGCCCCGCCGCCAGTTCCATAGGCTTGTAAGCGGGGGACAGGATGCTGACATCAAACCCGGCCTTGCGTAAACCCAGGGCGCTGGCCATGCCGGTCAAGGCCCCGCCACACACCACAATTCGTTCTTTGCTCATCGTGCGCTCGGTGCTCCTGCCTGACGTGGCCACAACAGCCACATTTGACCTTGCTGCTTCATGCGCCCTGCCTGCGCACCTGCCTGATCGCCCGTGCCCCAGTACAAGTCGGTACGTGCGGCACCTTTAATCGCCGCGCCCGTGTCCTGAGCAAAAACCAGTCGCTGCAAAGGTTGGTTAGAAGCAGGCTGCGAGGTAGCCAAGTACACAGGCGTACCCAAAGGCACGTAAGTGGGGTCAATAGCCACGGAACGCAGACCAATCAAGGGAATGCCATAGGCACCTTTAGGGCCCAGCTCCGGATCCACAATGGCCTCTTCGCGGAAGAACACCATAGCGGTATTTACATTCATCATTTCCTGAACGCGATGCGGGTTGCGCTTGGCCCAGGCCTTGATGTTTTGCATGGAAGTCTGCGCCAAAGGCATCTCGCCCTGCTTGGCCAGCCATTGACCTACCGAGGCATAAGGGCGACCGTTATGGTCGGCATAGGCCAGACGCACGGCGCTGCCATCGGGCAAGACCGCACGACCCGAGCCTTGGATCTGCAGAAAAAAGCCTTCTACCGGATCTTCCGCATACACGATCACGGGTGGCTGGCGCTCCTGCTTGGACACGATCTGCTCGCGTGTGTCGTAAGGCACAATGCGTTTGCCCACTTGCTTGCCGCGAATACGCTTGCCAGCCAGCTCGGGATACAAGCCGCCCAGATCAATCGTCAGCAAATCATCCGGCGCAGCGAAAAGTGGCCATTGATAGCTGGAGCTACGGGTACGCGAGGCCTTGAGCAAAGGCTCGTAATAGCCCGTGACCGTATTCTGAGCCACCTTGCCGTCGCCGGTCAGCAAACGCCAGGGCTGCAACTGTTGCTGCAGAAAATCACGTACCGCAGCCGTATCTTTGGTGTCAGCGTTCAGACCGGCAGAAGCCGCAGCCTGACAAACAGGCTGCCAGGCACGGGGATTGGCACGTGCGGGCATGGCCAGCGAACCGCTGACAGGGCGCATCAGGCCCTTGCAGTTATTGATGAAACCTTTCCAGACATGGTCCAGCGAATCAGCCTGCCAGCCCGGCAAGGCGGACCAGTTCACGGCTTGATAACGCCCTGCCAACGCACGCGCCGGGGTTTCCGGCAGTGCCGACAAGGACGGCACGCGCAACGGTTGCAGAGCGATATCAGGACCGCCTTCTGCTGTACCCGGAGCCGTTGACGAAGAACCCTGATCCCCAGGAATGGTGGAACAGGCACTTAATGCCAGCAGTACGGCTGGCACGCAATAAATTATCTTCATGGCTGGGTTTGGCCCTTAGTGCAAGGTACGGGGAGAGGAAAGGATGAACTCCTGAATGGCGACCTCAAAGGGCACACCATTTTCACCAACACATTGATAGCTGCCGCGCATGGTGCCAAACGGCGTGTTCAGGGGGCAACCGCTGGTGTACTCAAAGGTCTCACCTGGAGCCAGCACCGGCTGTTGTCCTACAACGCCCAGGCCACGCACTTCCTGAACCTGCTGATTGTCGTCCGTAATGATCCAGTGACGACTGATAATCTGGGCCGTCTGCTGTCCATTGTTGGTAATCCGTACGGTATAGGCAAAAACATATTGATTGCTATCGGGCTCGGATTGCTCAGGCAGGTACTGGGGCGTGATCTGCACCTCAATATCGTCAGGCTTCATGATGGATTCCAGGTTACGGCTGTACAAATATGGGGCGCTGCACAGCCCCCCGCTTGAAACTATAATGATGACATATGGCCACGATTTTCGTGATGTCTAATCTTTACGGCACCTATTATGTCCCAAGCCAGCTCCACACGTATCGCTCCCAGTATTTTATCGGCCGACTTCGCCCGCCTGGGTGAAGAAGTCCGCAATGTTATCGCCGCCGGTGCCGACTGGGTTCACTGCGACATCATGGACAACCACTTTGTACCGAACCTGACTTTCGGCCCCATGGTCTGTGCTGCGCTGCGCCCCCACACCACTGCCCCCATCGACGTACACCTGATGGTGGAGCCCGTGGACGCGCTGATCCCCGAATTTGCCAAAGCCGGTGCCGATTACATCAGCTTTCACCCCGAAGCCTCGCGCCACGTGGATCGCACCCTGTCGCTGATCCGTGACCACGGCTGTAAGGCCGGCCTGGTATTCAACCCGGCCACCCCGCTGAACTGGATGGATCACCTGATGGACAAGCTGGATCTGGTCCTGCTGATGTCCGTTAACCCCGGCTTTGGCGGCCAGGCCTTTATCCCCAGCGCCATGGACAAGCTGCGCCAGGCCCGCGCCCGCATTGATGCGTGGACTGCAGAGGGTGGTCAGCCCATCCTTCTGCAAATCGACGGTGGCGTGAAGGTGGACAATATTGGCGCCATCCGTGCAGCCGGTGCTGACACCTTTGTGGCCGGTTCGGCTATTTTTGGTCAGCCCGACTACGCTCAGGTCATCCGCGACATGCGCGCGCAAATCGCTCTGGCAGAGCAAGTCTAAATCCTGCGTCCGGCCTGCTGTTTCCGCTACTGCAACGTCGTATTGCGGCTATAACTGCTCTGCCGAACCGCACTGTCGGGGCGGCGGCGCTCCACAAACAAGGCATTGCCCTGCACACGCTTGGCCTGTGCCTTGGCAGAACTGGCCAGCTCCGCAATTAAAGAGCCCGAATACAATTCGGGCTCATCGACTGTGACCACACCTAAAGACAGGCTCACTAGCGGGTGAAACACCAGCACGCCTTGACGGTTTTCAGCCAGATAGCCGCCTGCTTGCCGATGCTCCACTCTATACAAGGACTCCAGCTCTTTTTCCAGCTCGTCCAGAATGCTTTGGCAGCGCTCGGCCCAGTCTGGACTGGTAAACACCAAAATAAAATCGTCGCCCCCCACATGGCCCACAAAGTCCATGCGAGCCACCGCGTAACGGGTGAAGAGCTCGGCCATGGAGCGTAGCAGCTCATCGCCTTTGCGATAGCCGTACAAATCGTTATAGGGTTTGAAGTGGTCCAGATCCGCATAGCACACAGCGAAGTTCTGCCGATTGCGCAGCAAACCATCAATATGCTCATTAATCGGCACATTACCCGGCAATTGCGTCAGTGGATTGGCATAACGCGCCGTCATGATCTGAATCTGCGTAATTTCACGCATCAGCTCCACACTGGAGCCCAGGCCCAGATACTCACCCGCCCCGGTAATGATGAAACCATCACTCAAGGCATCCCCCGCTCCCTGCGTCATCAAGGTGCCCAACTCCAGCAAGCTGGTATCGCAGTCAACAATCAGCGGTGGGGTTTCAATAAACAGGGAGCATGGCTTGTTGCCATACAGCTCGCGGTGATAAGGGCGGGCAAGCTGATCATAAAGCTGACTACGACGCAAAATACCCGTCGGTCTGTCCCCTCGCACCAGAGCCACGGCACTAAGATCCGGGTGGCTTTGAAACAGCTCATACACACGATTCGTGGGTGTATTATCAGGCACCGCAGGCGCGGCACGCAGTAAACGCCGCACGCTCATGGAGTCACGGCCTTGCACTTGACGCTGAGTGCGCACAGTGGATGGTCCAAACAGCGCCGCTTGAGCGGGCTCCAACTGCGGCGGGGGGTTAGGTTGAGGGCGGCACAGCAAATAGCCCTGACCACAGGCCACACCCAAATACCGCAAGGTGCGTAGTTCCGCGCCGGTTTCAATCCCTTCTGCAATCACGACAGATTGCGCATGGCTGGCAATATCGCAAATAGAGCGTACCAATTGCTGCTTGAGCACATCGGTATCAATATCGCGCACAAAGTATTTGTCGATCTTGACGTATTCGGGCCGCAATTCGGACCACAAACGCAGCGAGGCATAGCCTTCACCCAGATCATCAATGGCAAACTGCAGGCCTTCTTTTCGATAAAGTTCAATAGCCTGATTCAGATAGTCGTAGCTGTCAGTACGCTCGGATTCGGTCAATTCGACCACCACCCGGCTCCAGTCAATGCCATCCAGCTGTGGCATACCGGTACGCGGTTCGATGCGGGCCGAAGGCAACATGCGCATCACCACATCCGGGCTGGAGTTCAGAAACAGTTTGCCCGCCAAACCCTGCTGCTTGAAACTGCTGACCAAGGTATGGCAACACAGCTCTTCCAGATCCCATAAGCGGCCACACTGCCGGGCGGCGTCAAACAAGGCCAAGGGCGAATAAAAACTGCTGTCCTTTGGCCCTCGAATCAAACCCTCGTAACCCAGAATCAAGCCGGACTGCAAATCCACAATGGGCTGAAAGACCGGCGTAACTTGTTTTTCTACGAGAATCTGATGAAATGTATCGAGCATCATACTTCCGCTCCTAGGGCCTTTCTGAACGGACTATCGAAAGCCAGTCTTGTACCAAAATACGGTTTGCTCACTAAATTGATAAGCCCGCGTGCAGTAAGGAGCTTTAACATGATGAATCAAACGAAATGAAAACCCGATGTTCCGAAAACTTTTTTCTGCTCGACCTTAACAGGAATTTGACAATATTTTGTCACAAGTCCGCTACAAAAAGATGAATATTTTCTCTGTGCTGTTTGATTTGGATGGAACCCTGCTCGATACCATTCCCGATCTGGCCTCGGCATGTAATGCCATGCGTATCGACCTGGGTTTACCCCCGCTCCCAGAGGAGCGCATCGCCACTTTCGTGGGCAAAGGCTCGGAAAACCTGGTGCGACGCGCTCTGACCGATCTACCTGAACCTCCTGCCGACTACACCCCGGCATTGGAATCATTTTATTACCATTACCAATTATGTAATGGCCAACACAGCCGCCTGTATCCGGGTGTACTAGAAGGATTGGATGATTTTAAAAGCCAGGGATTGCGCCTGGCTGTGGTCACCAACAAGCCCGAACAATTTGCCCGCCCCTTACTGGAACAAACGGGTTTGAGCCCGTACTTCGAACTGGTGGTGGGCGGTGATACCTGCCCGCGCAAAAAGCCCGACCCCATGCCTTTTGTCTACGCCTGCGAGCAAATGAAACTGGCTCCCGAACAGGCTTTGGTCATTGGGGATTCCATGAATGACGCCCAGGCAGCGCGTGCGGCGAACATCCCCGTACTGTTGGTTCCTTACGGCTATAACGAAGGCAAGGATGTGCAAAGCCTGGATTCCGATGGTATAGTTGCCTCTATTGCCGACGCGGCCACCTGGCTGCGCAATAAACGCAACACCATATCTACGTCATAAAATTCATGTCTACTCGCACTTACGCAACCACAATCTACGGCGCTTATTGGCGCTGGTGGCGTTCGTGTATCGGGTAGATATAACCTTGAAGTCTGGCGTCCCTGCAAAGTAGTACACAGCGGACCGCCTCCAGGAAAATAAGCCCGGTAATCACAACGACCGGGCTTTTTTTGTTTCTGTCCGGCTCGTCGTACCCACTGACCCTCGAGATCCCAATGACAGAAATAGAATTCAATGCCCTAGCAGCAGAAGGCTTCAACCGCATTCCCCTGATTGCGGAAACCTATGCCGACCTGGATACGCCCCTGTCGATTTATCTGAAACTGGCGCACAACGGCCCCGAAGGTGGACGTTACAGCTGCCTGATGGAATCGGTTGTGGGCGGCGAGCAGTTCGGTCGCTACTCCTTTATTGGCCTGCCTGCCCGTACCGTGATCCGCAGCTATGGCCGCCACACCCAAGTGCTGCACGATGGCAAGATTGTCGAAACAGCCGAAGGCGATCCGCTGGAATTCATCGAACAGTTCCAGGCGCGTTTCAAAGTCGCCCTGCGCCCTGGCATGCCCCGCTTTGCAGGTGGCTTGGCCGGTTACTTTGGCTACGACACGGTGCGCCACATCGAACCATCCCTGGGCATGAACCGCAAACCCTTCCCTTCCGACCAGGAAGAAGGCGTACCAGACATCATGCTGCTGCAAGTAGACGAGCTGGTGATTGTGGATAATCTGGCAGGCCGCACTTACCTGCTGGTCTACGCCGATCCTGCCCAGCCCGAAGCCTACGTACTGGCCAAGCGCCGTCTGAAAGATCTGCGCGAAAAACTGCGCTCGCCCGTGGTGATCCCTTACGCCTACGCCAGCATGCAAACCGAATGCGAACGTGACTTCGACAAAGAGGATTACCTGAAGGCCGTGGCCCGCGCCAAGGACTACATTGCAGCCGGTGATCTGATGCAAGTGCAGATCGGCCAGGTCATCACCAAGCCTTTCCGCGACTCGCCCCTGTCCCTGTACCGTGCCCTGCGTTCGCTGAACCCATCGCCTTACATGTACTTCTGGAACTTCGACGACTTCCAGGTCGTAGGTGCATCGCCAGAAATTCTGGTGCGTCAGGAAGAACACCGTCAGGATGGCCGCAACATGGAGCGCGTCACCATCCGCCCACTGGCCGGCACTCGCAAACGCGGTGCCACACCTGAAGCCGATGCCGCACTGGCCGCCGAGCTGAAGTCCGACCCTAAAGAGCGCGCCGAACACCTGATGCTGATCGACCTGGCCCGCAACGATATTGGCCGTATCGCCAAAACCGGCTCGGTACAAGTCACGGACACCATGGCGATCGAGCGCTACTCGCATGTTCAGCACCTGGTCTCCAATGTCTGCGGTGAACTGCAAGACGGCATGAGCCAGATGGACGTGCTGCGCGCCTCCTTCCCTGCGGGCACCCTGACCGGTGCCCCCAAGGTACGCGCCATGGAAGTCATTGATGAACTGGAGCCGGTACGCCGTGGCGTTTACGGTGGTGCTGCTGGCTACCTGAGCTACTCGGGCGAAATGGATCTGGCTATTGCCATTCGCACCGGCGTCATCAAGGACGGCATGCTCTATGTGCAGGCCGCCGCCGGTGTCGTGGCCGACTCCGATCCCGAAAAAGAATGGCAAGAGACCGAAGCCAAGGCACGCGCCGTGATCCGCGCTGCCGAACAAGTGCAATTCGGTCTGGACGAGCCTATTTAATCGCCCCACTGCCATCCTTTTTTTGCCGGAGTATTCCCATGCTGTTCATGCTCGATAACTATGACTCGTTTACCTATAACCTGGTCCAGTACTTTGGAGAACTGGGTCAGGAAGTAATAGTACGACGCAACGATCAAGTCACACTTGAAGAAATTGAAGCCTTGAATCCCAGCCATCTTTGCGTCTCGCCCGGCCCCAAGTCCCCTGCGGATGCAGGCCTGTCGGTTGCACTGATCCAGCACTTTGCCGGCAAGCTACCGATTCTGGGCGTCTGCCTGGGTCATCAGGCAATCGGGCATGCCTTTGGTGCGCGCATTATCCGTGCGCAGCAAATCATGCATGGGAAAGTCTCCCCTATTACTCACCAGGGCACGGACGTATTCAGCAACTTGCCCTCGCCCTTTAACGTCACCCGCTATCACTCCCTGGCTATCGAGCGCGACAGCCTGCCCGACTGCCTGGAAGTAACCGCGCAAACCGAAGACGGCGAGATCATGGGTGTCCGTCACCGCGAATTACCTATTTATGGCGTGCAGTTTCACCCCGAGTCGGTGCTAAGCGAGCATGGCCACGCCTTACTGAAGAACTTTCTGGACCTTTAAATCATGAACACCATCACTCCTACCGAAGCACTGGTGCGCTGTATCGAACACCGGGAAATCTTCCACGACGAAATGCTGCATTTGATGCGCATGCTGATGCGCGGCGAAATGTCGCCTCAGATCGCGGCTGCCTTGCTGATGGGCTTGCGCGTGAAAAAAGAAAGCGTGGGTGAAATTTCTGCCGCCGCCCAGGTGATGCGCGAATTTGCCACCCCCGTCATTACGCCTAACCCGGACGAACTGCTGGATATGTGCGGTACAGGTGGCGACGGCTCCAATACCTTCAATATCTCCACCGCTTCCATGTTTGTGGCCGCCTCCGTAGGGGTGAAAGTAGCCAAGCACGGCAACCGCAGTGCGTCTTCCTCGTCCGGCAGTGCAGACGTGCTGGAAGCCCTGGGCGTGAACCTGACCTTCTCGCCCGAGCAAGTGGCCGACAGCATTGCCGAAACCAATATCGGCTTCATGTTCGCCCCCGCTCACCACGGAGCCATGAAAAACGTGGCTGCCGTCCGCAAAGAGCTGGGCGTGCGCACGATTTTCAACATTCTGGGCCCGCTGACCAATCCTGCCGGTGCGACCAACCAGCTGATGGGCGTCTTTCACCCCGACCTGGTCGGTATTCAGGTCCGCGTGATGCAACGCCTGGGCGCCAAGCATGTGCTGATCGTGCACGGCAAGGACGGCATGGATGAAGCCTCTCTGGGTGCGGCCACCCTGGTGGGCGAACTGAAAGACGGTCAGGTGCGGGAATACGAAATTCACCCCGAAGACTTTGGCATGGCCATGACCTCCAACCGCAGCATTCGCGTCTCCAGCAAGGAGGAATCTGCCGTGATGATTATGGAAGCCCTCAATAACCAAGAGGGTACGGCTCGTGATATCGTGGGCCTCAATGCTGGTTTGGCCATCTATGCCGCCAACCACGCCGACTCCATTGAACAAGGCCTGCGCATGGCTTTTGAAGCCATTGCCAACGGTGCCGCCCGCGAAAAACTCGAACAATTCCGCGCTTATACAAGGAAGTTAAATCCATGAACGACATTCTGGCCAAGATCCTCGACACCAAAAGAGCTGAAGTCGTCACCGCCCGCCAACTGCGCAGCGAATCCGATCTGCTGCGCGAAGCGAAGAACCGGAACGACCTGCGCGGCTTTGCCAGCGCCATTGAAGACAAGATTGCTCAAGGCAAGCCTGCCATTATTGCGGAAGTCAAAAAGGCCTCCCCGTCCAAGGGTGTGATCCGTGCCGACTTCAACCCGACTGAGATTGCCTCCAGCTACGCCGCCCACGGCGCTGCCTGCCTGTCGGTCCTGACCGATATCCAGTATTTCCAGGGTTCCTACGACCACCTGCGCCAGGCCCGTGCCGTATGCGCACTGCCCGTGCTGCGCAAAGATTTCATTATTGACCCCTATCAGATCATCCATGCCCGAGCCATGGGTGCCGACTGCATCTTGCTGATCGTCGCCGCGCTGGAGAAGGATCAGCTGATGGAATACGAAGAAATGGCCCACGAACTGGGCATGGACGTACTGGTTGAAGTACATGACCGCGCCGAGCTGGATATTGCCTTGCAAATGAAGACCAGCCTGCTGGGCATCAATAACCGCAATCTGCGCACCTTTGAAACCAGCACCCAGAACACGCTGGACCTGCTGCCCTTCATCCCCAGCGAAAAACGCGTTGTCACCGAAAGCGGTATTCACACCATTGAAGATGTGGCCCTGATGCGCGAGAACCAGGTGCAAGCCTTCCTGGTCGGTGAAGCCTTCATGCGTGAACCTGATCCAGGCGTTGCCTTGCAGAACCTGTTCTTCGGTCAGCCTGCATGAGCACCCACGCTTGCCCCCTGTGTGCCTTGAAACCCGATCAATTGCTCTGGTCGGGCGCAAGGCTGCAGGTACTGGCCGTCACGGACAGCCCGTTTCCCGGCTATACACGGGTAATCTGGCAAGACCATGTGGCTGAAATGACAGACCTTTCTGAAGAACAGCGGCAGCACATCATGGCAGCCGTATATGTGGTTGAGCAGACTCAGCGCGAGCAACTGGGAGTTGCCAAGATCAATCTGGCCCAATTCGGGAATCAGGTTCCGCATTTGCATTGGCACATCATCCCTCGCTGGAAGGACGACCCGTTCTTTCCGGATTCTGCCTGGTCGCCCGCCCCCACACGCACCGAAGAGCAGAAACAAAGCTGGGCTTCCCACGAGGAACGCCTGCTTGAACAAGTCAGCGAGTATCAGCAGGCACTGTGTACTGCGCTAAGAGAACGATTCAAGCACTGAACCCGCTATTCAAGTTCTGCTATTCAAGAAATACCTGCTGGCCTGTAAAAAGTCAGCGGGTATTTTTTTGCCTCCCGGAAAAGAGACGGCGCACTGTAACAGACAAGTACACCGCTTATCCGTGGAGCCAGCCACTGTGCGACTCCACCGGCAGGAGCCAAGCTGCTGTTGCGCTACTTGCACGCAACCCACATAAACTGCTTGCTTGCTCGCATAGCATGGCCATAGCCAACCCTTTACACCTGGCAGCACCACCACCTCGACTTCACAAATCTCCACCTACGAGCGATCAGGGTAAGGAGTGCCCAACGACTTCTTTCCGACAAAACCCTTGACCCAGTCACTTCGAGCACAAAATTAACCTAGATCAAGCCTGGACGACAATCGCCTAGCCCCTTCAAAAACCACCATATATAGTGTCGTGAATCCTAAAAATCACTATATATAGGTTTTTGTGAAAAATATGGCTACCCAGGAAACTGCATCGCGTCCAGCTGCTCAGCTGGACATCATCCGCTCCATTACTGAATATCTGGACCGCCAGGACTGGCGCGTGCAAGCCAATGCCAACCAGGGCTATTCGCTGGGCGGTCTGATTCTGAACAGCTCGGGCAAGATGATTGCCAACTACTGGCTCAGCCACGTTTACCCCGAAGCAATCGGCCAGGCACACCGTCAGGCCGACCTGCACATCCACGATCTGGACATGCTCTCTGGCTACTGCGCCGGCTGGTCCTTGCGCACTTTCCTGAACGAAGGGCTCAATGGCGTACCCGGAAAAATCGAATCCGGCCCACCCCATCATCTAAGCAGTGCTGTCGGTCAGGTCGTCAATTTCCTGGGCACCCTGCAGAACGAATGGGCCGGTGCCCAAGCCTTCAGCTCCTTTGATACCTATATGGCGCCCTTCATCCGCAAGGACAGCCTGAGCTACAAACAGGTGCGCCAATGCATGCAGGAGCTGATCTACAACCTGAACGTACCCTCACGCTGGGGGACGCAGACGCCCTTTACCAATCTGACCTTTGACTGGGTATGCCCCGAAGACCTGCGCGAACAAGTTCCGCACATCGGTGGCGAAGAAATGCCGTTTTGCTACGGGGGTCTGCAAGTCGAAATGGATATGATCAACCAGGCCTATATCGAAGTCATGAGCGAGGGTGATGCCCGTGGCCGTGCCTTCACCTTTCCGATCCCCACCTACAACATCACCCGGGATTTTGACTGGCACAGCCCGAATGCCGAGCGCCTGTTTGCCATGACGGCCAAATATGGCCTGCCCTACTTCCAGAACTTCATTAACTCCGAGCTGGAACCCAATATGATCCGCTCCATGTGCTGCCGCCTGCAGCTGGATCTGCGCGAACTGCTCAAACGCGGTAATGGCTTGTTTGGCTCTGCCGAGCAAACCGGCTCCCTGGGAGTGGTCACCCTGAACTGCGCCCGCCTGGGTTATCTGTATCAAGGCGATGAAGCTGGTCTGTTTGCCCGTTTGGATAAGCTGCTGGAAATGGGTCGTGACAGCCTGGAAATCAAGCGCACGGTGATCCAGCAACATATGGACCAAGGGCTGTTTCCCTACACACGCCGCTATCTGGGCACCTTGCGCAATCACTTCTCCACACTGGGAGTTAACGGCATTAACGAGATGATCCGCAACTTTACCCAGGACAAGCAGAATCTTTGCACACCATGGGGACACCGCTTTGCCTTGCGTTTGCTGGATCACATTCGGGAGCGCATGGTGGAGTTTCAGGAAAGTACCGGCCACCTGTACAACCTGGAAGCCACCCCTGCCGAGGGCACCACTTACCGCTTCGCCAAAGAAGATCGCGCCCGCTGGCCCGACATTCTGCAAGCAGGGACCGAGCAAATGCCCTACTACACCAATTCCTCACAGCTGCCGGTGGGCTTTACCGAAGATCCTTTCGAAGCGCTGGAACGACAAGACGAGCTGCAAGGCAAATATACCGGCGGCACCGTGCTGCACCTGTACATGACCGAGGCCCTGTCCAGCACCGACGCCTGCCGCAATCTGGTGCAACGAGCCTTGAACCGTTTTTCCTTGCCTTACATCACCGTCACACCCACATTTTCTATCTGCCCCAAGCACGGCTATCTATCTGGAAAACATGAGTTTTGCCCGCATTGCGACAGCGAATTGCTGGCCAACAAGATAACTCAAGCTCGGGCCGAGGCTGACGTTCAAAACGAAGTTATCGCGGACACATCAACGCCGTCGTCGACACCGACACCGACACCGACACCGACACCGACACCGACACCGACACCAGCCCATTAAAGCCGGTCTCATCAAGCCAATCTTTTTACCAAGACAGGCTAAACCCAACTCACTTGGCTCAACTTAAGTTCGGCTTTTTTCCTCAACGTTTATCTAAAACCAGCCTCTTGGCACCCACCTTGGCTAGTCACATCCGCTTAGCGTGACGGCCCTTTTTCCAGGGAGTTATCCATGAACACCGACACCATCACTCTTCAAGATTCCGAGCGCCAGCCTTGCGAAATCTGGACACGTGTCATGGGCTATCACCGCCCCATGTCGTCTTTCAATATTGGCAAGCAAGGTGAGTTTCATGAGCGACGCTACTTCACCGAAGCCAGCGCCTGCGCAAGCAATGCCGTCCCCACCCTATAAACAGCCCGGTCAAATTCCATGACTTACGCCACGCGCCATCTTTACCCGGCCACGCCTGCCCCAAAAGTGGCATTGAAAGTGGGTGGCTGCGCCCCTTTCTCGGCTACGGATTACCCGGGCCAATTAGCCGCTGTCATCTTTGTGCAAGGCTGCCCCTGGCGCTGTGGCTACTGCCACAACCCCCACCTGCAAGAGCGCACACCAAACAGTGCTATTGATTGGAACGCCTTGCTGGACTTTCTGAATCGCCGCGTCGGCCTGCTCGATGCCGTCGTCTTTAGCGGCGGCGAGCCCACACTGGACCCGGCCCTGGGCTCCGCCATACGCGCGGTGCGCAGGCTGGGTTTCAAAATCGGTTTACACACGGCAGGCACACATCCGGCCAGACTGCTGGAAATCCTGCCTTGGGTGGACTGGATAGGCCTGGACATCAAGGCAGAGTTCAGTCACTACGACGCCATTACTCAACGCAGCAATAGTGCCGCTGCGCCCTTACGCAGTTTGCAGGTGCTGCTGAACGAAGACGTTCTGTTTGAGTGCCGCAGCACTATTCATCCCCAGCTGCACAGTCCCGCCTCGGTACAAGCTTTGGGACTACACCTGCATGAGCTGGGCGTCCAGCGCTATGCCGTGCAGATTTTCCGCACCCAAGGCTGTGATGATGATTTCCTGAATGAAACTGGGCAGGCTTTGCAGGCCTACCCAGGAGCGGAAGTTTTGGAAAACCTCCAGAAGCTGTTTCCGCACTTTGAAGTGCGGCGCTGTTAATTGTCTCAGGAAGAAGCGGGGGTGCGGATCGGGCGGCGCAGCACATCCTGTAAAGCCGCTTTACCCTGTTTAAGCACTGCACGCGGATGCAGAATATCGGGGTCCAAAGCATCCAGTGTGTTCTTCACCATCAGGCCTAACTCCGTATCACCCTCAATCGACAAACGCCGATTAAAGAACAGAGTATCCGGGTCTTCCTGCCGCTGCAAAAGCTGATAAAAAGCCCAAAGATCCGCTTTCAGAGTCAAATCCGGACTTTGTGCGCGTGCCGACAGAGGGTAAAAAGCCCCTTGGCGCCACGTATAGTCAAACGCTAAACCGGCATCTGCCACCTGTATACGTAAAGCTCGACCTTCCAATCGTTCCGCAATGTCTGCCGGCAAGTGCGGACGCATCAGCACGTTCAAGCCCGTACAAAACAAGCGGGAGCCGGGCCACGGAGGCAAACGGCTTAAAACACCCGCCACAACAGCGGGTAAACGGGGAGTCGTTATTTCATTCACTTTTGCATCCCTCCCTTAAAAACGCTCTGACATTGGCGCTACCCATTCCAGACCGGGGCGACCATGCCAGAAACCGTTGCAGGCCTTAGCGGGCAGTAAAGGCAGCATATCCTCGTGGGCATCCCTTGCCTGAATACGCCCCTGAATCACGTCGTTAAACAAATGCACGACCGCATCCATATGCTGAGATTGCGGACTCAAACGCAGCATATTCACACCCAAATCGCGCAAATCCTGTACCTGCTCCAGCAAGGTATATACCCAGGCAGATTGAGTCTGGATACCGTTGATCGTCAGAAAACCCTGCCCTTCACGGGTTTCCAGTAACAGCCCGTCTGGATAGTCCATGCACACGTACTGGCAATTGTCCTTGGGCAGATTGCGGTTACGCGCCGCAAAGCAACGGGCCGAGAAAGCCAGGGGCAAACGCCCGAAGGCAAAGACCTCGGTTTCCAAACCGGCAGGTCTGTCTTGCTGCAACTGCGCCAATCCTGCACGGCCCATTTCCAGAGGCATCACCCAGCGCACCGCGCCTTGAGAAGCAATCAAATCCAGCACTGGCCCGTTATAAACATTCAAAAAAGGGCCGGCGACAAAGTCCCGACCCTGCATCAAACGTACTGCTCCCATATCATTGGCTTCGACCAGATAATCAGCCTGTTCGGTGACCTTGCGTAGCGTATTCACGTCCCGCCCGGACTCCAGCAAGACCTGACTAGACAAAACCGGCACCTTGCCAGCCTGGGCCAGCATCTGGGCAATATCCAGCCAATCATCCAGTCGTAGCTCGTGACGACGCGAACATACGGTCTCGCCCAGATACACCACATCGACCGGCCAGTCGCAGGTCGACTCATAAAACTGCATCGTGGCAACGCGGGACCAGTAGTACTGCAAGGGGCCTAAAGATAATTTCATGATTGAGCCTCCCATGCTCTACTTCCAGGGCCGAGAATAGGCACCCAGCGTATGTTGCTGCCCTTCGGCCAATTTGTTCAAAGCCCCCATCCAGGCCGGATGGACTGAATAACGGGCTGGCGTGGATTTGGCCGAATCAATGGCTTGCCGCCAAACCTGGGTAACTTGAGCGACATAAGCCGGGCTGCGCTGTCGGCCTTCAATCTTGATTGCGCTGACGCCCGCCGCCAACAGTTGTGGCAACAAGGACAAGGTGTTCAGGCTGGTGGGCTCTTCCAGTGCGTAATAGTTTTCGCCCGCCACATCAAAACGCCCTTTGCACAAAGTGGGGTAAGCCGCGTTTTCACCATCCTGATAGCGGTCGATCAACACACCATTCAGACGCGATTCCAGGCCCTGATCAGTCTGCTCCCAGCGCACATGCCCGGCGGGGGAACAGACTCCATGTGTATTGGGGGACTCACCAGTGGCATAAGAGGACAAGGCACAGCGGCCCTCCACCATTACGCACAAGCTGCCAAAGCCAAAAACCTCAACCTGAACAGGGACCTGCTCACAGACCTGCTCCACTTGGGTCATGGACAGGACACGCGGCAAAACCACGCGCTGAATACCGAAGTTCTGGTGGTAATACTTGATGGCTTCCGGATTGGTGGCTGAACCCTGCACCGACAAGTGCAAGCGCAGATTGGGATGTGCCTGACTGGCATAGGCCATCAAACCTGGGTCTGCCATGATGACCGCATCGACCTGAGCCTGGGCAGCTCGATCCACCGCGTCGCGCCACTGTTGCCAGGCATTGGGTTGCGGGTAGGTATTGAGCGCCAGCAAAACTTTGCGGCCACGCTGGTGTGCGTAATCAATCCCTTGTGCAATCGCCTGTGCATCAAAATTAAGCCCGGCAAAGTTCCGGGCATTGGTGGCATCCCGGAACCCCAGATAGACACTATCGGCTCCGTTATCAATGGCTGCTTTCAAAGCAGGCAAGCTGCCCGCTGGGCAAACCAGTTCCATCTGCGGGTTATCGGACGCGGCTAAAGCCGTGGACGCTGTATTCATGACACTCCCCGATCAGCAATCTGGCCAGGGTGGATCCTGGCTCGACAAGACCACCACTATGCCTGCTCTGAAATTAAGGGGCCTTAACGCATATCAAATTCTTCCCACCTCCTGACCCGTGGCAAACAAGTCCCACTTTGCCTGCGCCATAGGCGGCCAGAATGGTCCACAATGCCTTCCAAGCCTTTCGTGCTGGAGTCTTGATGACACAAACTGAGATCACGCTGGATACTCGCGGCCTGCCCGCACCCGAGCCTTTGGAGCATTGTCTGGAAGCACTGGCTGAACTGGCTCCTACCCAGGCCTTGCTCATGTGGCTGGATCGAGAGCCCTTCCCCTTGTATGAAATCCTGCGACGCAGCGGCTTCAAGTATCACGGCACCCACCAAGAAAACGGCTTCAAGCTCATCATCCGCAGGAACTAAGTCTATGCAACGCGCTTTATCGCTGGATCAGTCACCCTCTTTGTCACTGACCTTGCCCCTGTTTGCGAATGTCCCTTTTTTTGGACTGCTGGCTGCCATGCTGGCGCTCTATAGCGGACCGGAATTATTCAACTCCCGCTGGCACCCCGCCACCTTGGCCATAACCCATGCCTGGACCTTGGGGATCGTGGGCAGTGCCATGTTTGCCTCTCTGGCACATATTCTGGCCGTGGCCTGCAATGTGCGTATTCAGGTGTCACGCGGTCAGGCGCTCGCTTTTTGGAGCTTGCTCAGCGCTGGCACACTATTTCTGATGACGGGCTTTCTTAGCTGGCAAAACTGGGCTTACACGCTGGCAGGCGCTTGTCTTGCCTTTGCTTTGGGGGCTTATCTACTGACTGTGATGCTGGCCTTGTGGCGCTCTCGGCGCGACGTCTTTCGCGGCGCCAAAGAAATCGTTGCCCCTATCCGACTGGCTTTGCTGGGACTGTTGCTGACTGTCTCAACGGGGCTTGCCATGCTGGTCGCCCTGGCAAGCGAGCAAGCCGTCGCCAATTTGCTGAATCTGCACATGACGATGGGCTTGGCAGCTTGGGCGGGCTTGCTGCTGATTGCCATGTCTTTCCAACTGCTGCCTATTTTTCAAATCACCGAACTCTACCCAGCGCCTCTAGTACGTTGGCTACCTTGGGTCGTAGGAGCCTTGTTGATTGCACAGTGGGCCCTGGCCTCCTTACCTGGCTCCTGGCTGCCTGTGCGTGATCTGGTCACCTACCTGATCTTTTTAAGCTACGGCTTATGGGCGGTGATTACCTGGGCGCGCCTCTGGAAACGCAAACGTCCGGCAGCAGGAGCCAGCACTTTATTCTGGTACAGCTCCTTAAGCAGCCTGTTGATTGCTGTTCTGTTGAACTTCTGGACCCACAATCCCGCCGCCTCCAATGCAGAGCTGGCGATTGGTGTCTTGCTCATTATGGGAGCTTTGGGCTCCGTCGTCTGTGGAATGCTCTATACCATCGTGCCTTTTCTACTTTGGCGAGAGGCCCAGGAGCATGTCAGCATGGATACGGACAATACCGAGCACACGCGTGCCCTCTTGCGCCTTATCCCCAAGACCGCAAACTACATCCCCGCATCCACCGCCCGCGCGCATTGGGCTTTGCATAGCCTGAGCCTGATACTCTGGACAGGAGCAAGCTTGGGCGTCGAATCTTTCGCGTGGTTGGCAGCACCTGCCTTGCTGCTGTCCTTTGCGATCCTGTCATGGAATCTATGGGCAGCCTGGCTGCGTTATCGCCATAGCCTGCGCGCTATCCGCGCATATCAGGCAGAGCACCATATTGCCGCAAAGCCGCGCTGTCCAGAATCGTAAAATTACGTCGCTGAACCCGAATCAGATCCCGGTCCATCAAATCACGCAAGGTACGAGATAAATGCTCCGGGGTCAGATTCAAGCGGGAAGCAATGACGGACTTACCGACATCGATCCTGAAGGGGACACCCTCTTCGCCCGGCCACTCCTGCAAAAGGTAGTTCACCAGACGTTGCACACCATTTTGCAGCGTATAGGCCTCCAACTCGCCCATCAAGCGATAAAGCCGCTCACTCAAACCCGCCAGCATCAGGCGGGCAACATCACTGCCCTTCTCCAGCTGTTCCATCAAGGTGTCTCTGTTGATATGCAAGAGCAGAGAATCCACCAAAGTCTGGGCCGTCACAATGTAATTACGGCCCATGAACATCAGCGCCTCACCAAACCCCTCTCCCGGTCCCACCAGGCGAACGACGCGCTCGGAACCCGTGGACGAGACAAATACCAGCTTCACCCGACCATAGACCAACATGTGAAAGCCCAAACAAGGGTCGCCACTGTGAAATAAAGTCGTCCCACGCAAAGCATGTACTTCCTGAGTGCCTTTAGCGATGGGCTCCAGCTGTTCCGGTGGCAGCTCCTTGAATATAGGCAGATGAGCCAGCTGGGCCTGTATCCGCTTCCAGCGTCCGGGCCCTTCACCCTGCACTAGCCTGGTGTCTGACAATTCTTCATTGCTTGCCTGCGAGGCCATGTCTTGAGCCGCCATATCTTTCCCGTAAGCCAAATAGAACCATAGCTAGACTGACATACTCCGTTCCCTCTTGTTCAGATTAGCTCGGTGCCTGATTGATACACGTCAAACAGATAAATCGAGGCTTTAAAGAGAGAGTAACAAGGTAGTCAGAACTGGCTAGTTCATCATGACTTAGGAACAGATCCAAGCAAGAAGCGGTCAAATTTGACCATGTTAGAGGTAGGGAATATCGAGAGGGGATGCTGATTGGAAACAGCCGCATTTCAAAATCGACTTGAATTCTGAATGGATGCGATAGGCCTTCGCAGAACTAGTAACGACGATACTAAAAAGAAAACTGAGAGCCCGGAACGGGCCAGGAGGGGGGGCGGTGCGCCTGAACCGGGCGGTCCAGGGGCAGGCCTTCGAGCAATCCGAGACAGACCGGTCGCCCGCGCTTTTGTCGCCACATAAAACAAAACCCCCGCAAGGGTTACTTGCGGGGGTTTTGAGGAATAAGAGCTTGACGATGACCTACTTTCACAGACGTC
>NZ_DAMBOE010000003.1:0-346320 GCF_032063905.1 Alcaligenes phenolicus
GATCCAGTATTAGAGGCCGCATGAATCAGGTTCCAACTGCCTTGACAGACGCCGGTACCATGTTTCAAACACTTCCAGTGAGAGCGCATTCCCTTGAATAATGATTGCTGGCACATGCAACAACGCCAGCTGAAGGTATGTCATGTGGACACATCGCCGATCAATATCGATGGCTGTGACATGTAGCGCTTGCTGGTAGTTAATGCCAGAGTCAACCAATGCGTGTATTGCGGCAACTACCATGCCACCCGCTCCGCATGCTGGCTCTTGCAGCGTGATGAACCCCTGCTGCTTAAGTTGAGCCTGGCATGCGCTATGGTCAGCCATTAAGATGCCAGCCATCAATCGAGACACTTCGTACGGGGTGAAGAACTGTCCTGTGCTTGCGTTGCCCATTTCCATCATCATGAACGTTGAGCCCAGTACATCACCAAACTCACCTGTTGCGACACGCTGTTCCCAGCACTGCACCAGGTGCGCAAATGCCTTAACTAAACTGCTCACTTCCTCTTTTTGATACTGCGCCACAATTTCAAGATAACGTTTCTCGCGCTGTTGGTACTGCGTTTTATCGACGGCATTTGATATGGCGATGGCGCCCATTTCTACCCAGTCGGACCATGTTTGATCCAGGCCGCGGTAACACGCCACCGCCCGCAAAAGCTTAATGATTTGCTGTTGATGCTCATCGGCTGACTTAATAAATTTCTGCTGTTGTGCTTTCGTTGTCATTCGGTCTCTCCGGTTGCTGGGGCGGAACTGCCCGGAACCTGAAAACACGTCGCAGCGCAGCGCTCAAGTGTCGAAGACGGCCAGTTGGCCGCAAGCGCCGCCGGCGGCGTGCAGCACTTGAACGCGAGAACGATGTGGCACACTAACCGGGTATGCAGATCCGCCCTCCACTGCTACGGCTTGAGCGGGTGCTTTTAAAAGAGAGGACATTAGCCCTACAACATCACAACACTGAGCCTCAAACTATGGCATTAAAAACAACCCCATAAATAAAAAACCCGACCAGGAGCCGGGTTCTTAACCAACATTAACAAAAGGCACAATAAGCTCAACCAAGAGCGCTACCGAAGAAATAACAAAAGTGCTTTATGATTATGCTTTTTTATCGCGCAAATCTGGCCATATTTGATACCAATCTTCTGGCCGTAACTGTTTTCGAGTCACCTCATTACAGGTCAATTCTTCGATCTCAACACATCGAATAATTGGCACAGGGCGTTTTCCTGATGACCAGTCGCTGATAGTCACCGCTGTGACACCAAGTTTTTCAGCTAAGAGCGCTCCATTTCCCACAATTTTAATAGCACGCTTTACATGATATGGCGCATCAAATTCGGGATTGTCGGAAGAGTTGGGGTGATCATGGTTCATAAATAATAAATATAACGGTCAGGTAGCTGTTGACTTTACTAAGTCATTGACTAATAATACATCCAATTGCTGATGTATAGCACGTTCCTTAACAACCGAAGCTTGATAAATACCGTGCCCTACCTTGCGGTAAGGACTGCGCGGCTGCCCAACAATTCACGGCGGCAGGAGATAAAGCGCGTGAAAAATCAGTTCCCCCCAGGCCAGTGAGTTGGCGCTAAGAGGGGCCCGGACTGACGATCCAGATGTTTTGGACGCCGGATCTGTCGTGAGACAATCCCTCGTGAGGATGGCGAGTAATCCTCTCAGGTTTTGACTAAACTTAGTCGAAATTATACTCAGCCCCCCTTAATTAGGGGGCATACCTTTTTATATTTTGTACATTTTCGCCAGTTTTGGGTAGAACCCGAAACCTTGTCTCAGGTCTTACCCAAAGCTTGTACACTCAAGCCCAGCATGGTGTTGCTCGTTTTCGTTTTATGGTAATTGCATATGAGTAGGAATGGTAGTGGCGTCAAGCCTGCATCAAAAAGCAGCATTCAAATTACATTTCAGTACCAGGGCTTTAGATGCAGAGAAAATATTCAGCTAAAACCAACACCAGCAAATCTGAAGCGCGTTGAGAAGCAGAGAGCTGCAATTATTCACGCTATCGATCAGGGCACATTTGAGTATGCAAATTACTTCCCTGACAGCCCGAAAGCAAAGATGTTTTTCACCGCAAGCGGTCAAACAGAACATGTGGAAGAATATCTAACTAAATGGCTGCGTTCACAAAAACCTGTTTTGAAGGCATCCAGTTATGAGGGTTACCGGAAAATCATCGATAACTTAGTTATTCCTCAGTTTGGCCATTTGCTCTTACCCCAATGGCGCCGAAAAGACACGCGAGACTGGTTAGCAGCCATGCGATGCGGCAACAAGCGTTTAGCAAATATACAAAGCGTTATTCGCAAGGCTCTTTCTGATGCAGTTGATGATGAACTGCTGGATGTCAATTTCATGACTGATTTCTGCTATCAACGAAAAGCCCAGATAAAGGAAGAGGAAGACATTGACCCATTCACGATCGAAGAACAACAGTCCATTTTGGCAAAATGCACCCAGGACATGGCCAATCAAATCAAGTTCTCGTTCTGGACAGGAGTTCGAACCAGTGAACTAATTGCTCTAAACTGGGGAGATGTTGATTTTGTTCGTGGTTATATAAGAATTCGCCGTGCTATGACCCAAGCATCTAAAGGTCAAGCTGAAACCACGAAAACCGTGTCAGGGCTGAGGGAAATCAAAATCCTAAAGCCCACGCTTGAAGCGCTGCAGGCACAACGACCACACACCTTCCTTAAAGGCGATCCCATATTTCTTAACCCAGGCACAGGCCAACGCTGGACAGGCGACCAACAAATCAGAGATGCCTGGATACGAATTTTGAAAGCCGCTGGGGTTCGCTACAGATGGCCCTACCAAACCAGACACACCTATGCCTCAATGATGGTAAGTGCTGGAGAACATCCAATGTGGGTCGCAAAACAGATGGGGCATCGCGACTGGACAATGATTGCCAAAATTTACGCTAAGTGGATGCCCGAGGCTGATGAAAATGCAGGACAGAAAGCCGAAAGCATTTTTGGTACCAGCTATGCCTACAACAGCACCCCCAACAAGTGCCGGGGGATGTGCAATTCAGTTAGAAAAAGAGTGTCTTTATAATGACACGATATAATCTTTAACCACCTGATTTGCATAAGAATTTTGGCGGACAGAGGGGGATTCGAACCCCCGATACGCTATAAACGTATACACGCTTTCCAGGCGTGCGCCTTCAACCACTCGGCCACCTGTCCTAACTGTTCTTTTGGCCAAGCAATTTGAAGCTGCTAACGCCAAGTCCATAATAATAGCAGCACTTATCCTTGTAACGCAAGTGCTCAAATTCTTTCTTCGGCTAATTAGTAGCAACTGAACAGTAGAACGTACAAACAGCTTACTCCGAGTCCGGCGGATAAGCCCCACCCACCGCTCGCAGCAAGGCTTCCCAATGATCGCGCTGGCGCGCCAGGACGCGCAGGTCGGCACCCAGCAAGCGCACATCGGTAAATTCAAACGGCTCTACATCGTCCAGCCCGGCCAGTTCGGTAATATCGGCCACGCCTCGCCCCTGCCCCAGGATCTTGGGGGCCAGGTACATCAGTAATTGGTCCACTACACCGGCATCAATCAAGGCTCCGGAAAGGCGAGCACCGGCTTCTGCATGGACTTCATTGATCTGTTGATCTGTCATCCAGTCCAGAACGGCACGCACATCCACCTGACCTTCGTGCAAGGGCATGGGAACAACCTGTGCATTTCGATCTGCCAGCTCGGCTTCGCGCTCGGAATCACGACGATGGCTGAATACCCAGCAAGGCGTGCCGTCCAGCAAGGCAGCGCTGGGGGTCAGGCGTAAATGCGTATCCAGCACGGCTTTGATGGGGGGACGTGGCGTGGAAACCGCCCGCACATTCATTAGCGGGTTGTCCGCGTTAACCGTACCTATACCCGTCAACACGACACAACTGCGGGCGCGCCAATGATGACCATCGTCACGAGCTTGCGGCCCGGTAATCCATTGAGAGCTGCCATCGGGCAAGGCACTGCGACCGTCCAGCGAGGCCGCCATTTTCATCCACAGCCAAGGACGTCCACGCGTCATGCGGGCAAAGAAACCGGCGTTGATGGCCAGCGCCTGCTCTACGCACAAAGGGCCATCCACCGTAATTCCCGCCTGGCGCAGGCGTGAGACGCCGTTACCTGCCACCAGAGGGTTGGGGTCGTACATGGAAAAGACAACACGCCCGGCGCCTGCTTTGATCAGCGCATCGGCACAAGGAGGGGTTCGCCCGTGATGACTGCAAGGCTCCAGGGTGACGTAGAAGGTCGCACCAGCCACGTTGACGCCGCGCTCTTTGGCTTGGCGCAAGGCCATCACCTCTGCATGAGGGCCACCTGCTTGCTGCGTCGAACCCGAAGCCAACAATTGGCCATCGCGCACGATCAGGCAGGCGACTCGCGGGTTGGGGGAACTGATATAAAGGGATTTCTCGGCCAGCTCCAGGGCTTGCCGCATCCAGATGACGTCTTCTTGCTCGACCATAGCCTTAGCCGCGGTCGGGATCGTTCATTTCGTCGATCGCCTCTACGAACTCGCGGATGTCTTTAAAGCTCTTGTAGACCGAGGCAAAGCGCACATAGGCCACCTGGTCCAACTGCTTGAGCTCGGCCATCACCAGCTCGCCTATGGTCTCGGAGGAGACTTCGCGCTCGCCAGTCAGTTGAAGTTTTTCTTCGATGCGCTGCACAGCGGCATCGACCTGAGCCATGGGGATGGAACGCTTGCGCAGCGCAACGCCCATGCTCGCCCGCAAACGTGCGGGGTCAAAATCCATACGAGTGCCATTGCGCTTGGCCACAACAGGCAGGCTCAGCTCGGCACGCTCGTAAGTCGTGAAGCGCCGTTCACAGGCCGAGCATTTACGACGTCGCCGTATGGCGTCGCCTTCTTCGGTGATTCGAGAGTCGATCACCTGGGTATCGGCATGGTGGCAGAACGGACACTTCATTCAAGATCGCGGGCCTCGCGGCCCGCTCCGGCTGGATTACTTGGAGGAGTAAACGGGCAACTTGGCAGTCAGCTCGTGTACACGGCGACGAACGTCCGCCAAAACGGCTTCGTCGTGAGGGTTGTCCAGTACATCAGCAATCAGGTGCGCCGTCAATTCCGCTTCGGCTTCTTTAAAGCCGCGAGTGGTCATGGCAGGAGTACCCAAACGCACGCCGCTGGTGACAAATGGCTTTTCCGGGTCGTTAGGAATGGCGTTCTTGTTGACCGTGATGTGAGCCTTGCCCAGTGCCTCTTCAGCCACTTTACCGGTGATGCCTTTGGGACGCAGGTCCACCAGCATGACGTGGCTTTCGGTACGACCGGACACGATACGCAGACCGCGCTCAACCAGAGTACGGGCCAGAACATCAGCGTTCTTCACAACTTGAGCAGCGTAGGTCTTGAACTCGGGAGCCAGAGCTTCCTTGAACGCAACAGCCTTACCAGCGATCACGTGGATCAGTGGGCCGCCTTGAATGCCGGGGAAAATAGCCGAGTTGATGGCTTTTTCGTGTTCGGCCTTCATCATGATGACGCCACCACGAGGACCACGCAGGGACTTGTGAGTCGTAGAAGTCACGAAGTCAGCGTGAGGCACGGGGTTGGGGTAAGCGCCACCAGCAACCAGACCGGCGTAGTGGGCAATGTCGATCATCAGCAAGGCGCCGTTTTCATGAGCGATACGAGCCATGCGCTCGAAGTCGATGCGCAGGGCGTAAGCCGAAGCACCACCCACGATCAGCTTGGGTTTGTGCTCTTTGGCCAGGCGCTCCAGTTCGTCGTAGTCCAGCTCTTCGTTCTCGTCCAGACCGTAGGACACGAAGTTGTACAGCTTGCCCGAGGCGTTCACGGGGGAACCGTGGGTCAAGTGACCGCCTTCAGCCAGGCTCATGCCCAGAACGGTATCACCGGGTTTGAGCACAGCCATGTACACGCCCTGGTTGGCTTGCGAACCGGAGTTGGGCTGCACGTTGGCGGCTTCAGCGCCGAACAGCTCTTTCAGGCGGTCAATAGCCAATTGCTCGACCACGTCCACGAACTCGCAACCGCCGTAGTAGCGCTTGCCAGGATAACCTTCCGCGTATTTGTTGGTCAGTTGTGTGCCCTGGGCCTGCATCACGGCGGGGCTGGTGTAGTTTTCCGAGGCGATCAGCTCGATGTGCTGCTCCTGGCGCACATCTTCGCTTTGAATCGCAGCCCAAAGATCGGGGTCAACTTTGTCAAGAGTCGCAGAACGGTCAAACATGAGGGTTCCTAAGGATAAAGTGGTAGCAAACTAAGAAAGCAACATTTTAGCGCGGAAGCGCATCAAACCACCGAGACAAACGTCTCCGGTGGCAGAAACCCCAAAAAATGCGGAAATAAGTAAGGCGGCGGCAGGCGGACTCAAGAGAATATGAAAAAAACTCAAACAGTCCGCCCTGGGGAATCAGGATTGCTGGATCAAACGGGGATTCAGGGTATACATGCCGGTCAGGGATGCGCGACCCAGAATATGACCTTCCATGGCACGCAACACGTCCTGGCCATTGAAGCGACCTTCCAAAGGCAGCTCGGCAATATCCAGGGCATAAACCGTAAAGACATAGCGGTGCGGCAAAGCATCGTTCCACGGAGGGCACGGGCCGTCGTAGCCGAAGTAATCACCGTTCATGTCGCGGTCGCTGGCAAACCAGTTGGTAAAGTCGTTCACGCCCTGGCGCGTATCGTCCAGAGCCAGTGGACCGGCTTTACCACGTGGCGTGATGCCCTTGGAGTAAGAGCCTTCTGCCAGGCTACGCAGCTCGGGCGAGATGTTGATCAAGACCCAATGAAAGAAATCCACCCGTGGCAAATCCGCCGGCACCTCGCGCCCATCCTGGTTCACATCGTCCGGTTTACTGGGGACATCGGGGTCGTGGCAAATGACCACAAAGGATTGGGTCTGCTCGGGAACATCGGACCATTCCAGATGCGGATTGGCGTTACCGGCCAAGGCGACTCTCGATTGTGCGTCATAACGGCAAAACGCCAGACGCTCGGGAATCACGCTCTGATCTTGAAAAGAATCACTACGCAGTTTCATTGCAGACCTCCACAATCAATCAGCCGGTCAAAGTGACTCGCGCAAACTTGCGCTTGCCCACTTGCAGCACATAGCTGCCCGGCTCCAGTTGCAAACCTTTATCGTCCACACGTTCGCCGTTGATGCGCACGCCGCCCTGCTCCACATTGCGCTGGGCTTCGCTGCCGGAAGCAACCAGACCTGCTTCGCGCAAGACACGCAGCAAGGCCAGTTCACCCGCCACGGTTACCTCGGGCATGTCCTCGGGCATTTCGCCACGACGGAAACGGGCATCGAAAGTTTCCAGCGCCTGCTCGGCGGCCTGGGCGCTGTGGAAACGTGTGACGATCTCCTGTGCCAGCTCCACTTTGACTTCACGTGGGTTACGGCCTTCTTCAATCTGCTTTTGCAGACCGGCGATGTCTTCCAGACTACGGAACGACAACAGCTCGAAGTAACGCCACATCAAGGTATCGGAGATGGACATCAACTTGCCGAACATGGAGTCCGGCGTTTCACTGATACCAATGTAATTGCCTTTGGATTTGGACATTTTTTCTACGCCGTCCAAACCCACCAGCAATGGCATGGTCAAAATACATTGCTGTTCCTGACCATATTCTTTTTGCAATTCACGACCCACCAGCAAATTGAATTTCTGGTCGGTACCGCCCAATTCCACGTCCGCTTTCAATTGAACCGAATCGTAGCCTTGCAGCAAAGGATACAAAAACTCGTGCACCGAAATAGGCTGATTCGCCTTGAAGCGCTTGGTGAAATCATCACGCTCCATCATGCGGGCCACGGTGTAACGCGAAGCCAGTTGAATCATGCCGCGCGAACCGAGCTTGTCGCACCACTCCGAGTTGTAGCGAACTTCGGTACGGGCCGGGTCCAGAACCAGCGCAGCCTGATCGTAGTAGGTCTTGGCGTTGGCAATGACCTGCTCGGGCGTCAGGGGCGGACGAGTCGTGTTGCGGCCGCTGGGATCACCAATGGTGGAGGTGAAGTCGCCAATCAGAAAGATGACGGTATGCCCCAAATCCTGCAGCTGGCGCATCTTGTTGAGCACCACTGTGTGCCCCAGGTGAATGTCGGGAGCCGTTGGGTCCAGACCCAGCTTGATACGCAGCGGCTGTCCTGTTGCATGGCTGCGCGCCAGTTTGCGGGCAAACTCGGATTCGACGAGCAATTCGTCGCAGCCGCGTTTGACGATGGCTAAATCAGCCAGGACTTCTGGAGAAAGGGGCTCTGAGGGGGATGACATAACAAATCTGGTGACAAACTAATGAGTAAAAATGCTCGAAAAATTAAGCCTAATGCGCTAGGATAGCCTGCTATTGCGAGACGTGCTTAAGAATTGAGCAAGGTTTCGTAAACCGAATTATTTTATCATTCCCGCGCAGGTCAGATCGCCAGGGCTGGAATGTTCTGTCCGCCCAGTACAACTGACCTCCGCCTGCCAGCCGGGTGGACGGTAAACCGTACGTCCAACAAGGTTCTGGTTTTATGTTCAGCAAAGGGAAACGCTCCTCCTCCCACCTCAACATCCACCAGCCTCGGTCCGCCCGAGCCCTTTTTATCCGTGCCGGTTTGATCACGCTTGCCCTTGGCTCTTTTGTAGCCGCCGGTGCACTTGCCGTGGTGATGCCCAGCAGCCCGGAACCCCAGATTTACCAAGCCCGCACCGCCTTGACCCTGCCCTCGGACCTGACCGTGCTGCAGGCCCAGGACCAGCAAGCCTACATTACTGAAACCCGCATCCGCCGCGGCGACACCTTGTCCGCCCTGCTCCAGCGCATGGAAGTCAGTGAAGAAGGCTTGTTGCAATTTCTGACGCACGACAAGAAAGCGCGCTCTATCTACAAGCTTTACCCTGGCCGTACCATCCAAGCTGCATTGGATGCCAATGGCAATTTGCAATGGCTGCGCTACCGTCACACGCCCTACTCCGATCAGTCCGGCCAAGGTCTGGCCAGCTGGCTGGAAGTACGCCCGGACGGTAACAATGGCTTTATCGCCCAGGAACAAACCGACCTGACCCAGACCCGAGTGCGCGTGGCTCAAGCCACCATCAACAGCTCGCTGTTTGGCGCCAGCGATCAGGCCGGCATCCCCGACAACATCACGCTGCAAATGGCGGATGTGATGGGCAGCAAGATCGATTTCCTGAAAGACCTGCGCAAAGGCGACAGTTTCCGCGTGGTCTACGAGTCCTACGGTCATGAAGGCCAGGACGTGGGCTCGGGCCGCTTGCTGGCAGTGGAATTCATCAATCAGGGCAAAACGCATGAGGCCGCCTGGTTCCAGCCTGAAAATGGCTCCGGCGGTTATTACGATTTCAGCGGCCAAAGTCTGAAAGGCGCTTTCCTGCGCACCGCACTGAAGTTCACCCGCATCAGCTCCACCTTTGGCGGTCGCCGCCATCCTGTGCATGGCGGCTGGCGTGACCACAAAGGTGTGGATTATGCCGCCCCATCCGGCACCCCCATCCACGCCACTGCGGATGGCACGGTCGAGTTTATTGGCCGCCAGAATGGTTACGGCAACACGATCATCCTGAAGCATCACGGTCAGTTCACCACCTTGTACGCTCACCAGAGCCGCTTTGCCGCTGGGCTGCGCAAAGGCGACCGCGTAGAACAAGGTCAGTTGATTGGCTATGTGGGCTCGACGGGCTGGGCAACAGGCCCACATCTGCATTACGAATTCCGTATCGCCCAGAAAGCCGTTGATCCCCTGTCGGTAGACCTGCCGGTAGCACGCGTGCTGGATGCCCCGCAGCGCAAGCAGTTCCAGCAAACCCTGGCTTCCTACCAGAACAGCTTTGCCTTGCTGCACACAGATGCTGAGCCCGTGAAGCTGGCCAGCCGCTAAACCATGAAAGCCCCCCTGTTTATCGGACTGATGTCTGGTACCAGCATGGACGGTGTGGATGCCGTGCTGGCATCCTTCGGCCCACAGGGGGCACAGATACACCAAACCCATAGCCTATCCATGCCAGCTGCTCTACGAGGCGAGCTGCTGGCTTTGCAGCATCCAGGGCACAACGAACTGGCCCGCGCCAGTATTGCCGCCCAGCAGTTGACCGAGCTCTACGCTCAGGCTTGCATGCCCTGGACTCAAGGCCCCGAAAAAGAGCTGATCCGTGCGATTGGCGTACACGGTCAGACTATCCGCCATGCGCCTGATCAGGGCTATACCCTGCAATTGAATGCCCCTGCTCTTCTGGCCGAGCGCTGTGGAGTGGATGTAATTGCAGACTTCCGCAGCCGGGATATAGCGGCGGGCGGCCAAGGTGCACCTTTGGTACCCATCGTCCATGAAGCCCTGTTCCGTCACGAACATGGCCGCGTCATTCTGAACCTGGGTGGAATTGCGAATATCTCCCTGCTGCTGCCTGGACGTGATGTTTTTGGCTTTGATACTGGCCCGGCGAACATGCTGCTGGATGCCTGGGTGAGCAAGCATCGAGGCCAGTCCTACGACAAGGACGGACAGTGGGCCGATAGCGCTGCTCCTGATCCTGCCTTGCTTGCCAGCCTGTTGAGCGAACCCTGGTTTGCTCTGCCTGCTCCTAAATCTACAGGTCGTGATCTGTTCAATTTGGGGTGGCTGCAGGAGCACCTGGATCGTGTTGATCCGAAAGGTGGGTTTCAGCCTGCTACGGTGCAATCCACTCTGATGGATTTGACCGTACACAGCGTTGCACAAGCCATCAAGCCTTACGCAGAACAGATTCAGGAATTGATTGTGTGCGGTGGTGGCGCTGCCAATCCTGCCATGCTGAAACGCCTGGGCGATCTGGTGGCCATGCCGATTCGATCCAGTGCTGAGCTGGGTATGGACCCGCAATCTATTGAAGCTCTCGCCTTTGCGTGGCTAGCGTATGCCCATATCGAGCGCATTCCAGCAGGGCTACCTGCCGTAACAGGCGCGAGACACGCTACGGTGCTGGGTGCTTGTTATCCGGCCTGAGCTACGAACAAGCCCCTCCCTGGTTGAACCAAAAAGCGCCCTCCAGCGGTTTACCCTATTAGACCTGACGCTGCACGGCCTTCAACAAAACCCCATAAACAAAACACCCCAGACTCTGGAGTCAGAGTCTGGGGTGTACTTTGTACCAACCTACCAAAGCAAGCAAGGCTGAGCAATCAGCGCCAGCCTTTCCTTCTTACATCGTGAAGGAAGAGCCGCAGCCGCAGGTAGTTGTCGCATTAGGATTACGGATAACGAACTGGGCACCGTCCAGGTCGTCCTTGTAATCAATTTCGGCGCCCACCAGGTACTGGAAGCTCATGGCGTCAACCAGCAGTTGCACGCCATCCTTATCAATAATGGTGTCGTCGTCGTTAACCAGCTCGTCAAAGGTGAAGCCGTACTGGAAGCCGGAACAGCCGCCACCTTGCACGAAGACGCGCAGCTTCAGTTCGGGGCTGCCTTCTTCAATCAGGAGCTCACGGACCTTCTCAACCGCTGAATCAGTAAAGATCAGTGGGGAAGGAGGGGCTTGCAGATCAACGGATTCGGTAAGAGTGCTCATGTGGTTCTCCTGCCGGCCCCCGCCGGCATGAATAATTATCATGTGATCGCCTTGCACATGACCACCCGCGGGTAAGGTGATTAGTCTGGCTGGGCGATTTTTTCCTGGCGAGAGGCGCGGATAACGCTTCCTTCCAGGACGTTCAGCGTCAAGGCGGTGGGCTCAAAGCCTGGCGGCAAAGCCAGCCAACCCATGGCGCGCTGAAACTGGTTGAAGTTTAAAACCAAAGGATCAATCTGTTCTACAGACGACTCTGCCAGTACCGAGTCCGGCCCGGAACTGGGTGACAAATCGATTTTAACGTTTTTTCCGTCTTGCCGCCCAGTCAGCTGAAACTGGAGGCGGCCGGAAAAAGCCTTTCCTTCTGGGGCGTTACGTTGCAGCAGTACCTTGTACTCCAGCAAATCGCCCCTTTTAGCAACGTCCAGGGCTCGGACAGTAACAGAACCACTAGGACCGGGTGGGAGCAACTGTTCATAAAAGGCCAGCTGTTCGCGTGTCTGCGCCAGTTCGGCCTGAGTAGACGACAAGGACTTTTCCAAACCCTTGCGCGTGCTCTCTTCCAGAACCAGTTGCCCGCGCAGCCCTTCAAACTCGCTTTGAATCTGCTGCAGGGATTGCTGGCTACGCGCCAGATTTTGCATGGCCAGCTGTATTTGTTCGGACTGATCGGCCGGTTGAGTCAGACTGCGATAAAGCCACAGGCCTCCACCGCCCAACAACACTCCCAGCAATACGGCCAGCCCAATCGTAGTCGCCCCGCCCCGCGAACGGGAAGGAGCGACAGTAGAAGAATTGGTTTGCGGTGATTCAGCCATAAACATTTGACCTGTTCACCAAGACCAAGTTCCCTTTAAGGCAAAATTGCAACGTGATTCAAGCCGGTTTGTTCTGGCAGACCGAACAAGATATTCATGTTCTGCACAGCTTGGCCCGAAGCCCCCTTAACCAGATTGTCCTGCACCACCAGAATGATCAGTTGATCGCCATTGCCAGGACGCTGCACGGAAATACGCAGCTGGTTGGAAGCGCGCACCGAGCGGGTTTCTGGCAGAGTACCGGCAGGCAGCACATCCACAAAGGTTTCCTGGGCGTAGCGCTGCTCGTACAAGGCCTGGAAGTCTGTATTCATGGCTTCCGGCTTGATGCGCGCGTAGATTGTGGAGAACATGCCGCGAATCATGGGCACCAGGTGAGGCACAAAGGTCAGACCGACCGGGCCACCGGCCAGGCGCTGCAACTGTTCCACAATTTCCGGGTGGTGACGGTGACCCGACACGCCGTAAGCCTTGAAGTTGTCGCTGGCTTCAGCAAACAGATTGGGAACCGAAGCCCCTTTACCAGCGCCGGACACACCGGATTTGCAGTCTGCAATCAGATGCTGGGTATCAACCAGCGCCTTGCCGCCTTCCAGCAAGGGAGCCAGGCCCAGCAAGACGGTGGTGGGGTAGCAACCAGGATTACCAATAACCTTGGCTTGAGCAATCTTGTCGCGCAGCAGCTCTGGCAGGCCATAAGCCGACTGGCTCAGGATATCCGGGCAGCTGTGCTCCATCTTGTACCACTTCTGGAACACGTCCGTATCTTGCAGGCGGAAGTCTGCAGCCAGGTCAATAACGCGCACGCCTGCTTCCAGCAGACGTTCAACCTGACTCATGGCTACACCATGCGGAGTGGCAAAGAACACCACGTCACACTGTTCCAGATTGGCGTTTTCAGGCGTAGAGAACTTCAGGTCCACATGACCACGCAGGTTCGGATACATATCCGATACCGGCACGCCGTCCTCTTTACGCGAGGTAATGGCGACCAGTTCTACCTGAGGGTGCTGACTTAACAGACGCAGCAACTCGACCCCGGTGTAACCTGTACCGCCGACAATCCCTACCTTGATCCGGGTATCGCTATGTATAGCCATGAACTTTCCTGAAAGAGAGACGAGCAAAAATTCTATCTTAACGTAGTCCTGCCTGTTCTCAAGCACCAGAGCGGGCAAAGCAGGACAAATGTAGCCAGCAAACAAAAACCCCGGACAGGTCCGGGGTTTTTGAGCACCATAAACAGGTCGCGAGGCGAATTAACGCTTGCTGAACTGTTTGCGGCGACGTGCTTTGTGCAGACCGACTTTCTTACGCTCAACAGCACGAGCGTCACGAGTCACCAAGCCAGCTTGTTTCAGTTCTGTCTTCAGTGTTGCGTCGTAGTCGATCAGAGCGCGGGTGATGCCGTGACGGGCAGCACCGGCTTGGCCGCTTTCGCCGCCGCCATGCACGTTGATCTTGATGTCAAACGATTCAACATGGTTGGTCAGCACCAGGGGCTGACGCACAATCATGCGACCCGTTTCACGAGCAAAGTATTCGTCAACAGGCTTGCCGTTGACTACGATTTGACCCGTACCCTTCTTGATGAAGACACGAGCAACGGAGGTCTTGCGACGGCCCGTACCGTAATTCCAGTTACCAATCATGACCTATCCTTAGATGTCCAGAGTTTTAGGCTGTTGAGCACTGTGAGGATGCTCGGCACCAGCGTAAACCTTCAGTTTCTTGGCCATGGCGTAGCCCAGAGGGCCTTTTGGCAACATACCCTTGACGGCCTTTTCGATGGCACGGCCTGGGAAGCGCTCTTGCATGGTTTGGAAGTTGGTTTCGTAAATACCGCCTGGGTAGTTCGAGTGACGATAGTACTTCTTATCCTGCGCCTTGTTACCGGTCACGGCAATGTCAGCAGCGTTGATGATAATGATGTAATCGCCGGTATCAACGTGAGGGGTATATTCGGGTTTGTGCTTACCACGCAAACGGCGTGCGACTTCGCTGGCCACACGACCAAGGACTTTGCCTTTAGCGTCAATCACAAACCAGTCACGTTTGACTTCAAGCGGCTTGGCCACGAAGGTCTTCATGATGGTTCCTAAATATTAAAATTCTGGGTCAAAGCAACATGCTTGGCCCATACAATCTACCCGCTTTTTCAAGCCGGGCAGCCCTATTTGACCCTGCCAAGGCGTTATATTCCGCCCGTGCATTTCTGCCAAATAGCTCGCCATAATAACATAAATAGTGGATAACACTAGGGTTTTGCACAAAAACACAGGTTTTTTGCCACAACCAGGCGCTCTCTCATAGAGGGAAGGCGCATTAAAAACCCCTGCCTTCCAAAGGAAAAACAGGGGTTAACAAGACTGGTTAGTCGAACCGGAGCAGATTGCCCTGCCCGGTCCCACCTACGGGGATCAGCCTTTTTTCTGGTTTGCCAGCGCAATGCCCAGGTAGTTGTCGTAAGAGCCTTCGGCCACACGGAACCAAGGCACAATCGCGTCACGGAAGCCCATGTAGTCGTCGTGAATCTTCTTGAACATGGGATCCTTGTCGCAGAATTCCTTGTACAGAATATTGGCGGTCTTGAAGGACTCGTCCATCACGTCGCGCGGGAAGGCTTTCAGTACCGCACCGCTGGCGATCAGGCGACGCAGTGCGCCTGGGCTTTGAGCGTCGTACTGACAAATCATGCGCTCGCCAGCAGCACGCGAAGCAATTTCAATCAGGGACTGGTATTGCTTGGGCAATGCCTGGAAAGCGGCGTCATTCACATACAGCGAAACCTGGGCCGAACCTTCCCACCAACCGGGATAGTAGTAATACTTGGCCACTTTCTGGAAACCCAGTTTTTCGTCATCCACAGGACCGACGAATTCCACGGCGTCCAGCGTGCCTTTTTCCAGCGATGGGTAAATATCGCCTGGTGGCACTTGCTGAGGCACCACGCCCATGCGGGCCAGCACTTCGCCAGCAAAACCGGCCGTACGCATCTTCAGACCTTTCAGGTCTTCCAGAGAGTTGATTTCCTTGCGGTACCAACCACCCATCTGGGTGCCGGTGTTACCGAAAGCGAAGTTGATGATGTTGCGAGTGGCAAACAGTTCACGCAGCAGCTTGGTACCGTTGCCTTCCTGCATCCAGGCATTCATCTGGCGGGCATTCAGGCCAAAAGGCACGGCCGTGTCAAAGCTGAACGAAGGGTCTTTACCGTAGTAGTAATAAGAAGCTGTCTGACCGCACTCCACCGTGCCATTGCTGACTGCATCCATCACACCAAAACCGGGGACAATTTCACCGGCTGGGTACAGACGGATATTGAAGTTGCCGTCCGAGGCCTCTTCCACCATCTTGCAAAACGACTGGGCTGTCGAAAACAGAGCCGGGGTAGCGGGACCGTAAGTCGATGTCAGCTTCCAATTAACCTTGGGATTGCTTTGGGCAATAGCAGGAGCAGCAATAGCGGCAGTACTGGCTACGGCGCCAAGACCTGCCTTTTTCAGAAACGAGCGACGCTGCATGAATAACCTCCTTGTGGGTATTCGGTAACTGGGAAATATTTTTATGCTATGGATAGTACACTGGCGCGCCCCGAATGGGGGGCTGGGAAAGCCCGGATTATCCCGCAAATCCGGCCCTATATTGTCGGGTCTTTGATGTGAAACACCTGAAGGGCGCTCCACATAGAGAACGGCCTGAGTCGGAAGCAACGCCGAACTCAGGCCGTAATCATCTGTTTACTGAACGCCCTCCTGCCCGTGGCAAGGCATAAGGGGCTATGCCGGTTTTCCAGACAGCAGAAATCAGGAACCGGCCACCGACATCTGCTCGATCAGGATGGAACCCGTACGCTTGGAGCCAGCCGCAAAGGTATCAGCACCCACGGCCACAATCTGCGCGAACATCTCGGCCAGATTGCCCGCAATCGTCACTTCTTCCACGGCATGCTGAATGCGACCATTTTCCACCCAGTAGCCAAAGGCACCACGCGAGTAGTCGCCGGTCAGGTAATTGATACCCTGGCCGATCAGCTCGGTTACCAGCAGACCGCGGTCCATTTTCTTCAACATGGCATCCAGGTCGTCCTCGGGACGAGTCAGGCGAGAGCTCAGCAGCAAATTGTGCGAACCACCGGCGTTCCCGGTAGAAGGCATGCCCAGTTTGCGGCCTGCGTAGGAGGACAGGAAATAGCCCTTCAGCTCGCCGCCCCGCACCACATCACGGTCGCAGGTACGCACCCCTTCAGAGTCAAACGGCGCACTGCCCATGGCAGCAGCCAGATGCGGACGCTCCAGCACATCAATGTGCTTGGCCATGACAGACTTGCCCAAGGAATCCAGCAGGAAGCTGGTTTTGCGATACAGGGCCGAGCCACTGGTAGCCTGCACCAGAGAACCAATCAAGCCCACAGCCAGCGGGGCTTCAAACAACACCGGATAGCGGCCGGTAGGAATACGGCGGGCCGACAGGCGCGACAAAGTGCGCTCGGCCGCGTAACGTCCAACGGACTCGGGGCTGGCCAGGCGGGAAGGGTCACGCGAGCTGCTGTACCAGTAGTCGCGGTGCATATTATCGCCCTTGCCGGCAATGGGGCTGACGCTTAGCGAGTGACGGCTGTAGGGGTAGCCACCCAGAAAGCCGCGGCTGTTACCCATCACAAAATGCCCTTCCAGCGTATCCACCGATGCGCCTTCGGAATTGCTGATCAGAGGACTCAACTCCAGCGCGGCCTGCTCGGCACGAATCGCCAGCTTGGCGGCCTGATCCGCGTCCAGCAGCCAGGGGTGGTGCAGGTGCAGATCGGGATAGCTTTGCGCCAGCATGTCTTTTTCAGGCAGCCCGGCAAAAGGATCTTCAGCGGTGTAGCGGGCAATATGCCAGGCGGCTTCCACCGTTTCACGCAGCGCCTTGATCGAAAAGTCCGACGTGGAGGCCGAGCCACTGCGCTGGCCTGCAAACACGGTCACACCCAAGGAGCGGTCTTGCGTCTGCTCTACCGTTTCCAGTTCCATCTGGCGCACGGAGACGGCCAGACCTTTGTTTTCTGAAATATCGACGGCAGCATCACTGGCGCCCAGTTTTTTGGCATGCCGCAGCGCTTCATCCACCAATTCACAAAACTGGAACTGATTGGCACTGATCGACAATTGGGAAATAGTTGGATGACTCATTGCTACTCTTTGAGGGTTAGGCGGTTATCATAGCCAATTGGCGACAATCTTTGCTATTTCACTTCTTATGGCCCGTCCACGCACTGAAATCGATGAAAACGGTTACGACCGCCCCAGCAAATCGCAGGTAAAACGCGAAATGCACGCTCTGCTCGACCTGGGCAAACGCCTGATTGAGCTCTCGGACGACCGACTCAAACAACTTGATCTGGGCGAGCCCTTGATGGCTGCCATCAAGGATGCCAAGCGCATCAGCCCGACGGCCCGCGAAGGACGCCGTCGTCAAATCCACTACGTGGGCAAGCTGATGCGCAATGTGGAACCCGAACCGATCCTGAAACAACTGGACGTCTGGGAAAACGGCTCCAAGGAAGACACCCGTGCCATGCACAGGCTGGAAGCGCTACGCGACCTGTTGTTGCGTGATGACGACGCTCTGACCGAATTCATGAATGAATTTTCCGGCGCCGATATCCAGCAATTGCGCACCCTGATTCGTGCCGCACGCAAAGAAGCCGAGAAAAATTCCACACTGGTACAAGGCCAGGACCCACAGCGCAAGCACTACCGCGCCCTGTACCAGTACATCAAGACCTTGGTAGATCTTTCGGAGTCCGCATGAACCCTCTGCTTGAGTCGATTGAGATTGAAACCGGTGCCAACCCTCAGCACGCCGTTATCTGGCTGCATGGCTTAGGCGCTGACGGCCACGATTTCGCCCCTATCGTGCCAGAGCTGGGCCTGCAAAACGCCCCCGCCATCCGTTTCATTTTCCCGCACGCCCCCATCCAGCCCGTCACCATTAACGGCGGCATGGCCATGCGTTCCTGGTACGACATTTATGTGGCGGACCTGGTGCGCCACGAGGACGAAAGCGGCCTGCGCCAATCGCAGATCGAAGTGCAGAACCTGATTGCCCGCGAAAACGCTCGCGGCATTCCCACGGAAAATATTGTTCTGGCCGGTTTCTCGCAAGGCTGTGCCATGACATTGCAAACCGGCTTGCGCTTGCCCGAGCGTCTGGCTGGCATGCTCTGCCTGTCCGGTTACCTGCCTTTGGCCGCAGCGGTGGAAAAAGAGCGTCATCAGGCCAATCAGAACACGCCTATTTTCATGGCGCATGGCAGCATGGACCCGGTCGTGCCCCTGACTCGTGCCGAAGCCAGCCGTCAGCAACTGGAAACCATGGGCTATCAGGTGCAATGGAATGTCTACCCCATGCCCCACGCTGTTTGCCCGGAAGAAATCAGCGCGATTGGCCACTTCCTGAAACAGGTACTGCGCTAATCAGAGCACAAGACAAAAAAACGCCGCTGCAATCACAGCGGCGTTTCTCATTCAGCTTTTCATTGATAGACCCGAGCTATACGCTCTTGCCAGGTCTTCTCCCGAACCTGCACCCCATCCTCTTTCAGCACCCGCGTAAAAGTCAGGTAGAAATACGATTCGTCGGACTCAATTCGAGCCTGGGCTGACATATCAATCTCCCGCCCCTTGAGGGTAAAGACATTGCGCCGATCACCCTGATAGCGCGCCTTGGCGGGTGTAGCATCATTGACCTCCCAGCGATACATCTCCTCGGAGCGGTACAAATTGTCATGCAGCACCCAGCTAAGCTCATTGCTGGTGGTGAACGTCGAATCGCCGGTGGCTTCATTACGAACACTGCTGAATACAGGCCCATCCCCGTCAATAGTACGGCCGAAAGGAGCCGCTTCACTCGCCTGGGGTGGCGACATGACGCAAGCCTGCGTACCCTGCTCCCGCACAGGCACCACGGGCAGGTCCACCCAGGTATCCACACCCGGAAACAGACTGGTGACACCCGGCGTCGGGCTGGGCCAGACCATGGGGAACTGCGCATTGCTCACCGCCAGGCGGATACGATGGCCCGGCTTGAAACGCCACGTAGTGAAGTGAATGGAGGTTTCCAAATTGGTGGCCGTACCCGGCACCAAGGGCTGTGGTTCCAGACGCGAGATACGCTGGGAAGGGTTGATGATTGCCCCGCTGACCAAAGAAACCTGCCCATTCGGGGCCACATCTTCAAGTCGCACTGTCCATTGATAGAAAGGCGCATCAGCCGCGACCTTCAGACGTACCTTAGGCATACCCATGATTTCCATGGCCTCACTCAAGGGTGCGGAGTCATACACCAGGCTATGCGCATCATCGGCAGCCATATCGCCCGTTTGCTCCCCCCACCAGCCGCCACCAGCCAAACCGGCTCCGGCCTTGTAACGCAAGGCCTGAGCCAAACCGGAGGCAGGAGAAACAGCAGCCAACTGGTGTCCAGCCTGAGGATGCAGACGTTGAGTCCGCGCGCCTTCCACCGGCCATTGCGGATCACAGCGCCAATAACCGGGCACGCTGGTCCGATCGGTAGCGGGAGCATGGCCGGTACGCATGAAGGCCATCCGGCGCGGTTCATCCAGAATCCCGGTATCTATGTCTTTAAGCCAGTAGTCCCACCAACGCACCGCCCTCTCGCGCCACTCATAATTCGGGCCGGGCACGCCATATTCCGGCCAGGCGTGGTTCCAGGGCCCCATTTCCACAATCACAGATGCTTTCGAGGTCCGACTGACATCCAGCGCAAAATCACGATAGCCATCCAGCAAGCCACCAATCAAATAGGCCGGAACCTCTAAAGGCTGCTTTTTGAAGGCCAAGGACTGGGCACGCCAGAAATCGCCGTCCTGTTGTTCACGCAGCCAGGTGAAAATCCAGGGCTCACGGTCAAAACGGTTCTTGAAATACTCCTCGTCAATCCGATAATCCGGGCTTTGCGGCATGGCGTTATCGGTATCAATCTGGTGCGCATAGGAGTCAATGTGCAAGGCACCATCAATATAGTGAACGTCGTTGTAAAACAGATCGGTAGAACCGTGTGCCGCGATAATGGCCTTGAGTGCTGGCGGTTTTCTGTGAGCCGTCATCAAGGAGTTGAAGGCGCTCCAGGACAGGCCGTACATACCCACCTTGCCATTGGACCAGCTCTTGCGAGACAACTGATCAATCAGCTCCTCGGCATCTGCAATCTCGGCAGCGGAATACTCGCTGACAGGGACAGGGCCAGAGCTGCCACCTGTGCCACGCACATCAACCCGCGCCAGCACATAGCCCCGCTTGGCAAAATAAGAGCCGTACTCGTAGTCACCCAGCGCGAAGAAGTCGTCCTTGCGATAAGGCAGCATCTCCAGAATGACCGGGAAGGTTTCACCCGGTGTTTTAGCCGATGGCCGATAATACGTCACCGCCAAGCGCACACCATCGCGCATCTCCAGGCTGTCGTTCTCCATGGAGAACTCGTAATGGTTTTTTTCAGATAGCATTGCTGTCTGCCCGGAGCAAGCCAGCAGGCCGCCTATCAAGAACAAGCCCAGCACCCAGCGCTGCAAAGCAGCCAGATTCAATCGCATCATTGTGTCCCCGGTATGTGGCGCCGTCGGTGGTGGGCACCATCCATTGATGCGGCGGCAGCCAGCACTCCAGCGCTGTACTGCCTGCCATCACGAGCGCATCATAGTCCCGCCACCGTTGAGTGAATCGGGACATCAGGGAACAATTAAACGGGTATTTACCTGACAAGCAGATAGGCCTGCCTGTGCCTAATCCGAGCGACGGGTCTCACCCAGATCCAGCCAGACGCGACGCATGCTGGGATCTTCCGGGTCCGCATCGTTCTGAAAGCCCAGACGCTTCATCAGAGCTTGCATAGGCGCATTGGAGGCCAGCACATAGCCGTCGATGTAGGTCAGCCCCTGCTCGGCGGCAGCCTGTATCAGCGCCTCCATCAGGATGACTCCCAGACCGCGCCGCTGCCAGGCATCCCCGATAACCAGGGCGTACTCCGCCCCCCGACCATCGCCATTACGAAGATAGTGGGCAAACCCAATAATCTCGTCACGGGGATGGTTACGGTTATCTGGATTGGGCGAACGCACGGTAGCGATCAGCGCCAGCTCCCGGTCGTAGTCGATACGGGTGTAGCGCGACAGCATGCGTGGAGTCAGCTCGCGCAGCATGGACACAAAGCGCATGTAGCGGCTTTCATCCGACAGGCCACGCATAAAGGTCTGCAAGGCCTCTGCGTCCTCGGGACGTATAGGGCGCAAGGTCCAGCGCTGCCCATCCTTGAACTGACGCCGCTCAATCATGTGACGCGGATAGGGATGAATCGCCATGTGGCGATAGCCAGCCGTTTCAGGCAGTACCAGCATGGACTGCTTGCTCAAGGAAATGGAAATGCTCTTGATGTACAGGCTATTCTCGCCCGCCATGATGGGGTCCAGCACCACACGGCGCACGCCGGGCAACTCGCTCATCAAATCCGAAAGACGCTCCAGCACCTGCAACAGCTGCGTCAACACCAAAGGCGTCAATTGCGAGGACAAGCTCTTGCGCCACAAGGGGCTACGCTCCACCAACTGGCGCGCCAGATAGCGGTTCAGCGGTGGCAGTTCTACCGCCGGATAGGATGAGGAAAGCCAATCCGCGTGATCGGCCCCACCAAAGACAGCGTAAGGCCCCAACTTGTCGTCGGTCTCAAAACGCAGACCCATGGGCGGAACATCAGGATCAGGCTCACCCTGATCGTGCGTCACACGCAAGTCGACAACAGGCACGTGGAAGTAGCGCAGCAGATCGCGGCACTCCTGCTCGCTAGCCTCGCGGCGCTCGCTTTGAATCTGGCGTACCAGTTCTCGGGCAGGCTCTACTTCTGGCAAGGTGCCCAGCGGCAAAGGCGGCAAGGTCTGCTGCGACAAATGCTGGTTGTAGTGATAACGGGCCAGCAAATCAAAAGCATTGGCAGCCGTGTCCGGGGTACGGAATGCCGGTGTGCCCACCCCATCGAGCAAATGACGTAAGGGCCGCATATCCGCATCCCCAATCAAGCACGTAATGATGGGTTTGCGAGCACTGGCCGACAGCATGGCCAGCTCACGCGATACCGCCGGCATATCGGCCAAGGGGTCTGGTGTCAGCAAGACCAGCACCCCGTCAATTTCCTTGTCATCCAGCAAGGTGGAAATAACCGAGTCGATACGCATGGGCGTCAGTGGCACATAAGTGACCACCGGGTTCTGAACCTGGTCGCCAGGAGCCAGCAGATTATCCAGCGCCCGCTGGGTAGAGGGCGACAGCTCCGGGCAGGTCACCGCGGCATCCGAACCCAGTACATCCAAAGCCATCTGCGCGGCCCCATTCCCATTGGAGAACAAGGCAATACGCCGCCCTTTGGGACGGCGGGTGTAAACCAGCACTTTCAGGGCCGAGAACAGCTGCACAAAATAACGAATGCGCACCGCCCCCACACGCCGCATCAAGGCATTGAAGACCGCCTCGTGGGCCTCGCCCTGCTGACGCTGACCGCCTACCTTCAGGACCACCACAGGTTTGACGGCCGCCACGGCGTGCAAGGCACTGGTGAAACGACGAGAAGCAGGTGTGTGCTCCAGATACAGCGCAATACTGTCCGTGCGCGGGTCCATGGCCAGATATTCAAGCACCTCGGGCACGTCGATAACGGCCTCGTCCCCGACCGACACAATGGCGGAAAAACCCAGGCTGACATCTTCGGCCCAGTCCATCAAGGCCGAGGTTATGGAGCGCGACTGAGACACCAGGGCCACACGGCCTGCCAGTGCCATTTGCGGCTCGTGACTTAAATTGATGCCCAGATGCGGCCGTTGTATCCCGAAGGCACGCGGCCCCAGCACCAGACAATTATTGATACGGGCCCAGGAGCGCGCATACACCATGTCTTCCATAGGATCGCGGGAGGCCAGATTGGAAGGCAGCAACAGAACCACACGTGGCTTATGCACCCGGATGGCATCCAGGGCCTGTGGCAAACGCACCGGCTCGATACACACCAGCGCCAGATCCAGGCGCTGTGTATCGGTCAAGCCCTCCAGACGATCGGGCACCAGCACTTGCGTGGCTGTAATCCGTGCCTGCGTGATCCGCCCAGCCAATCGGGCTGGCATCTCGTTGATCAGGGGCAAAGGCAAGGTGGAAACGACCAACACCGAACGGGGCTCAAACAATGCTGTCAGACGATGCCTTAGGGCTGCCATGATTGTTCCGCCATAAGAAAACCACACACCAAAATAATGAATTCTCCCATCTTAAGCACAGCCGCCTACAAATAAAAGAGACTTGGCTGGCTATCTCTGTCTTGCATCATGCAGCCGGTTTTTATCCTGTGGCGGACCACTCATATACTTTCGTATAGCAACCATACGCCAATGCCTGGGCAAAACGGGCGCAAAGCCAGTCTCAAAGCGGCTTGCAGGTCGTAAAATAACACCCGTTCGGAAAGCAGCACCTTTCGTTCTCTCTGACAGGAAAAAACACACTATGTCCAGCGACGACAGTCGAAGAAAGATGCTGCACAGGCCCCTCAGACACTACTGACCCACCGGGTTGTCTGCTGATGTGGCTTGCGCAGCACGATCAGGAGTCAACCATGCACCGCATTATTCATACTGGACCGATCCGGGCCCTGACCTCGTCGGGTTCGCCTCTTGCCACACATTGCCCTCGCGAGCGCGCTTTTCCCGGCCGCCGCCCCGCTATCGCCTGGCGTATCAACACGGCCAGTCGCAAACCAGAAATCCGCTGGATTGCAGACAGTGACAAACCACCCTCAGCGCGAGTGTGGCGCTGCACCTTGCCCAGCCACTAAACGCTGGCCTGACGCTTACTAAATCCGCTTGTTCTTACCTTTAGTTCGCCGACCCTGAAACCGGTCGGCAGGACCTGCTGCGTCCGTCTCTTGGGATGGACGGCACTGTCACGCCTGTACACCAGGAGCATTACATGAGCATTCAACAACACCGTTCGCCACTGCGCTCAGTGGACCACGACGCCAAGCTGCGCACGGCAACCGAAACCGGGCTTAGCCTGGAGACGACCCTGGCCGCTGTGCAGGCCAATCTGAACGGCCTGACCGACGCCGAGGCCTTGAGCCGCCTGACTGAATACGGCCCTAACGAGGTCGCTCGGGACAAGCCCGCCCACGCCCTGATTCAATTGGCGTTGGCCTTTAAAAATCCCTTTATTGCGGTCCTGATGGTGCTGGCCGCCGTCAGCGCTGTCACCGACATCATCTTGCCCATGCGCTCGGGCGAAGAAATGGACTACACCGGCGTGCTGATTATTGTGGTCATGGTCACCTTGAGCGGCCTGCTGCGTTTCTGGCAGGAATATCGTTCGGGCAAAGCTGCCCAAGCTCTGAAAGCCATGGTTCGTACCACCGCCAGCGTACAACGACGCTCTACTGTATCCAGCGCCACGGTCATGCGCGAAATCCCCATGATCCAGATCGTGCCCGGCGATATTGTGCGCCTGTCGGCTGGGGACATGATTCCGGCAGACCTGCGCTTGATAGAGTCCCGAGACTTGTTCGTCAGCCAGGCGGCTCTAACGGGTGAAGCCCTGCCTGTCGAAAAGTACGATGTCTTTAGCGCCGTCAGCAGCAAGAGTGCCTCTGCTTCCAGTTCCCAGGCCGGCGTGCTGGAACAGAACAATATGTGCTTTATGGGCACCAACGTGGTCAGCGGCACAGCCACGGCCATCGTTGTTGCTACCGGCGCCAAGACCTATTTTGGATCGCTGGCCAAGGCCATTGTGGGTTCGCGTGCCGAGACCTCTTTTGACCGGGGCGTGAACAGCGTTAGCTGGCTGCTGATTCGCTTCATGCTGGTCATGGTGCCCATCGTGCTGCTGATCAACGGCTTCTCCAAAGGCGACTGGACCGAAGCCTTCCTGTTCGCACTGGCCGTTGCCGTCGGTTTGACCCCTGAAATGCTGCCCATGATTGTGTCCTCTAACCTGGCCAAGGGCGCGGTGGCCATGGCCAAGAACAAGGTGGTGGTCAAGCGTCTGAACGCGATCCAGAACTTTGGTGCCATGGACGTGCTGTGTACCGACAAGACCGGCACCCTGACACAAGATCGCATCATTCTGGAACACCATCTGGGTCTGGATGATCGCAACAGTCCACGCATTCTGGAACTGGCGCTGCTCAACAGCCTGCACCAAAGCGGCGTGAAGAACCTGATGGATCAGGCGGTACTGCGCTTTGCAGAAAAAACACCCTCTGCCCTGCAAGCCATTGGCTCCTACCGCAAGATCGACGAACTGCCTTTTGATTTTGTGCGTCGTCGCCTATCGGTTGTCGTGCAAAATCCGCAAGGCGAACAGCTCATGGTCTGCAAGGGTGCGGTGGAAGAAATGCTCAGCATTGCCACCCACGTACAAGACGGTGACCAGCGCTTGCCACTGGATACCGAGCAACGTGCCCGTTTGCTGAAAATGGCTTACCGCTACAACTCGGACGGCTTCCGTGTCCTGCTGATTGCCACTCGCCGCATTCCTGTCGAACAGGCCAAGAGCCGTTATGAAGCCCAGGACGAATGCGAGATGACGGTACAAGGCTTGCTGACCTTCCTGGACCCACCAAAGGAAAGCGCTGCCCAAGCGATTGCCGCCCTGACCGAGCACGGTGTGGCCGTGAAAGTCCTGACCGGCGATAACGAAATCATTACCGCGAAAATCTGCCGTGAAGTGGGCCTGGAGCCCGGCAAGCCTTTGCTCGGACCTGAAATCGAGCTGATGCTAGACCCTGATCTGCGTTGCGCTGTCGAGCGCCACTCGGTTTTTGCCAAGCTCACGCCCCTGCAAAAATCGCGTGTTCTGAAAGCGCTGCAAGCCAATGGTCACACCGTCGGCTTTCTGGGGGATGGCATCAACGACGCCCCAGCCCTGCGCGATGCCGACGTGGGGATTTCGGTGGATAGCGGCACGGATATTGCCAAGGAATCGGCAGACATCATCTTGCTGGAAAAGAACCTGCTGGTTCTGGAAGAAGGCGTGATCAAAGGCCGCGAGACCTTTGGCAACATCATCAAGTACCTGAACATGACGGCCAGCTCCAACTTTGGCAATGTGTTCTCGGTGCTGGTGGCCAGTGCTTTCATCCCCTTCCTGCCCATGTTGGCCATCCACTTGCTGATTCAAAACCTGCTCTACGATATCTCCCAGCTGGCTTTGCCCTGGGACCGCATGGACAAGGACTTTCTACGCAAACCGCGTAAATGGGATGCCAAGAATATTGGCCGCTTCATGATCTGGATTGGCCCGACCTCGTCCATCTTCGACATCACTACCTTTGTCTTGATGTGGTACGTGTTTGACGCCAATACGCCTGAACTGCAATCGCTGTTCCAGTCCGGCTGGTTTATTGAAGGCTTGCTCTCGCAGACACTGGTTGTTCACATGCTGCGTACGCAAAAGATCCCCTTCATCCAAAGCACGGCTGCTCTGCCTGTGATGCTGATGACCCTCCTGATTGCCGCTATTGGTATTTATCTGCCCTTCTCCGGCGTCGGTGCTCTGGTTGGCCTGCAGCCTTTGCCTTGGGAATACTTCCCATGGCTGGTCGGCACCTTGCTGGCTTACTGCCTGGTCGCACAGGGCATGAAAATGCTGTACATCCGCCGCTTTGGCCAGTGGTTCTAAGTCTGACAGGCCTGGACTCCCGGAGCTCCTTTCGGGAGCCCAGGCCTTAACGCACATTCTGAAAGAACCTCGGGTATATGATGGCCACACTACAGACACCATCCTGCAGCTTGGCCCATACACGAAAGATATGACCCCATCCCTTCGCTTCCTATCGAGCAAAACCTACCGAGCCTTGGCCCTGACCGGCATTTGCATGTTGATGGCGCTGGTCTTTATTGCCGATACCGTCACCAACTACGCTATCGCTGCCGCGGTCTTTCACACCCCGCTGCTGCTGATAGCGATTCGTTTTCTGTCGGCACGGCAAGTTGTTGCCCTGACTACCATCAGCATGGTGCTGACCGTGGTCAGTTTTCTGCTGACCCGCTCGGGCGACTACGACGTGGGCCTGGTCAATACCGGCATCAGTATTATTGCCATCGCGATCACCTCGTATCTGGGGCTGAAGCTCAAGTCTGTACAGGCAGCGGCTCATGAGACACGCGAGCATTTGCTGCGTCTATCCCGTTTGACAACCCTGGGCCAGCTCAGTACCTCGATTGCTCATGAAGTCAGCCAGCCTTTGGCCGCCATCAACAGCAGCGCGGGTGCCTGTCAGCGCTGGCTGGAAGCCTCGCCCCCTAACGTAGAGAAGGCACAGGCTGCCGCGCAGCGTATTGTGTACGACGCCCAGCGCGCCAAGGATGTACTGGATCGGGTACGCAGCATTACCCGTAACGAAGCCCCCACCAGCAGCGCGTTTGATTTGAATCTGGCCCTGACCGAGCTGCTGAGCCTGTCCGGTGGCGAGATGCGACGTCAGCATATTGACCTGCGTCTGGCCCTGCAGTCCGATCTGCCCCAGGTCTTTGCCGACCGGGTTCAAATTCAGCAGGTAATGGCTAATTTGCTGCTCAATGCCATCGAAGCCCTATCGCCTCCCTCGGACTATCATGCGGCTCATATCACCATAGAAACCAGCGTCTTGCCCGGCGACAAGCCACAAGCCAACAAGGTGCTTTTTTCCATCAAGGACAATGGTCCTGGCTTGTCGGGCACGCAGTTGTCCCAATTGTTTGATACCTTCTGGACCACCAAGGCAAGCGGCCTGGGCCTGGGTCTGACCATCAGCCGCACCATTATTGATGCCAATAACGGCCATATCTGGGCCACTGACCAAGCCGATGGCGGTGCTGCCTTTCACTTCACATTACCTTTGGCGCCATGACAGAAAATCTGGATTCCTCTCTGAACACGCCCACTGTCTACATCATTGATGATGATCCCTCCGTTCGCGCGGCCCTGGACGATTTGCTAGCCAGCGTAGGCTTGAACGCACTGAGCTTTTCTTCTACGCGGGACTTTCTGGCGCATCCCTTATCTGACGCCCCTGCCTGTCTGGTGCTGGATGTGCGCATGCCCGAGCAAAGCGGCACGGACTTTCATTTGCAGATGGAGTCGCGCGGGCTGCACATGCCGGTCATCTTTATTACGGGCCACGGCGATATTCATATGGCGGTCAAGGCCATCAAGCATGGCGCCTGGGATTTTCTGACCAAACCGTTTGTGGATCAGGCCCTGATTGATGCCGTGCAGTCGGCTCTGGCCGCTGATGCGCAGAGCAAGGAAGAAGCCAGAACCCGCCTGACCTTGCAGCAACGCTGGGACAGCCTGAACGCGGGCGAGCGCGATGTGTTCGAGCGGGTGGTACAAGGCCTGCTGAACAAGCAGATCGCTGCCGAGCTGGAGGTGAAGGAAGTTACGGTCAAAGTGCGACGCGCACGCGTGATGCAAAAAATGCAGGCCGGTTCGCTGGCCGAGCTGGTGCGTCAGTTCGATCAGCTCAAGATAGAAAGCGGCCATTAGGACACTTCTGCGCAGCGGTTCTTTCCTAGTTGTCGTGCTGGGTTAAAATACGCAGATTCGGTCCCGTATGCGGGCTTCCCAAGGTCAAGGCCACACACAAGTTATGAGCACGTCTACTTCCAACGTCATCCGTACCCGTTTTGCCCCCTCGCCCACTGGTTATCTGCACCTGGGCGGCGCGCGCACTGCACTGTTTTCCTGGGCTTTTGCCCGTCATCATCAAGGCACTTTTGTGCTGCGTATTGAGGATACGGATCTGGAGCGTTCCACCCCCGAGGCGGTGCAAGGCATTCTGGATGGCATGCAATGGTTGGGCCTGGATGCGGACGAAGGTCCGTTCTACCAGATGCAGCGCATGGATCGTTACCGCGAGGTCATCGCCCAGTTGCTGAAAGACGGCCATGCCTATTACTGCTACAGCAGCCCCGAGGAAGTGGAAGCCATGCGCGAAAAAGCGCGTGTTCAGGGTTTGAAGCCTCGTTATGACGGCACCTGGCGTCCTGAGGCTGGCAAGGAGTTGCCTGCCATCCCGGCTGATCGCAAGCCTGTGGTTCGTTTCAAGAGCCCACAGTCCGGCGCAACCAGCTGGGACGATATGGTGAAGGGCCGCATCAGCTTTGATAACAGCGAGCTGGACGATCTGGTCATTGCCCGCCCGGACGGCACGCCTACGTACAACTTCTGCGTGGTGGTGGACGATTGGGACATGGCAATCACCCATGTGATTCGCGGTGACGATCACGTGAACAACACGCCACGTCAAATTGTGATTTTGCAGGCTTTGGGCGCTACCTTGCCTGAATACGGTCACGTGCCCATGATTCTGGGCCCTGATGGCGAGAAGCTGTCCAAGCGTCATGGTGCGGTCAGCATCATGGATTACGACAAGGACGGTTATCTGCCTGAAGCCATGATCAATTATCTGGCTCGTTTGGGCTGGAGCCATGGTGATGACGAGCTGTTCACCCGCGAGCAGTTGGTGGAGTGGTTTGATACGCGCAGTCTGAGCAAGTCCGCTTCGCAGTGGGACCCCAAGAAGTTGAACTGGGTGAACGCCCATTACATCAAGGCCAGTGACAATGCGGATCTGGCCGAGCGTGTGGCTCCACGTATTGAGGCCTTGGGTGGCAAGACGGATGGTCAGGACTTGCCCGGCATCATGGGTTTGTTGAAAGACCGTGCCGAGACCTTGAACCAGCTGGCTGAAGGTGCTTTGCTGTTCTGCCGTCCTTTCGAGCCCGCCAGCGATGAGCTGATGGCCGAAGTATTGACGCCGGAAGCGCGTGTTTTGCTACGGGACTTTGCCAGCAAGGCGATTAGCTTGCCGCAGTGGAATACAGAGAGTCTGGCTGCTTTGATCAAGCAGGTTCTGGCGGATCATGAGGTCAAGATGCCCAAGCTGGCTATTCCTTTGCGTGTGGCTGTGACGGGGCAGAAGCAGACGCCTGCGGTGGATGCGGTGCTGGCTTTGGTTGGGCGCGACAAGGTGTTGGGGCGTTTGGCTGGGCTGTAAGCGTTATAGATCAGTAGTTGAAGGGCATCTCATTCGAGGTGCCCTTTTTGTGTTTGACACCCTAACATCGACTCAATTGCTCGTATGTCGAAGCTAAGCCTGAGTGCAACCATACGCCGATTTCAAGGGAGCTACCTCAATGCTCTTTAGCCTCGGAGGCCACTTTATTTCGCAGCGAGCTGCTGGCTCATATCAAGCGGCAGCATTCAGGTGGCTGACTTCAATGGTGGCTTCGCCTTTGTCGCTGCTGGCCCAAACCGTGCCGTCCTGAATATTCAGATTGATGGTCATGCCTCGCTCGGCCAGGGCGGCTAAGGCGTCAGTCCCGGCGGCATCCAACGCATAGACCTGTATATTGCGAGCGCGGCTGATCTTGTCCTTGATACCACTCCACCAGACGGAGACATTGCGGCCATAGGCCAGCACCGTCACTTTGTCAGCACGGCCACTGGCTTTGATCAGACGTCTATCGTCCGGCAGGCCTACTTCCAGCCAATGCAGCAAATTGCCGCCCAGATCATGTTCCCACAAGGCGGGCTCATCCGAGTCGCTTAACCCGCGCGAAAAACTCAGGGCTTCATCCGCTTGCGCATACAAGCCGTAAGCCAGCAAACGCACCATCAGACGCTCTTCGGTCTCGGAGGGGTGACGGGCTAGCGTCAGGGTATGACTGCCGTAGTAGGCCCGATCGTTATCGGCCACATTAAGTTCAGCTTTATAAATCGTCGCGCGCAGAGCCATGGAGCGTCCAGCAAAAGAAACAGACAAAAAACTGGCCGCCCCCAGGACGGCCAGGAATCATTCAAACAAGCAGAGATCAGAATGGCAGGCGGTAGCCAGGCGACATTCTGGTCAGGCGATAGGTGGTACCACTTTGGTCACGCAGCACCAGATTGCGGGCTGTCAGGCTGACGATGTTGTAGTGGTTTTCGTAAATCGGGTCGCCCGGTTCAGTGGTGACCCCATTGGATTCTTGCGTGCTGATTTGCAAGTCGTTGCCCTTGCGCACCCAGCAACCGCTTTCGTTCAAGCCTTGCGAAGGTTTGTTGGGGCGCTTGACCTGTTCGGTGTACGCCATGGAACCGTCGGTTTGCAAGGTGAACAAGGTACGCAGCTCGCCAACCACACCTTTCTGGCGGTGCTTGCTTAGCCAATTACCAGCCAGTTGGTCCCCCGCCGCAGCAGGCTGGCATGCGGGATGGACAGGCTTGGCAGCCGCTTGTGCAGCAGGCTCGGGAGCCGGCGCTTTGACCGCGCAGGCGCTTAAAAACACGGTAGCCAGCACAGCAACCCAGGAAGTGCGTCGCAAGATATTCGCCTTCGTCATAAAACCCCGTCCTTCATGCGTACATACCGACCCACCACAGGCCAGCGAATCCTGATTATTCTACCCGAAGGCGCTTGTATTACCCCATAACAAGATGCTTCAAAGTGGCAAAGGCAAGCGGGTCACGTTCTTGATTTCACGCATGGCCACAATCGTGCGGGTTTGACGCACGCCCGGCATATTGAACAGGAAGCGGTGCAGGAAATCGTCGTAGGACTCGGCGCTGGGCACCATGATCTTGAGCAGAAAATCCGCATCGCCGGTCACGGCGTGACATTCCAGAATCTCGGGCGCATCTCGCACGGCACGGATGAAGTTATCGACTATTTCACCCGAGTGACGGTCCAGACTGATCTGGGTAAACATGCAACTTTGCAGTCCCACCTGACGGCGATCCACGCGCGCATAATAGCCTTGGATAACCTTGTTTTTTTCCAGGTTTTTGATGCGCCGCCAGACGGGCGCAGTGGACAAACCCACCTGCTCGGAGACCTGCTGAGCCGAGGCTCGGCCATCCAGCTGCAAGGCATCCAATATTTTTAAGTCAGTTTTATCCATATTTGAATATTTACGAAATGAACATTTCAAAGAATAGGGAATACACGCAACTATAACGCAAAAAAAAACGAGGGCAGACTCTCTATCATGATCTCTATCTGGAGGTTTCATCATGACGCAGTCCGTCGACACTCAATACAAGCTAAGCGACAACCTGACCGCACAATCAGGACGCATCTTTTTAACTGGCACACAGGCCCTGGTGCGCATGTTGCTGACCCAGGCTCGCCTGGATAAAGAACACGGTTTGAACACCGCCGGTTTTGTCTCCGGCTACCGTGGTTCGCCGCTGGGTGGCGTGGACATGATCATGTGGAAGGCCCAGAAGTATCTGGACCAGGCCAAGGTCCGTTTCCAGCCCGCTATTAACGAAGACCTGGCCGCCTCCATGATTATGGGCACCCAGCAAGCTGGCGAGCGTGCCGACCGTACCGTCGATGGCGTGTTCTCCATGTGGTATGGCAAGGGCCCCGGTGTAGACCGCGCGGGCGATGCCTTGCACCACGGCCATGCTGCCGGTGCTTCCCAACACGGTGGCGTCCTGATGATTGTGGGTGATGACCACGTGGCCTCGTCCTCATCCATTCCCCACGCCAGCGAACAATCCCTGATCGCCTGGGGCATCCCGGTGGTCAACCCCAGCTCTGTTGAAGAATACGAGCGCTTTGGCATTTGGGCCTGGGCCTTGTCGCGTTACTCCGGCTCCTGGGTAGCCTTCAAAGCCATCACCGAAACCGTGGAAAGCGGCCGCTCTTTCGAGATTGCCCCGCTGGATGATCTGGCACCTGCCCTGGCTGACAAGCAAGGCGGCAAGCACCCATACGACCCCAGCAAATTCCTGACCCCTTCCATGGAAGGTACGCTGGACGCCCGCCTGGATAGCGTGCGTGAATTTGCTCACAAGTACAGCCTGGACCGCGTGCTGGAAGCGGCACCTGATGCACGTATCGGTATTGTGTCCACCGGCAAGGCCACTCTGGATACACTGGACGCGCTGCAACAGCTCAGCGGTCTGGATAATCTGCCCGCCATTCGCCATCTGAAAATTGGTTTGAGCTGGCCTGTTAACCCGCAGTCGCTGGAAAACTTTATAGAAGGCCTGGACCACGTTCTGGTCATTGAAGAAAAAGGCCCAATCATTGAAGACCAGTTAAAGAATCTGCTCTTTAACCGTGCCCAACGCCCTACGGTGTCGGGCAAGCGTGATATTGAAAATGAAGTATTGATTCCCGCCGATGGTCAGCTCAGCCCTGCCCGTGTGGCCGTGGGTCTGCGTCGCTGGCTAGGTCATCACGCCCATGTGCAGTTGCCTGCCTGTACGGTGCAAAACCTGGCACCGATTGATACCAATGGTCTGACTCGTCGCCCCTACTTCTGTTCAGGCTGTCCGCACAATACTTCCACCAAAGTGCCCGAAGGCAGCCAGGCTATGGCCGGTGTGGGTTGTCACTACATGGCGACCTGGATGGACCGCAAAACCCGTGGTCTCACTCAAATGGGTGGCGAAGGCACGGACTGGGTGGGCCTGTCGCCCTTCATCCAGACCGGCCATATGTTCCAGAACATGGGTGAAGGCACGTATTTCCACTCCGGCTATCTGGCAATTCGTCAGGCCATTGCCGCGGGTGCCAACATTACTTACAAGATTCTGTTTAACGATGCGGTTGCCATGACGGGCGGTCAGCCGGTTGACGGCCCGATATCTGTGCCTCGCATTTGTCAGCAGACCATTGGTGAAGGTGCGCGTCGTGTGGTCATCACCACCGATGAGCCAGAACGCTATCGCGGTGTCAGCCTGCCTGCCGGTGTGGACGTTCATCACCGTCGCGAGCTGGATCGTTTGCAGCGCGAACTACGCGAGATCCCAGGCGTCACCATATTGATTCACGACCAGACCTGTGCGGCTGAAAAGCGCCGTCGTCGTAAAAAGAATGAGTACCCCGATCCTGCTCGTCGCCTCTTTATCAATAAGGCGGTCTGCGAAGGCTGTGGGGATTGCGGCGTGCAATCGAACTGCTTGTCTTTGGTGCCTGCTGAAACGCCCGAAGGCCGCAAGCGCCAGATCGACCAGTCCAGCTGTAATAAGGACTACTCCTGCGTGGACGGTTTCTGTCCCAGCTTTGTCTCAGTAATGGGCGGTGCCCTGCGCCGTGGCGATCAAAACGGTCAGGCCGATATGAAAGCCCAGTTGCTGGCCAAGCTGGACACGCTGCCGCAACCCAATATTCAAGCCAAGGACTGCAATGTGATTGTGGCCGGTGTAGGTGGTACCGGTGTGATCACTATTGGTGCGGTGCTCTCCATGGCTGTGCACCTGGAAGGCCGCTCCAGCTCCGTGCTGGACATGACGGGCCTGGCACAAAAGGGCGGCACCGTCATCAGCCACATTCGTCTGTCTGCTAATAAAGAGAACACGGGTGCGGTGCGTGTCGATCCCGGCCAGGCTGATCTGGCGATCTTGTGTGACGTGGTGGCAGCCGCTCACCCCAATGCCCTTTCCTGCCTGCGTCCTGGTCATACCCACGCCATCATCAACGAATACCTGGCCCCCACAGCCGAGTTCACCCGCAACCCGGATGCTCCTCTGGATGCACAGCACTTGCTGAGCCAACTGAAGGCCACTGCTGGAGAAAACCAGGTACGGTCGTTCAATGCTCACCAGGCTGCCACGCTGCTGTTCGGCGATAGCCTGCTGTCCAATATGCTTTTGATGGGTATGGCTTGGCAGCAAGGTTCCATGCCCGTTAGCAGCGCGGCGGTTGAACAGGCCATCCGTCTGAACGGTGTGGCGATTCAAGCCAACCTGGATGCCTTCCATTTGGGTCGCGTTCTGGCTCACGATGAAAAAGCGCTGGCCAGCCTCCTGGCTCCAGCCGCTCAGGTCGTAACCTTGCAGCGCCGCGAAACACTGGAACAAATCATGCAGCGCTGCACCAGCAGCCTGGAGCAATACCAGAACGCCGCGTATGCCCAGCGCTTCACCAACACCATCAATGCACTGCGTGACGCCGAGCAAAAACTGCGTCCGGGTCAGCGTCCTGCCTTGACTGAAAAAGCCGCACGCAGCTTGTACAAGCTGATGGCCTACAAGGATGAGTACGAAGTGGCCCGCCTGTTCAGCTCGCCCGCTTTCCGCCAGGATCTGGAGCAGCAATTTGAAGGTGACTTCTCCTTGCGCTTCCACTTCGCACCGCCTTTGCTGGCACGCCGTGATCCGGCTACCGGCCGCCCACGCAAGATCACCTTGGGTCCACGCACGGCCACCTTGCTGCGCTGGATGGCTAAAGGCAAAGGTCTGCGCAACACGGTACTGGATCCCTTTGGCTACACCCATGAGCGTCGTATGGAACGTCGCTTCTGGCGCGAATACCAGAACCTGCTCAACAACCTGAGCAAGAACCTGAATCAAGCCAACTACGCCACAGCGTTGGAACTGGCCGAACTGCCTCAACAATTACGCGGCTTCGGTCCCGTGAAAATGGAGTCGGCCAAGAAGTATGAAGCCCGCTTTGCCGAGTTGTCGCAGCAGTTGAAAAACACTGGGCCGGAAATTCAGGCCGTTCCCGCCTGAGCCTTGCCCGCTGCGACTTTTGAAACGATTAACCTGCCCTTTCAGCCCTGCTTATGCAGGGCTTTTTTTTGGCTTGAGCAGACATTGAAAACAGCCGATCAGTCGTGAATTGAAGTCCGTTTTCAAACCGCTTTTCCATGCTTGACACAGGTCTTTCAAAGCATGAAAAGGCCATGCAATCGATCCAGCAATGCGTCAAAAATCAGAGACTTGGATGCGACTATGGGCCGATTGCACGTGTCCAGAACGCAACTTATTTGAGACAGCAGACACCGATTCCTAATTCCATAAGCCCCAAGCCATGATTAATGCTTGACTGTGTAGGGGCTTGCGTTAGACTTCTAAGCGTATAAGGTATCGACCTTAAACGCCTGCGTCATTTGAAAAAGGCCATTGCAGTTTTCCAGGCCAGGTCAAATGGGTGTGGACAAACTAAAGACTTGTTCTCGAGGAGCATGATCATGGCAACAGCCAAGAAAGGCGCAGCAAAAGCAGCAAGCACAAATGCCGTTAGCCCCAAAAAAGCAACGCCAGCAAAAGCAGCCGCAGCACCCGTAAAAGCTACTGCTGCCAAGACCAGTCCCAGCAGCAAAACCGCTGCCCCCAAGTCCCCCGCTAAAACCACCGCTACCAAAACCAGCAAGGCTGCTGTAAAAGCCCCTGCCAAGTCTGCAAGCAGCGCATCCGCCAAGAAAACGGCTGCGAAAAAAACAGCGGTAAAGAAAGCCACTCCAGCAAAAACCACGGCTGTTAAAGCCGCTGAGACCAAGACAAGCACCGCTAAAACCGTAGCCAAAAAAGCAGCTGTTAAAAAGACAGTCGCTAAAAAGGCGGTAGCCAAGAAAGCCGTTGCCAAAAAGGCCGTCGCTAAAAAAGCGGTAGCAAAGAAGACGGTAGCAAAGAAAGTGGTTGCCAAAAAAACGGTAGCAAAAAAAGCAGCTGCGCCCAAAACGGCCAGCGCCAAACCCGCTACCACCAAACCTGCTGCCACCGCTGCCGCAAAAAAACCGGCCAGCACCAAGGCAAGCAAACCCGTGGCCAAAAAAGCCACCCCCAGCAAAGCGGCAGCGAAACCTGCCACCAAAACCGGCACTAAAGCAGTTGTAAAGACCGCGGCTAAAAAAGCCAGTCCTGCTACCAGTGCCAAGAAACCCGTAGCTCCAAAGAAGAAAGAAGTTAAATCCGTGACCGCAGAAACCAAGACCCCAAAGACCAGCACAACGACTAACGCCACCGCTAAAGCAGGCAATAAAACAGCGGCTCGCAAAGCGACCAAAACAGCAGCAGCGCCTGCCGAACCTCGCCGCGAAGATGTCAATCCTGCTGGCTCCTGGCCCTTCCCAACAGGCAAGCGTCCTTAAGCACACGCTACTTTTATGTTTCTCCTCAAAGAGCCACCCTGATCAGGGTGGCTCTTTGGTTTGTAGCACTTGCATGCGACAATTCCCTCTCCCATCAATTCATACCAAGCAACTATGTTCAGTGAAGTCGCCCTCTTCCTAATCCATATTGTTCTGTCGCTGCTGGGCACGATTTTGCTACTGCGTGCCTGGGTGTATGCGCTCAGAATCCATCCCTTCAACCCTTATTCGCAAGCTATGTTCAAGGTCACGGACTGGCTGGTCATGCCTTTGCGCCGTGTCATCAAAAGCGGCAACCATTGGGACTGGACCTCTTTGTTCGCCGCCTGGCTTAGCGCCCTGGTTTACCTGGTCTTGAGCGCCATGGTACTGACCGGATCGGTGTCCATGCTCTCGAACTTCCCCATGTTCTTGCTGGCAGCCGTCTTCACCGTTCTGCGCTGGACCTTGAGCCTGATCTTCTGGGTGGTCCTGCTGCAAGCGCTGCTATCCTGGATTCAGCCACAATCGCCCAGCATGCCCTTGCTGCGTTCCATTACAGCCCCCTTGCTGGACCCGATCCGTCGCGTCTTGCCTGACCTGGGTGGTCTGGATTTGTCGCCGCTGGTCGTCCTGCTGCTGACTCAAGTGCTCAATATGGTCATCACGCGCACCGCTTTCAGTCTGGTGCCAATCTAAGCACAGCGGACTGTACGCATGAAAAACCTGGGCATAGCCCAGGTTTTTTTTATGCTGAATTCAAGAGCAAGAATCAGGGTGTCTTGTGCGAAAGTGGACCTTATACTGGCCTCACCACCAATCAGCAGGCCACTTCCATGACTCGCCTTCCATCAAACCCAGACACATCCAGCCGCTACCGCGAGGCCGAACAGTTCCTGGCCGCACTGGACCCCGACTGGCAAGCGCTGGTCGCCCACGTGGGCCCTTGCATCCATCAGCCACGCCCCGAGCGCGACCCTTACGAAGCCCTGATCCGCTCTGTTGTGTATCAGCAGTTGCATACCCGTGCGGCTGAGCGCATCCTGCAACGCCTGATTGATATCTATCCGCACGGCCATTGCCCAACGCCCGAGGAAGTGCTGGCGACTCCGTATGACACCCTGCGCGCTTGTGGCTTGTCTGGTGCCAAAGCCAATAGCATTCTGGGCCTGGCCCAGGCGCGCCTGGATGGCATCATTCCCGACCAGGCCACCGCTTTGCAAATGCCGGATGAAGAGCTGATCAAGCAGTTGACCACGCTGCGCGGCATAGGTCGCTGGACGGTGGAAATGATGATGATGTACACGCTGGAGCATGAAGACATTCTGCCTGCGGACGACTTTGGGGTGCGCGAGGGCTATCGCAATTTGAAGCAGCTGGACAAGGCTCCCTCAGCCCGTGTCTTGCGTGAAATTGGCCAAGCCTGGGCACCCTATCGCAGCGTGGCTTCCTGGTACTTGTGGCGCATGCCCAAACAGGCGCCAGCATTGGCACCTTCGTCGAACAAGGTACATCGTGCTCCGCGCTCGCAGGACAAGACCGTTCGTAAACAAACTCCACGTAGCCGTCTTTATTTTGGGATTGCCCAATGCAACTTGGGGGCATTGCTCGTTGCCGAAAGCGAGCGCGGGATTTGTGCGATTTCCCTGGGCGATGATGCCAAAGTCTTGCGGGAACAGCTGCAAGAGCAATTCAAGGCCGCTGAGCTGATCGAAGCCGATCCGCAATTCAATCAACGAGTGGACCAGGTCGTTGCCATGGTAGAAGAGCCGACCCTGGGTTTGGATCTCCCCCTGGACATCCAGGGCACCCCTTTTCAACAACGTGTCTGGGAGTTTCTACGCCATATCCCAGTAGGCCAGACCTTGAGCTATACCGACATTGCCGAACGTCTGGGCATGCCCAAAGGCGCCCGTGCCGTGGCACGAGCCTGCGCCACCAACACCTTGGCCATTGCCATCCCCTGCCATCGGGTCGTGCGACAAAGCGGTGATCTGGCAGGCTATCGTTGGGGCCTGGAACGCAAGAAAACCTTGCTGGAGCGCGAACGCGCCCAAAAGGCTCAGCGCTGACAGGCGTAAAAAAACCCGGCCAATGGCCGGGTTCTTTATGCACAAAGCACTAAGGCTTTGATTACAAGGGCACCACGCGAGTTGGGCCATTACCACTAAGCATGCGTACACGCTGACCAGCGGACAGAGGTACATCGGCTTCCTGGGCCACCACACGGGTTTCGCCATTATCCAGTTGAACCGTGATTTCCAGACCCTGGGTCTTGCCCATGCGGTTTTCAACCGCATTACCAACCAGACCACCCAGAATCGCACCACCGATACTGGCCAGGATGCTACCGCGGCCACCACCAATGCTGCTGGCTGCGACACCACCCAAGGCTGCGCCACCCACGGTGCCTACGCCCGAGTTCTGGTCTTCCTGAATAGTGACGGCGCGTACCGAAACCACGGTACCCAAACGCACGATCTGTTCGCGCTGAGCCTGACCGTAGCTGTACACCGAGCTGGATGCCGATTTATTGGCACAACCTGCCAGCAAAAACACGGGGGCTGCCAGACTCGCCACTACCAGCAGACGCACTTTGGGTCGATCGAAAAAAGAAACGTACATACGGTTTACTCCAAAAAACGTAGCTGGCCGAATCATAAAAAACTATCGAGCGCTCTTTTACAGACTGCGCTCAATACCATAGTGCTGTTTTAGCATGGCCGAGATATCTGACCGTTTAAATTCATGATTTTGCGGGCCATCCGCTTGAATTTTAATACTGCCCATCAAGTTACCCAAGCTGCAAGCCTCCTGCCAGCTCCAGCCTTTTGTAAGACCATATAACAGGCCTGCGCGATGAGCATCACCACAGCCGGTGGGATCCACCACATTTTCCACGGGCACAGGGGCAATCTTGTAAGTCTGACCATTGTGATAAAGCGTGCTGCCATGCTCTCCACGCGTCACGACAGCGGCTTGCAAGCCCTGGGCGATCTCGGCCATGCTCTTGGAGGTGCGCTGCTCGATAACTTCAGCTTCGTATTCGTTAGCCGTAAGAACTTGACACAGTTCCAGCATCTCCAGCAGGTCTTCACCCGCGAACAAAGGCATGGCCTGACCCAGGTCGAAAATAAAGGGCGTACCCTGCGCATGCAGGTGGCGGGCATGAGCAAACATGCCGTCTTTGGAATCCGGAGCCACAATGCCCCATGCCGCTTCCTGACCAGACAAATCGATCTGGGCAGAATTGATCATGGCGCCTGGGTGGAAAGAGGTGATCTGGCTGGCGGCCAGGTCTGTGGTGATAAAACACTGAGGAGTGAACATCTCGGGCATCACACACACCATGCTGGTATCAATACCCAGGTTCTGCAGACGCTGCACATAATCCACACCGTCGCTACCAACAGCCCCCACAGGAACAGGCTGGCCACCCAGCATGTTCAAGGTGTAGGAGATATTACCTGCACAACCGCCCCACTCTTTACGCAAGCTGGGCACAAAGAAGGACACGCTCAGGGTTTTGATGCTGTCGGGCAAGATGTGATCTTTGAAGTACCCCTCGAAAACCGCGATCGTATCGAACGCGATCGAACCACATACCAGCACTCGCTCGGTCATAAATTACCTTAAGGAAAAAAAGGGCTAATCTGGTAGCCATTAACTTGGAGCTGCCCAGTATTCAAAGGCAGGCGCACCATGATTTCACTGCGCGCTGCAAAAGCAGGCTCACGTCGCTCGGAAGCCAGGTACTGATCGGGCGTAATATTGCGCCGGGCGATCAGGGCTCCGGAAAAATCTTTCAAATCCAGTACCAGCGTAGGCCACTCCTGGGGCCGTTCAAACTCGTTGCGCAGCGTAAAGCCCAAGGTGGACTGTCCGGGCTGATTCGGCGCTTTATGCAAGGCCGAAGCCTGCACGCGAATCTGGTCCAGACGACGTTCGTAGGGAACCTTGCACGACAAGGTCTGACACGCGCTCTCGAACGCGGGACGCAGCATGGGTATCTGGCTGACAATCTGTACGCGATACACGTACATCAGCTGCACGACGAACAGGACAACACCCAGAACGCACAAGCTGGTCCAGATCAGCGAACCCACACGCTGACCAAAGCTGGCTTCGCCCTCATAACGTGTCTCGCGTTGCAAGGCTGGGTTGGGGTCAATGACCCAGTCCTGCTGAAAATCCTCGCCATCACGATCATGCGTACCATCAGCCTGACGCGAGGGAAAAGAGGCGCGCAAGGCACTGGCACGATCGCCCACACTGAACTCAGGCTCGGCAGCCGACCACGATGCCTGACCAATATGATGGTCCCCATCTGGCTCAGAAACAGAGCCGGTCGATACGAAAAACGAGGTGTCCTGATCATCCTGCGGCAAAGGCTCGTGTCTGGAGCGGGCGCGAATGACTGACGGCTCTACCGACTCAACAGCAGGCTCTGCCGGGCGGACAAAAGGCTCGGTAGCAACAGCAGCAGGCGCGGCCGGAGTGACTGGTGCTTGTGTCAGGATGGAGTCGGGGAATTTGCGTACCTGCAAGGACTCGTGGGCCGTGCCTTCATCACGCGGCGGGGCGTGACGGGAGTGCTCCACAAATCGCGGCCCTGGAATGGGCGCTTGCAGGTCCACTGACTGCACCTGTTCCTGCCGTGGCGAAACAGGTGGCTCGGGCGCCAGGCGCGGCTCGATCTGAACCGGCGTGGCGGGGGAATGATAGGAAGGCTCCGGGGCTTGCTCATCGATGACTTCTTCAAAGCCATCGAAGATATGCGCACATTGAATGCAGCGTATATAGCCCCGGCGGCGTTGCAGCGTTTCTACACTGGCTGCAAACGATGTCCCGCAACGGGGGCAGCGAGTCTTTAGCTCCATGAACTCACCTTAAGTTCTACCGTCTTATAACGGGCGTTGACCAGCCAAACACACCCAGCCATCGCGCTCCTGCCAGACCGACATGGGCAGATAGGAGGAATAGACCTCGATCATTTCCTCGGCCTGCCAATCGTAAATGCCGGACAGGATCAGATGCCCACCCGGTTTGACACGGTTGGCCAGCATGGGAGCCAGCATACGCAGGGGATTGGCCAGAATATTGGCGACAACCAGATCCGTTTGCCCGGCGGGCATGGCATCAGGCAGCACGCCTTCAACCTCGACCTGATTGACTTGCGCATTGTAGCGCGTGGCAATCACGGCCTGCTCGTCAATGTCCACACCCACGGTATGGCCTGCACCCAACTTGCGGGCGGCAATCGCCAAAATACCGGAGCCGCAACCGTAATCCAGCACGGTCTGACCCGCTTGCACATGATGGGCCAGCCAATCCAGACACAAATGCGTCGTGGGGTGACTGCCAGTACCAAAGGCCAGGCCGGGGTCCAGCTCAATGCGCACCAGGCCATCATCACCTTCCTGGGCAGCTGGCAGGTCCTCATCGTCCTTGTGCCAGCTGGGCACAATCAAGATACGATCGCCCACCGGGATGGGGCCAAACTGCGATTGCGTCAAACGAACCCAATCCTCGTCGGGCACTTCGCGCACGCTCCACTGGGCCTTTGCAGGATCCAGCACCCCGGCTTCAAAAAGCGGTTGCAGCAACTCTTCAGGCTCCAGCTCCTCGGGCAGCAAGGCCACCACACGATTGCGGTCCCAGGCCAGCACATCCGGTTCGATACCAGGTTCACCAAACAGGGGCTTTTCCTGGTCGGTATCACCATCAGCATCTTCCACCGACACCGACAAGGCGCCCGCTTCAAGCAAGGCATCGGACAAGCGCTCGGCCTCGTGTTCCTGGCAGCTCAGTAAGAGTTCACGCATACATAGTTTCCATAAAGCAAAACAGGGGGCTCGCCCCTGTTTTACATAGTCATCGTTCTTATCAGGTCAGGCCTGTGGCCTGACCTGTTGCTGCCCTTACTTGCTACGTTGGGCCAGCTTTTGTTCCAGGTAGTGAATGCTGGTGCCGCCTGCCTTGAAGCTGGCGTCCTGCATCAATTCCCGGTGCAGATCCACGTTCGTCTTGATCCCTTCCACCACCATTTCGGACAAGGCAATGTCCATACGGGCAATGGCTTGCTCGCGCGTCTTACCGTAGGTAATCAGCTTGGCAATCATGGAATCGTAGTACGGCGGCACGGTGTAGCCGGTGAACACGTGCGAGTCGATACGCACGCCAGGGCCGCCGGGAGTATGCCACTTGGTAATCAAGCCTGGGCTTGGTACGAAGTTGAATGGATCTTCCGCGTTGATACGGCATTCGATCGAATGACCTTCAAACTCGATGTCACGCTGGCGCAGCACGAACTTCTCGCCTGCGGCCACTTTGATCTGCTCCTGAACCAGATCAATGCCGGTGATCATCTCAGTGATGGTGTGTTCGACCTGAATACGGGTGTTCATCTCGATAAAGAAGAACTCGCCGTTTTCGTACAGGAATTCAAACGTACCGGCACCGCGGTAACGCATGCGACGGCAGGCATCGGCACAACGCTCGCCGATACGCTCGATCAGGCGACGTGGAATACCTGGAGCCGGTGCCTCTTCAATCACTTTCTGGTGACGACGCTGCATGGAGCAATCGCGCTCGCCCAGCCAGATTGCATTGCGATCACCATCAGCCAATACCTGAATTTCGATATGGCGTGGATTCTCGAGGTACTTTTCCATGTAGACCTCGGGATTATTGAACGCAGCAGCGGCTTCGGTTTTGGTCGTGGCAACGGCCGTCAGCAAAGCGGCTTCGGTGTAGACCACGCGCATGCCGCGACCACCACCACCGCCAGAGGCCTTGATGATGACCGGGTAGCCCACTTCACGGGCAATACGCACGATTTCTGCAGGATCGTCGGGCAAGGCGCCGTCCGAACCGGGAACCACAGGCACACCGGCCTCGATCATGGCTTTTTTGGCCATGACCTTATCGCCCATCGTGCGGATGTTCTCGGGACGTGGGCCGATAAAGACAAAACCGCTCTTTTCGACACGATCAGCGAAGTCCGCGTTTTCAGCCATAAAGCCGTAGCCAGGGTGAATGGCTTCCGCATCGGTGACCTCTGCTGCCGAGATGATGGCAGGCATGCTCAGGTAGCTGTCACGGGCTTGGGCGGGGCCAATACACACGGCCTCGTCGGCCAGACGCACGTACTTGGCACCACGATCAGCTTCAGAATAAACGACGACTGTCTTGATACCCATCTCGCGGCAAGCGCGCTGGATACGCAAGGCAATTTCGCCCCGATTGGCGATTAGGATTTTTTCAAACATATCATCAACCGATGACGAACAGAGTCTGACCGTATTCCACCGGCCCGCCGTTTTCAACCAGAATTTCCTTGATCACGCCGGATTTGTCGGCTTCGATCTCGTTGAGCAGCTTCATGGCTTCGATAATGCACAAAGGCTCGCCTTCCTTGACCGTCTGGCCCACTTCCACAAAAGGAGCAGCGCCTGGGCTAGGAGCACGGTAGAACGTGCCGACCATAGGAGCCTTGACGGCGTGGCCTTCAGGAACGGCGGGTGCAGCGGGAGCTGCGGCAGGAGCGCCAGCGGCGGGGGCTACCACCTGGGCTACAGGAGCCTCGGGAGCATAAACCACGGGAGCCGCCGAGCTTTGCGAAAATTTCACAATGCGAACCTTGTCATCACCTTCAGTGATTTCCAGTTCGGCAATGCCAGACTCGGCTACCAGATCGATCAGGGTTTTGAGTTTTCTAAGATCCATGCGTACTTCCCGCAACGCCGCACTAGCCACTGACTGGGTCAGGACGGCATTAAAAAAATATTGGTCAAAAAAACGAAACGAACCGCCTAACTATTCAAAGCAAACCGCAGGGCGGCTTCATAACCGTAGGCCCCCAAACCAACAATGACACCGCTAGCGATGTCAGAGAGATAGGAGTGGTGACGGAACGGCTCACGACGGTGAACATTGGACAGATGAACTTCAACAAACGGAATACCGACACCGGCAAGCGCATCCCGTATCGCCACGCTGGTATGGGTGTAGGCCCCAGCATTGATCAGGATGAAATCCACGCCCTCGGTACGGGCTTGATGAATTCGATCGACAAGCCCGCCTTCGTGATTACTTTGAAAAAAATGACACTGCGCGCCATGCTGATCGGCCAGCACCTGTAAACCACTGTTGATATCGTCGAGAGTCTGATGGCCGTAGACATCGGGTTCTCGGGTACCCAGCAGGTTGAGGTTGGGCCCGTTAAGGACCAGGACATGTTTCGCCATAGCGGATTTTTCGTCAAGACAGACCGCCTTTTTACGCTAAATAACGTCATTTGTCCATAAACCTGCTTGGCTTACAAACAGTTAGCATTGGTCCCATCCCGTTTGAAACAGGGGTGTGCCAGACCTGCAATTTGACGAAATTAAGCGAAAAAGTCGGCCAGTTAGCGTTGAGCTTTAATAACTTCGTCCAACTTTTCGGGATCTATCTGGCCCAAAATGCGTTCGCTGACCCGGCCATTGCTGCCAAACACGACAGTAAAGGGCAATCCGCCCTTTTTATTGCCCACGCTGCGCATTTGTTTCAGGCCACCCGAACCAGCCAGCAAAATGTCGTAACTGACCGGCACACGTTCCAGAAACTCTTTCACGTTATCCAGCGAGTCCACTGCAATACCCACAAAGTTCACCTCGGGGTAGCGTTTGTGCAATTCCTGCAGGTCCGGCATTTCCTTGACGCAGGGTGCACACCAGGTCGCCCAGAAGTTCACCACCAGGGGCTTGCCTATATAAGTAGAGAGCGCGCGATCTTCGCCCTGAAGATCCTTGAAGCTTTGCGCCAGGAAGGGGTCTGAGGGCAGCAAACTGGCCCAAGGGGCGGGATGCAGGGCCAAAAGACTTGCACACACTAGCGATTTCTGCAGAAAAAGACGCCTACGCATACCGGTTCACACCTGAAAAAATATCATCTGGGGATGATAGCACCGGCCCTCACCAAAGCTCACGCATCAGATCAAACAGTCGTCTAGAATACAGGCCGGAGGATTGTCATGCACATACATATACTAGGAATTTGCGGCACATTCATGGGTGGTCTGGCCCTGATTGCCCGCTCGGCTGGCCATACGGTTACCGGTTGCGATGCCGGGGTCTACCCACCCATGAGCACGCAGCTGGAAGAACAAGGCATTGAGCTTATTGAAGGCTTTGGCGCAGAGCAAACCAAGCTGTCCCCTGATCTCTATATAGTGGGCAACGTGGTGACGCGCGGTAATCCTCTGATGGAAGCCATTCTGGATCAGGGCCTGCCTTATACATCCGGCCCGCAATGGCTGGGCGAGAACATCCTGCACAAACAGCACGTTCTGGCCGTGGCTGGCACGCACGGCAAAACCTCCACCAGCTCCATGCTGGGCTGGATCCTGGAACAGGCCGAGCTGTCCCCCAACTTCCTGATCGGTGGCGTGGCCCCCGGCCTGGGTGTGTCGGCCCGCTTCAATCCAGAACAATCCTTGTTTGTGATCGAGGCCGACGAATACGACACCGCCTTTTTCGACAAGCGCTCCAAATTTGTTCACTACCGCCCCCGCACGGCCATCCTGAACAATCTGGAATACGATCACGCTGATATCTTCCCTGATCTGCACGCCATCCAGACCCAATTTCACCATCTGGTGCGTACCATCCCCTCCACAGGGCTGATTCTGCGTCCCACCCACACCCCCAGCCTGGACGAAACCCTGGCCCGTGGATGCTGGACGCCTGTTGAACAGTTTGGCCCCGAAGGAGATTGGGACAGCAAGGCAATCAGCGCCACCTCTTTCGAAGTGATGTTCAAAGGCCAATCCCAAGGCATCGTCCAATGGACACTGACCGGCGAACACAATCGCCTGAACGCTCTGGCCGCCATCGCCGCTGCCCACCATGTGGGCGTCAAACCTGCACAGGCTTGCGCGGCACTGAGCCAATTCGCGGGCATCAAGCGCCGCATGGAAGTGCGTGGCGTGGTCAATGACATTACCGTCTACGACGATTTTGCCCATCACCCCACCGCCATTGCTACTACGCTAGCCGGTTTGCGCAGCCAGACAGGTAAAGCCACCCGAATTCTGGCCGTGCTGGAGCCACGCTCCAACACCATGAAGCTGGGTGCCATGGCCGCCCGCCTGCCCGGTTCGCTGGAAGATGCCGACCTGGTTTTTTGCTACGGCGAGACCCAGGGCAAGCACGCGCTGGGTTGGGATGCGGCCAAGGTCCTGGCTCCTTTAGGGGATCGCGCCACAGCGTGGAATGATTTGGATAAAATGGTTCAGGCCATTGTTCAAGCCAGCCAGCCCGGCGATGCCATTGTCGTGATGAGTAACGGCAGCTTTGGCGGCATTCATCAGCGCCTGCTGGATCAACTGTCACGCTGACCCTCTTATCTATATAGCAGGTGCCTCCATGATCCTCTATCTACACGGCTTTCGTTCCTCGCCTTCGTCCTATAAAGCGCAGCGCCTGAAACAAACCATGCAGGACAGGGGCTTGCTGCACCTGTGGCGCTGCCCGCAATTGCCCGCCAGCCCGGCCCAGGCCATTGCCATGTGCAAGCGCATTGTGGACACGGAAATGCAGGCAGGCATGAGCGCCGATCAATTGTGTGTGATCGGCTCCTCGCTGGGCGGTTACTATGCCAGCCACCTGGCGCAGCACTATCACAGCCGCGCCGTGCTGCTTAACCCGGTGGTCTACGCAGGGCGCGATCTGGCTACGCAGGTGGGCGAGCATGTCTGTTATCACTCGCCCGACCCGTTTCACTTCCTGCCCGACTATGTGGATGAGCTCAACGACATTCACGTACCACGCCCCAGCGATCCCCAGCGCTTTTACCTGCTGGCCGCCAAAGGTGATGAAGTCCTGAACTGGCGCGAGATGGCGGATTGGTACAAAGGCAGTCAAGGACACATTCTGGAAGGCGGAGATCATGGCCTGACCGACTTTGATCCCTGGATCGACGAAATTTTGCGCTTTGCCCTGCAACAACCTTAACTATCTTTACCGGATGGCCAGCACCATCCAGATGGAAAATCATGTACGTCCTTTTTGAAGACAGCGGTAATTTCAAAGCAGAAAAAATATTTTCTGACAGCGATACCACCATGCAGGTGGAATCCGCGTCTGGCAAACGCAGCAAAATAAAGAAAAACAGCGTTCTATTTACCTTCGAGCAGCCCGCCCCGGCAGAACTGCTGGAAAAAGCCCAAGCGCTGGCCGAATCCCTGGATATCAATTTCTTATGGGAATGCGCCCCCCAGGAGGAGTTTGAAGCGTCCACGCTGGCACAGGAATATTTCGGTCACGCGCCCAGCGCTGTCGAAAAAACCGGCACCATCTTTGCCCTGCACAGCGCACCCGCCTACTTTCACCGTCGTGGCAAAGGGCTGTACCGCCCTGCTCCGCCAGAAATTTTGCAAGCCGCTCTGGCCGCAATTGAAAAGAAACGCCTGCAGCAAGAGCAAATCCAGACTTGGGCCGAACAGATGATCAAGGGCGAACTGCCGCCCGAAGTTGCCGAGAAAGCCAGCACCTTCCTGACTCAGCCAGACAAGAACACGCTGGAGTGGAAAGCTTTTGATCAGGCCCAGAAAGAGCTGGGTGTCAGCACGGAAAAGCTGCTGCTGTCGCTGGGTGCCTGGTCCAATCCACTGACCTTGCATCAACATCGCTTTTTGGCGGCGCACTTTCCCAAAGGAACTGGCTTTCCGGACATTGCCCTGCAAAACTGGGGCCAGGATTTGCCCGAGGCCGATGTCACTGCCTATTCGGTGGACGACGCCAATACGATTGAAATTGACGATGCTCTGTCCGTCCAGCACCCGGAACCGGGCCGCCTGCGTATCGGGGTTCACATTGCTGTGCCTTCGCTGGCCTTGGCACGTGGCAACGAGATCGACCAGATTGCCCGCAATCGCATGGCAACGGTGTACACACCGGGCTACAAGATCCCCATGCTGCCACCCGAGCTGATCGCGCATTTCTCCCTGGATCAAGGGCAGACTCGTCCTGCCCTGTCGCTGTATGTAGATGCAGACATCAACACTGGCGAAATCCTGTCGCATCAGACCCGCCTGGAACGCATTACCGTAGCGGGCAACCTGCGCCAGCACGAGCTGGACCCGCTGATCAGCGAAGAGGCTCTGGCCGACGAAAATGCCGAGCTGCCCTACGCAGAATGGCTGCGCCCGCTATGGAATTTCTCGCGCCAGTTGTCGGCCCAGCGTGAAGCCGTGCGTGGCAAACCGGAAAACAATAACCGTGTGGAATACAGCTTCGAGCTGGATGGCCCGCACGATGATCCAAACTCCATCATTCGTCTGGTGCCACGCGTGCGCAATGCGCCGCTAAGCCTGCTGGTGGCTGAATACATGATTCTGGCCAATCAGTTGTGGGGCGGTTTGCTGGCCGAGCACAATGTGCCCGGCATTTATCGCTCCCAGCAGTTCATGCGTACGCGCATGTCCACCACGCCCGGCCCGCACGAATCCATTGGTGTGCCGCAATACATCTGGTCCACCTCACCTCTGCGCCGTTATGTGGACCTGATCAATCAGGGCCAGATTCTGGCGGCGGCCGAGCACGGCATCTCCGCACGCCTGGCCGCCCCCTTCCAGCCCAAGGATGCGGATTTGTACGCCATTATTGGTGCCTTTGAATCGCAATACACGCAGTGGTCGGACTACCAGTCCTCTCTGGAGCGTTTCTGGTGCCTGCGCTGGCTGCAACAAAACGACATCAAGCAGGTACAGGCCAGCTTCATCAAGGAAGATCTGGTGCGCCTGACCAATGCGCCGCTGGTTCTGCACGTTCCTGGCTTGCCTGCACTGGAGCGTGGTCAGGAAGTGACGCTGGATCTGCTGTCCTTTGACGAACTGGCTTTGACGGTGGAAGCCCGTTTGCGCTCGGTCGCCACGGCTGACTGACGACCATGAGCCAGCTCGACCGCCGCCACGCGTCCAAAGACTATTTGTGGCTGGCGGTCGCCCTTTCGGCACTGATTCATCTTTTGCTGATCTTCTGGCCGGCTCGCGCGCCCTCGCCCGCTCCGACCAACAGTCTGGATGTAGCACTGGTCAATTTCAGCACCGACTCCGCACCATTAAGTCCTCAACTCTTGGCGCAGCTGAATCTGGACGGTGGCGGGGAGCATCAGCAAGGACAGGCCAGCAATCCTTTGCCGCTGACCGATCCCAATCTGCCGAATCAGTTAGTGCTTGAAGCGCTGCGTGCACGCCAGCAAAGCCTGGAAGCTGAACAGCAGCGCCTGCTGAGCGAGCTGGAAAGTCAGGACAAGGCACCTTTGTCGACACCCAGCTTTGAATATATCGGCGCGTCCACTGAACCTGGCCCGGACGACCATGATCTGGACCCACAAGTGCAAAATAGCCAGCTGGCGATTTTGCGCGAGCAGATTCGTGAACAACAACGCCAGCCCCGCTACCACTATGTAGGTCCCAGCGCCAAAGCCAGCGAACAAGCCCAGTACCTGGATCAGTGGCGTCAAAAAATTGAGCAGACCGGCACTCGCCACTATCCGAAGCAAAATGGCGAGCAACTGTACGGTCAGCTGCAAATGACAGTCTATATCCGGCGAGATGGCAGCCTGCTGCGTGCCCAGATTACTGAGCCTTCAGATCAGGCCGCCTTGAATCTGGCGGCCCGCCGCATTGTGGAACTGGCCGCCCCCTTCGCCCCCCTGCCCGAACAAGTGGCTCCTGGCGCGGATGTACTCGTCATTACCCGCAGCTGGAGTTTTACGCATGACAGGCTCAGTATGCACGGCCCGGATGTGCAATAAGATCGTATTGTCCACAGCATGCTCTGGCAAAAGCAGACCCTAGGGTAAAATATGCGCTTTCAGCCTTGGGGCTGACACCTCACAACAAGACAAGCATCGCTTAACCATGCCCGACACGACTCCCGCCAAACGCTACGGCGTTATTGGTCACCCTATCGAGCACAGCCGCTCTCCACAAATCCATACGCAGTTTGCCAGCCAGTTCAATCTGGCCCTGAGCTACGAGCGCATTCTGGCACCACTGGATGGCTTTAGCGCCACGGTGGAAGAGTTTTTCAAGGACGGCAGCGGCCTGAACGTCACCTTGCCCTTCAAAGAGCAGGCTTATGATCTGGTGGGCCCACGCTTGAGCCGTCGCGCTCGCATGGCCGGAGCTGTCAATACGCTATGGCTGGAAGATGGGCAGTTGCACGGCTGCAATACCGATGGCGTGGGCCTGTGCTCGGACCTGCTGCGTGTCGGCCACAACCCGGAAGGCAAGCGTATCTTGCTGATCGGTGCAGGGGGTGCCTCGCGTGGAGTGGTGTTCCCCTTATTGGAAGCCGGTTGCGAAATGCTGCACATCATCAATCGCACCAGCGCCAAAGCCTACGACATTCGTGAGCAGGTCGTTGCTCTGGACCCGGATGCCTCCCGCCGCCTGAGCGCGGGCGGTCTGGACGACCATTGTGGCGACTGGGACATTGTGATCAATGCCACCTCGGCCAGCCTGAACCAGAATCTGCCCGAATTGCCAGATGCCCGTTATCGCAGCAACTCTCTGGCCTACGATATGTTTTATGCCAGCGAACCCACCGCCTTCATGCGTGCCGCCGAGCAAGCCGGTGCCACACATAGCAAAGATGGCCTTGGCATGCTGGTAGGCCAAGCGGCCGCCAGCTTTCAGATCTGGCACGGCGTAGAGGCCGATGTCGAACCCGTACTGGCCAAGCTGCGCCAGGACATCGGGCAAGTCTGACGTGCGTCGCCTTCTGGCCCATCCCTGGAAACTGGCTGGCCTGGCCGTTCTGGCCGTGGCCGCTGGTGTTCTGCTTTATCAGATCGCCCTGTTTCTGATGGTGCTCTGGTACAGCGTGGTGCCGCCTCGCATGACCACCTTCATGGCGGCCGAACAGGGCCAGTTGCGCAGCGCCAATGCGGATGCCGAACTGCGCTATCAATGGGTGCCGTACGACAAGATCAGCGCCAATTTGAAACGCGCAGTGATTGCCTCCGAAGATTCGAACTTCCTGAACCATTCGGGGGTCGAATGGGATGCCATTCGCAAAGCCTGGGAATACAACCGTCGCCAGTCGGAAAAGGGCTCTACCCGCCGTCGTGGTGGTTCTACCATTTCCCAGCAACTGGCCAAGAATCTGTTTCTATCGGAATCACGCAGTTATCTGCGCAAAGGTCAGGAATTGATTCTGACCTATATGATTGAAACCGTCATGAGCAAGGAGCGCATCCTGGAGCTGTACCTGAACGTAGCCCAATGGGGTGAAGGCGTTTTTGGTGCCCAGGCGGCGGCACGCCACTACTTCAAGGTTGATGCAGCCAAGCTCAGTGCCATGCAGGCCGCCCGTCTGGCGGGCATGTTGCCCAACCCGGCCTACTATGACAAGAATCGTAACAGCCCCTATTTGCAATCGCGCACGCGCACTATCAGTCAACGTATGCGACAAGTCGCTATTCCCTGACTGCAATCCGCATTTTTGTTAAGCTAGCCACGTCTTTCCTGGGCCTTATTTTCATGCGCACCGCACGCCGCTATCTCGCTTCCGAAATCTATCGCTCCAGCGCCGTGGTGCTGATTGCCCTGCTTGGCCTGTTTACCTTTTTCGCCCTGATTGAAGAGCTGGACAAGGTCGGTTCCAAATTTACCCTGATGAATCTGTTTTACATCCAGGCTCTGGAGCTGCCCACCCGTCTGTACGACCTGCTGCCCATTGGCCTGTTGATTGGTGCCACCCTGGCCCTGGCAAGCCTGGCTCAGCGCAATGAGCTGGTGATTTTGCGTGCATCTGGCGTTAGCGGTCTGCACATGATGCTGATGCTCTGGACCATTACCCTGCCCCTGGTGGGAGGGGCCTTTGTTTTGTCCGAGTATGTCACCCCCATGGCCGAGATCAAATCCAGTGAGCAAGGCATGGCCTTGCTGGGACGTTCCGGTGGCGGCCGTCTGGACAGTGGCTACTGGTTCAAGGAAAGCAATGACAGTGGCGGGGTGCGCATCATCAATATTGCCAACCTGCAGGGCGATGGCAAAGTAAGCGATGTCAGCGTGTTCGACTTCTCGGATGGGCAGCGCCTGAGTGCAATGACTCAAGCGCCCAGCGGACAGTTCCACAAGAACCAGCTGGACTTGCAGGACGTTACCGAGACCCACGTCAATGAGCAGGCCCACACGGCTCTGTCACAGGATAAGGCACCTGATCAAGCGTTGGTCAAAATTGCAAAACGCCCCACCTTGACGCTGACCACCACGCTAACGCCGGATCGACTGATTGCACGCGTCGTGACACCCGAGCGCATGTCCATACTGGACCTGAAGGATTACATCGGCTACCTGGACGCGAACAAGCTGCAGACCAAACGTCAGGTTGTGGCCCTGTGGCGCAAAGTCGCTTACCCCTTTACCTTGCTGGTCATGATTACTATTGCTGCGCCTATCGGCTTCATGCAGACCCGCCACGGCGGTGTGGGCACCAAGGTCTTTACCGGTATCTTGCTGGGCGTGGGCTTTTTCATGATCAATCAGCTAGCCTTGAACGTGGCCATGCTCAGCAATCTGGCGCCGTGGGTCACCGCTCTGGTTCCGAACCTGATCGCCATGGCCATGGCCTTGAGTGCTCTTATCATGATGGAAAACCGGCACAACCGGCGTCGTCGCAACTCCAGCACAACCAACTAAATCATGTCCTTAGCTACTTCCCCTGCCATCTGGGCGATTGGTGATATTCAAGGCTGCTGCCGCCCTCTGGACAGCTTGCTCAGCCATCCTGATGTTGCAGCCGACAGCCAGGCCAAATTCTGGTTTGCAGGCGATCTGGTCAACCGTGGCCCGGACTCTCTGGGAGCGTTGCGCCTGATTCGTTCTCTGGGCGATCGCGCCGTCTGTGTACTAGGCAACCACGACATTCACTGTCTGGCAGTCGCTGCCGGGGTCCGCAAGCCCGGCAAACAGGATACCTTGCAGGAACTGCTGGCCGCGCCGGACGCACAAGAGCTGCTGGACTGGCTGCGACACCAGCCGCTGGCTCATTACGAGCATGGCCATCTGATGGTGCATGCCGGAGTGCACCCTGACTGGAGCCCGGAGCAAACGCTGGAATACGCCCACGAGCTGGAAGCACTGTTACGTGCGGACGACTGGCAAGACAAGATTATTGAGTTGTTCGGCAACAACCCGGATCGCTGGGATGCTGGGCTACAAGGCTACGATCGCCTGCGCGCCATTGTCAGCACCTTGACCCGCATGCGCATGTGCGATGTGAATGGCCGCATGGACTTCAAGCACAAGGGTGCACCGGATGCCGAGTCCGGCTTGCTAGCGTGGTATGAAATGCCGAATCGCGCCTGTGCCCAGGTCCCTATTATTTTTGGACATTGGTCTACGCTGGGCTTGCTGAACACGCCTACCGTGATCAGTCTGGATACCGGCTGCGTCTGGGGTCGCCAACTTAGTGCTGTACGCCTGCAAGACCGGCATCTGGTTCAGATTCACTGCCCGGAAAGCAAGAAACCGGGCTAAGGCCATCAGGCCTCGACCGTAACGGCCTCGGGGCACACGACCGCACGGATCTGTTCACGCGCTGTTTGTGCCGTTTGAGAACGTCCCCACTCCGTACAGGATTGAGCCGGCATCAGGTCCAGAAAATGGCAGTGCACAGAGACATTACGCGCACTGAGCAGAACCCAGATATTGCCAACCAGAGACTGCTCGCCCACAAAGGCAAAGCGCTCACTGCGCTGGCCTTTTTGCTCAAATACCAGAGCCACCGGCTGAATATCCACATTCAGGCTGATAGCCGTCTCAAACAAACTGGCGTGGAAAGGCTGTACATCCAGACCGGTTGAGGTGGTGCCTTCAGGGAACAGACCTACGGCATCACCACGCTCAAAGCACACAGCCATTTGCTGGCTGACAATCTGAATGGCGCGACGCTGCCCGCGCTCAATGAAAACCGTCCCTGCACCCGCCACCAGCCAGCCAATCACTGGCCAACGGCGAATATCGCTTTTTGCAATGAAAGAGGTACTACGCACGCTGTTGAGTACAAAAATGTCCAACCAGGAGATATGGTTGGACACATAGAGCACGGAGCGATCCTGAACAGCCTGGCCGTGCTGCAGTACACGCACGCCGCAGATCAGCATCAAGAGGCGCGACATGCGCAACACCATGACGCGGCGCCCGCCTGGACGCAATACCGGAAAAAGCAGACCGACGCTTAACAAGCCGACCACGATCCACACAATCAGAGCGACAGCGCGCCAACTAAAACGAAATAAACTAATCAAAAGGCTGCAACCTTGTAGAGGGCTCAGGCCGGTGGCAGGCTGTCCAGATATCGCTGCAGGATCACGCAAGCTGCCATGGCATCATCATCGTCATTATTGCCCAGCAATTCTTGAGCCTCCATGCTGGAGCCCCGCTCATCGACCAGGTCTACTGCAACGCCATAACGACCGTGCAGTTGGTTGGCAAAACGCCGACACCGCAGCGAAGCATACTGCTCGCCACCATCCAGGGTCAAAGGCAAACCTACCACGACGCGATCGGGCTGCCATTCCTTGAGCAAAGCCTCGATAGCCGCAAAGCGCTGTTCCCGTGTCACGGGCCGCAAAATCGTATAAGGGCGGGCCTGGCGCGTCAAGGTGTTGCCCAGCGCCACGCCAATTTTTTTCAGGCCATAGTCAAAGGCCAGCAAGGTTTGCGCCGAGCTGACCATTGACGGTGTTTCGTGTTCAGGCATGGCCCGCAGCACCTGTCAGGGTAAAAGGACTGATTCCCAGCAAGGCCAGGGCGCGATCATAGCGCTCCCCAACCGGGGTAGAAAACAGGATTTCATGGGTAGCCTTGATGCTCAGCCAGGCATTGTCGGCCATCTCGCTTTCCAGCTGGCCCGCAGCCCAACCGGCATAACCCAGCGTGACCAGCATATGCACTGGCCCCTGGCCTTGGGCCACGTCCTGCAGCACATCGCGGGAAGTTGTTAGGGTCAGATCACCCACCCCCAGGCTGGAGGTATAGGTTTTATCGGAGTCATGGAGAACAAAGCCGCGATCCGTTTGCACGGGCCCACCGAAGTAGACGGAGGTCGCGGCCAGATCAGCCCGGTTTTCCACGTCCACCTCGATACGAGACAGCAGCTCAACCAGGCTCAGATCCGTTGGTCGATTGATAACAAGGCCCAAGGCACCTTGTTCATTATGTTCACAGACATAAATCACCGTGTCGGCCAAGCTGCCCGAAACCACACCGGGCATGGCAAGTAACAGGTGGTGCGTTAGATCAGCGCTTTCTTGGATTAGCGGGGACTGGCTAGTGGCACTCATACACACCTCCCGTCAAAACAAACCACCTTGGAACTTGAGATGATCACACTTGGATCATTTCGAAGTCTTCCTTACGAGCGCCGCATTCGGGACAGACCCAGTTCGGAGGGACGTCTTCCCAGAGTGTGCCCGGCGCAATGCCTTCCTCAGGCAAACCTGCTTCTTCATCATAAATCCAGCCGCAAATCAGGCACATCCACGTACGCATAGTATTCCTACTGTATTTTTAAACATAGTCCGATCCGCGTGCAAATCGGGGCAATCCATTAAAATGGGGTTCATATTACTAAATTACTCAACCCGTGACATCCAGAGCCTTGCCGGCCCTGCATGGGTAACCAAGACAAGATGGCTGCTGAAATCAAAAATTCAAGTCCTGCTCTGGCGCTCGTGCTGGCTCCTTATGATCCCAGCGGCGGTGCTCACCTGCCTGCCGATGCCATCACTGGCGCTCATCTGGGCTGCCATATCCTCAGCGTGCCCACCGCCTTGCTGGTGCGCGATAGCGCGCAGCAAGAAAACATTCAGACCCTGGCAGAGGACATTGCCGACGACCAGGCGCGCTGCTTGCTGGAGGACATGAACATTCAGGCCATCAAGTGCGGTCCTGTCTACAGTCCTGAAATCGCCAGCATGGTGGCCGAGCTTTGCTCCGACTACCCTGAACTGCCCTTGGTCCTGCACCTGAGCGCCATGCCCACCGGCCTGGACGAGCTGGATGCAGACGACGCTCTTGATGCCAGTTTACGCCTGCTCCTGCCGCTGAGCTCCTTATTATTGATCGACCACCCCAGCCTGGAGCGTTGGCAGGCCGACGAGCTGCTGGGCGACACTCCGGATGCCGTGGAAACCTTGTTGAACAACGGTGCCAATGCTGTACTGGTCACCGGCGTAACTGGCGCTGCCGGACAATGGCACACACGTTTCCAGGGACATCACGGTCGTCTGGACTACAGCATGCCGCTGGATGGCGGCCTGCGTCAGCAGGACATAGACAGTTTGCTGGCTACCGCCTGCCTGAGCTTTCTGGCTCAAGGTCACGAGCTGGATAACGCGGTAGAATCAGCCTTGTTGCACCTGCAGGCACGTGCCAGTGACACCTTCCTGCCCGGTATGGGCCATCGCCTGTTCAACCCTGTTGCTCCCCAAGATGACTGACCCCACCACCTTGCGCTTTCCCGCCGGTCTTTACGGCGTTACTCCCGAATGGGACGACACCGCCCGCTTGTTGGACGCCGTGCGTGCCGCTCACGAAGGGGGGTTGCAGGTCTTGCAGTTCCGTCGCAAGAACGGCCCGGAACCAATCCGCCAGCAACAACTCAAAGAGTTGATCAAGCTGTGCCTGTCTTTGGATCTGCCGCTATTGGTGAACGATCACTGGAGCTGGGCGCAAGAGTTTGACGTGCAAGGCGCGCACCTGGGTAAAAGCGATGGCGAATTGACCCAGGCCCGTCAGGCACTGGGGCCGCAAGCCCTGCTGGGACGCTCCTGCTATAACAGTCTGGATCTGGCGCGCCAGGCCCTGGCGGACGATGCAGACTACATTGCCTTTGGGGCCATGTATCCTTCCAGCGTCAAACCCGAAGCCCCCCCGGCTGAGCTGAACACCTTGCGACAAGCTCGACTGCTTTGCCAAGAACAAGAACACGAGGGACGGCGTGCTGCCATTGTTGCGATTGGCGGCATCACACCCGAGAAAATGCCCGAACTGCTGGAAGCAGGGGTCGATAGCGTTGCCGTTATCAGCAGCCTGTTTGAAACCAGCGATATACGCGCCACGGCGCAACGCTTTACCGACTACTTTCACCCCCAGGACTCATCGCGCTTTGTGCGCTGATCCCTTGCCTGGCCTTGACCTTTTCACATCTGGATTCTTGCCTCATGTCCCGTAACTCCGAACTTTTTGAACGTGCCTGCAAAGTCATCCCCGGCGGCGTCAACTCGCCCGTCCGTGCCTTCGGTTCCGTGGGCGGCACCCCGTGCTTTATCGAACGCGCTCAGGGCCCTTACATCTGGGATGCAGACGGCCAGCAATACACGGACTACGTGGGTTCCTGGGGACCGGCCATTCTGGGCCACTCTGATCCGGACGTTATCAAGGCCGTACAGGAAGCCGCCGTACACGGCCTGTCCTACGGTGCGCCTACCGAAGGCGAAGTCGTGCTGGCTGAAACTCTGACCAAAATGCTGCCGTCCATCGAGCAAGTGCGTCTGGTCAGCTCCGGCACCGAAGCCACCATGAGCGCCATTCGTCTGGCCCGTGGCTTTACCGGCCGCAACACCATCATCAAGTTTGAAGGCTGTTACCACGGCCACGCTGACAGCTTGCTGGTCAAAGCCGGTTCCGGCTTGCTGACCTTTGGCAACCCCACCTCTGCGGGCGTGCCAGCCGAATTTGTCGGCCACACCCTGGTGCTGGACTACAACGATCTGGACGCCGTGCGCGATGCTTTCAAACAGAAAGGCAGCGAAATCGCCTGCATTATCGTTGAACCTTTTGCCGGCAATATGAACCTGGTGCGCCCAGCCCCCGGCTTCCTGGAAGGCTTGCGCGAACTATGTACCGAATACGGCGCTGTGCTGATTTTTGACGAAGTCATGACCGGCTTCCGTGTTGGCCCTCAAGGCGTGCAAGGCCTGACCGGCATTCGTCCTGACCTGACCACCCTGGCCAAGGTGATTGGTGGCGGCATGCCCGTTGGTGCTTTCGGTGGCCGTCGCGACATCATGCAATGCGTCGCTCCGGTCGGCGGTGTTTACCAGGCAGGCACCCTGTCCGGTAACCCTGTTGCTGTGGCCGCTGGTCTGGCAACCTTGAAGAAACTGGCTCAACCCGGTTTCTACGACACCCTGACAGCCAACACCGCCAAGCTGATTCAGGGCTTGAAGACCGCTGCAAAAGAAGCAGGCGTACCTTTTACGGCAGATCACCAGGGCGGCTTGTTCGGTATCTACTTCAGCGAAAACGTACCTACGTCCCTGGCCGAAGTCTCGGCTGGCGACATCGAACGCTTCAAGCAGTTCTTCCACGCCATGCTGGACAAGGGCGTGTACTTTGCCCCCTCGGCCTTTGAAGCCGGTTTTGTTTCGGTGCAGCACACCCCGGACATTACCGACGCCACTGTGCAAGCGGCACGCGAAGTTTTTGCCACCTTCAAAAACTAAAAGCGCCGGACACAAAAAAGCGGGCTATATGCCCGCTTTTTTTATGCTCTGAACAATCAGTCTTGCGCCATCTGCCGCAAGACAAAACGCTGCAACTTCCCTGTCTCGGTACGAGGCAAGGAAGTCACGAACTCAATGGCACGTGGATACTTGTACGGCGCTGCGTTCTCTTTCACAAAATCCTGCAGCTTCTTTTTCAGCTCATCGTCTCCGGTAAAGCCAGGCTTGAGCACAATGAAGGCCTGCACAATCTGGCCCCGTTCTTCATCGGCGGCACCTACAACGCCGCACTCGGCCACAGCCTCGTGCTTGAGCAAGGTGCCTTCCACTTCAGGACCGGCAATGTTGTAGCCCGAGGAAACAATCATGTCGTCGTTACGAGCCTGGTAATACAGGTAGCCGTCCTCGTCCATCTTGAAGGTGTCGCCAGGGAAGTTCCAACCGCCCTGAACAAACTGCTTCTGACGCTCGTCGTTCAAGTACTTGCAGCCTGTTGGCCCCTTTACGGCCAAACGGCCTACCGTACCGACTGGCACCGGATTCAGATCATCGTCCAGAATCGTGGCGACATAACCGGGCACCACTTGGCCAATGGCACCCGCACGCACTTTTTCAGGTGGGCTGGACACGTACACGTGAATCATTTCCGTACCGCCAATGCCGTCCGTCATCTCGATGCCGCTGGCCTGCTTCCAAAGCTGACGCGTTGCATCTGGCAAGGCTTCGCCTGCCGACACGGTGGCACGCAAGCTGGCCAAGGAGTAACGATCCACCAAACCAGCCATCTGACGATAGAAGGTGGGTGCGGTAAAGCTCATGGTCACTTTGAAGCGATCAATCATGCCCAGCAGATCGGAAGGCGTCAGACGCTCCAGCAGGACAGTGGATGCACCCACACGCAGCGGGAAGCACAGCAGACCGCCCAGGCCGAAGGTAAAGGCCAAAGGAGGCGTACCGCAGACCACATCATCCGGGGTCAAACGCAGTACGTGACGCGAGAAGGTATCGCACATTGCCAGCACATCACGATGGAAGTGCATGCAACCTTTGGGCTGGCCGGTCGTACCGCTGGTGAAAGCGATCAGACAAACATCGTCAGCCGCCGTATCGCAAGCAGTGAACTCTTCGGGCTTGTCAGCCAACAAGGCTTCCAGGCCCTTGGCGCTTTCATCGTTAAAGCACAGCAGTTGCTTCAGAGCAGGCGTGTAAGAATCATGCGTGGAGTCCATGCAGTGCTCCAGCTCTTCACGCAGGCGCTCGTCACACAAGGCAGCATGAATCTCGGCCTTGTCCAGAATCGTCTTCAGTTCCACCGCCCGCAACAAAGGCATGGTGGGAACCGTAACCAGACCAGCCTTGATGCTGGCCAACCAGCAGGCGGCCATCATGGGGTTATTGGGACCACGCAGCAAAACCCGGTTGCCGGGCACCAGCTTCATGTCCTCAACCAGAACATGAGCAATACGGTTGGTCAGCACGTCCAGCTGCTTGTAGGTCAGACTGCGATTCTCATCGCCCTGTGCCCACTGCAAAGCCACGCGATCACCATGCCCCGCTGCTACCTGCTCTCCCAACAGCGCCACGGCACAATTGAGACGAGCGGGATAGTCCACATCCGGATTGCCTTCCAGCAACATCTCTGGCCACCATTCCATGGGTGGTAGATTGTCGCGTGCAAAGGTATCAAGGTGCGCTGAACGTTCCATCCTTATCTCCTGCGTAGATTACGCCCCACTCAGGCGTAGACCTTGGTCCATCAAAGGCGCCAGCCAAATTGGCAAGGTCTATATTGTTTAGTTCTAAAGGATATTAGCAAAAAAAACGCTCCAGTATCAGCAATCCCGACTACGGGTTATCCGCAGTAGCGCATCATCCTCCTCTGTTTCAAGGGCTATCCTAGACTGATCCAGGCTCCTCTGAAGCCCTTGCCCGCGCAACGCAAAATTCAATAATGAATTTCAGGACACAAGAAATAAATCGATCTTCCGCATGCATTTTTTTCAATTAAGAAAAATTACGGCTGGCATTATTCTTGAAACAAAAAAAAGTATCAAAAAAAGCAGAAAAGTGATTAAGCGAACAGGCGATACAGAGGCAAATGCCTTATACTTCAACTAAATAATCACTTGAATTTAGCCAGCTTATCGTGTCGGATCAAAGTTAGAGCGCCGTCCGAAGACTATTCAAAGCCGTGGCCCTAAAAGTAAATAGCAGACAAGAGTTTGCATTTCCTTACCCAATGCTTTGCCTGCTTTGCCGGTGCTTTCTATCAAGTTGATTAATTTAAGCTTAAAAACGAATTTACTTTGATCTGTCGCAATGTCAAACTTCGAACCAGCCCCTAAGATACCCACCAAGCTAACCCAGCTTGCTCATGGCTGCGGTCTGCGTCCTTCAAAGCTAAACATTTTGGACATGCACCATTAAGGCAAGCTATCTATGATCATGAACGATATCCCCGCTTCCGCCGTCGCCGATGCCGCTCCCGACTTGGAAAGCCGTGCCCATAGCGACGACCACTTCGACACCCGCCTGTGGCTGCGCTTGATGGCCTGCACCAATCTGGTTGAAGGCGAAATTCGCAGTCGCCTGCGTACCGAGCACACGACCACACTTCCCCGTTTTGACCTGATGGCTCAATTGCAGCGTCAGCCCGCTGGCATGAAAATGAGCGAGCTGTCCCGTCACCTGATGGTCACCAACGGCAATATCACGGGCATTACCGATCAGCTGGAAAAAGAAGGTTTGGTCGAACGCATCAAGGTGCTCACCGACCGTCGCAGCTCCCTGATCCGCCTGACACCCAAGGGCAAGCGCCAGTTCAAGAAAATGGCGGCCTCCCACGAGCAGTGGCTACAGGAGATGTTTGCCAACCTGTCGGAAAAAGCACGCGTCAACCTGTTTGAAGCCCTGGGCGAACTCAAGCTGATCACTCGCAACAACGTGGCCATGGCTGCTCGCGAAAGCTAAGCGCTCCGGCGCGACCAAAGATATGCTCAGGCGGCTCAAAGCAAGTATCATTACTGCTTTGAGCCGCCTTTAACATTGTTTTTCGGATCGCGTCATGGCCGTCAATCTGTTCATTCCCTCTGAATCTGATATTCACCCCGTTGCCGGTGTCAAGATCGGTATTGCCGAAGCCGGTATTCGCAAGGCCAACCGACGCGACCTGACCGTGTTTGAATTGGCCCCCGGCACCAGCGTGGCCGGTGTGTTCACCACCAACCGTTTCCGTGCTGCTCCAGTACAAGTGTGCGAAGCGCACTTGGCTACGCACGATGGCATCCGCGCCCTGGTCATCAATACCGGCAATGCCAACGCTGGCACAGGTCAGGCTGGTTTGGAAAAAGCACAGCAAACCTGCACGGAAACCGCGCGCCTGCTGAACATCCTGCCCCAGCAAGTGCTGCCCTTTTCCACCGGCGTGATTCTGGAGCCTCTGCCCATGGATCGCCTGCTGGGCGCTCTGCCTGCGGCGGTGAACGATCTGGCCGACAACAACTGGTTCAATGCTGCTCACAGCATCATGACCACCGACACGCAACCCAAAATCGTGTCGCGTCAAATCCAGTTGTCGGGTAAAACCATCACACTGACCGGCATTAGCAAGGGCGCGGGCATGATTCGCCCCAATATGGCCACCATGCTGGGTTACCTGGCTACGGACGCCGGTATTGCTCCCGAACTGCTGCGCGATATGTGCCGTCTGGCAGCGGACCGCTCTTTCAACCGCATTACGGTTGATGGCGACACCTCCACCAACGACTCCTTCATCATCATGGCAACCGGCCAAAGCGGTGTCACGGTAGAGTCGATTGCCGACCCGAACTACAACACCTTGCTGGATGCCCTGGTCGACGCCTCGCGCGAACTGGCTCAGAAAATCGTGCGTGACGCCGAAGGCGCCACCAAGTTCATGACCATTCAGGTTGATGACGCCGGTTCCAGCGAAGAAGCTCTGAAAGTGGCTTACGCCATCGCTCACTCACCTCTGGTGAAAACAGCCTTCTTTGCCTCCGACCCGAACCTGGGCCGTATTCTGTGCGCCATTGGCTACGCCGGCATTAGTGATCTGGACGTAAGCAAATTGCGTCTGTGGCTAGGCGATGTGCTGGTAGCCGTGGACGGTGGCCGCAACCCCGATTACCAGGAAGAAGATGGCCAGCGCGTCATGCAGGAAGCCGAGATTCTGGTACGTGTTTCTCTGGGCCGTGGCCAACACAGCGAAACGGTTTACACCTGCGACTTCTCGCACGAGTACGTCACTATCAACGCGGACTACCGCTCCTGATAAAAAAAACCGCCTCCACCCAATCGGTGGAGACGGTTTTTCCTTACGGACAAGCCCGCCACTGGCGGGCTTGTTCTATTTCTTGCCCATGCCCTTGACCAGCGAGAGCACCGCCAGAATCAGGAACACGACAAACAGGATCTTGGCAATCGAAGCAGCACCAGCGGCAATGCCACCAAAACCCAGCACAGCAGCCACGATAGCTACAATAAAAAAGATTACGGCGTAGTAAAGCATACGATTCTCCTCATCATCAGTACGTATAGGGACAGCGCCTTGTCTGACGGGCCATCTCAACGACAGCTCATGAAATACCTACAGGCAAAAAAAGGTTCCCACCCGCTAACGGTCGTACTTGTCGTAGAAGTCTTTAACCTCGCGCTCCGCCTCTTCGCGGGTACGGCCATAGCGCTCTTGCACCAGACCGGCCAATTGCGTGGCATCCCCTTTCACCTTGGCCCACTCATCATCCGTAATTTCGCCCCAGACGCTGCGGGCTTTACCGGCCAGTTGTTTCCATTTGCCTTCGATCGTGTCCTTATTCATACGTTTCCCCTTAGTAGGTCCGAAAAATAAATGACTTACGCTTCTGTGAACGCAACAGCTCTACCGTAGCGGAAGGCGAGCCCCTCAAAGGCCACAGATTGAGGAGAAATGTAACAAATTAGCGATATATGCGGTTCTGGGCGAAGCAGGTCCCCTCACACGTCCTTTACGACCCCAAGACAAAGGGCCACCCCTGCCTACCGAGTGAAAAACGAAAGGATTGGATGCAAAATACAGACAGGAGTAGGCCCAAGCCATTGACAGCAAAGCCTTTTTGCCCTATTATTTTTTGCTTGGCATTTTGCGTGTCAAGATTTTTTTATGTTAGATGGCATTACAGCGGGCTGTTATTGGCCTTTTACGCGATGCCTGTTTGACTCTTTAAGGGATTCCCTATGTACGCGGTTATAAAAACCGGCGGTAAGCAATATCGCATTACTGCTGGCCAAAAACTCAAAATAGAACAGATACCGGCAGACATTGGGCAAGAAATTTCGCTTGACCAGGTTCTGTCCGTCGGCGAAGGTGAAGCACTGCAAATCGGTGCTCCTTTCGTTGCTGGCGCTGTGGTCAAGGCTACTGTTCTTGCGCAAGGCCGTCACGACAAAATCAAGATTTTCAAAATGCGCCGTCGCAAGCACTACCGCAAAACGCAAGGCCATCGTCAAAACTACACCGAAATCCGCATCGAAGCGATCAACGTCTAAGTTGTTGCTAAAAGCGAATTTGGTATTTTCTTCATCTAGGAGCTAAAGAAATGGCACAGAAGAAAGGCGGCGGCTCTACGCGGAACGGCCGTGACTCACAGGCCAAACGTCTGGGCGTTAAAGTCTACGGCGGTCAGGTAATTTCGGCTGGCGGCATCATTGTTCGTCAGCGCGGCACTCAGTTTCACCCCGGCGTGAACGTGGGCATTGGTAAAGACCACACCCTGTTCTCCCTGGTCGATGGCAAAGTTAAATTTTCCATCACTGGTGCTCTGAACAAGCGTACCGTTTCGGTCGTTGCTGGCGAATAAGCCACCCGATCAAAGCGTACTCGCTGCGAAAAAGCCCTGCCGCCCTAGGCAGGGCTTTTTTTATGCATGGCCAACCCGCCATCGCCCAAACCCGCCCACCCGGCTTAGCCAGTCTCCCTACGGCCACAGCAAGAGATTAAAAATCGGCCACTATCACGGCACATACCGGCAGATAAGCCAATCTCCTATACACTAAGCAATTGGGGTTTTTGTTTAAAATGGTCTGCTCCCAGACCAGCAGCCCATACGGTTCTGCGGCCCCTGGACCTATACAGCACTCATCACCATGAAATTCGTAGACGAAGCGACCATTGAAGTGGTCGCAGGCAAAGGTGGAAACGGCGCTGCCAGTTTCCGCCGAGAAAAATTTATTGAAAAAGGTGGCCCCAATGGCGGCGACGGTGGACGCGGTGGCAGCATTTATGCCGAGGCCGACCGTAACGTCAACACCTTGATCGACTACCGCTACGCCCGCCTGCACCGCGCTCGCAACGGCGAAAACGGCCGTGGGTCCGACCAATACGGCGCGGGTGGCGAGGACATCACCCTGCGTGTGCCCGTCGGCACCATGATTTTTGACGCAGAAACCGGCGAGCAGCTGTTTGACATGAAGCGCCATGGCGAGAAAATCACCCTGGCCCAAGGCGGCGCCGGTGGTTTGGGCAACCTGCACTTCAAATCCAGTGTGAACCGTGCCCCGCGTCAATTTACCTATGGCAAGGAAGGCGAGCATCGCAAGCTACGCCTGGAACTGAAGGTGCTGGCTGATGTCGGTCTGCTGGGTATGCCCAATGCCGGTAAATCCACGCTGATCACCCGCATTTCCAACGCCAAGCCTCGCATTGCGGACTACCCCTTCACCACCTTGCACCCCAACCTGGGTGTAGTGCGTTCGTCCGAAGCACACAGCTTTGTGGTTGCCGATATTCCGGGCCTGATCGAAGGCGCGTCGGAAGGTGCCGGCCTGGGACACTTGTTCCTGCGCCACCTGACTCGCACCCGTATCTTGCTGCATCTGCTGGACGTATCCAGCCTGGACCCGGACGAGGATATTGCGGCCAAAGTGGCTGCAGAAGCCCGTGCCATTGTTGAAGAACTGCGTCTGTACAGCGAAGAGCTGTACGCCAAGCCACGCTGGCTGGTTCTGAACAAGCTGGACATGGTCTCGGACCCGGAAGACCTGAAAGCCCGCCTGCTCAAAGAACTGAACTGGGAAGGCCCGGTCTTTGGTATCTCCGCCCTGACCGGTGTGGGTACACAGGACCTGGTCTATCAGCTGCAGTCCTGGCTGGATGAAGAAAGCCGCAAAGAGCATATCGAGCAAGATATTGCCGACGGCACCCATATTTACGACGAGAGGTTTGCCCCGGACTGATCGTGCTACACAGGTCCAGGGGTTAGACTCCAGGACTGAACCCCAAAATGCCCGGAAGACGCGGTTAAGCCAACCGCCCTACTCCTGGCATTTTCTCTATTTACACGCCAAGCGATGGATTTCTGAACTCGTCATGCAGCACTCTTCTCATTCTGAATCGGCCGTTGCGCAATCGCGCCGATTGGTTATTAAAGTAGGTTCCTCCCTGGTCACCAACGAGGGCAAAGGGATTGACCTGGATGCCGTAGAGCAATGGGCTACCCAGATTGCTCAACTGCATGCCCAAGGCAAGCAATTGGTGCTGGTCTCCAGCGGTGCCATTGCCGAAGGCATGGCCCGCCTTGGCTGGCCGCGCCGACCGAAGGCCATGAATGAGTTGCAAGCGGCGGCGGCCGTCGGCCAGATGGGCTTGATTCAAGCCTATGAAGTGGCTTTTGCCCGCCATGGTGTGCGCACCGCTCAGATTCTGCTGACCCATGAAGATCTGGCCGACCGCCATCGCTACCTGAATGCACGTGGCACCATCAACACCTTGCTGGACCTGGGTGTAGTCCCCATCGTGAACGAGAACGACACGGTGGTCACGGATGAAATCCGCGTGGGCGACAACGATACGTTGGGTGCGCTGGTCACCAATCTGATTGAAGCCGAAACCCTGATTATCCTGACCGACCAGGCTGGCCTGTACAGCGCCGATCCGCGCAGCAATCCCGATGCGCAGTTCATCTCATTGGGACAAGCGGGCGACCCGACGCTGGAAGCCATGGCAGGCGGCTCGGGCAGCAATATCGGCACCGGCGGCATGATCACCAAAATCCTGGCCGCCAAACGCGCTGCACAAAGCGGTGGCCACACCATTATTGCCTCGGGCCGCGAACAGCAAGTCCTGTCCCGCCTGGCGCAAGGTGAGCGCATCGGCACCGAGCTGCGGGCCACCCTGCCCGTGCGCTCGGCCCGCCAACGCTGGCTGGTCGATCAGTTGCGTGTGCGTGGCCGCGTATCGCTGGACGAAGGCGCCGTACGTGCGCTGGTAGACGGTCACAAGAGCCTGCTGCCCGTGGGTGTCACCCATGTAGAAGGCGAATTTGACCGTGGCGACGTGGTGGCCTGCGTGGACAAGCACGGCGTGGAATACGCCCGTGGTCTGATCAACTACTCCTCGGACGACACCCGCCGCATCATGGGCCAACCCAGCCACCTGATCAATGAATTGCTGGGCAGCGAACACGATACAGAGCTGATACACCGTAACAATATGGTGTTCCCGCGCAGTGCACCGGATCAGGACTAATCCTTGACCCCTACCCTGCCCGCCTGTTGAAATAGACGGATAAAACGTATCGAATTGCGACAGTGCGCGCTGTTTTTGCGCGCCTGATTGCAACACTTTCCCTTTCGGGCGATGCGCCCAAGGAACCGTATGAAGATCCTCGTGCTAGGTGCTGGCGTAGAAGGCGTAACCAGCGCTTATTATCTTGCCCGCCAAGGACACAGCGTAACGGTCATAGACCGCATGGCTGGGCCCGCTCTGGAAACCAGTTTTGCCAACGCCGGTCAGTTGTCCTTTGGCTATGCCTGCCCTTGGGCTGCGCCGGGTATCCCGCGCAAAGCCATCAAGTGGATGTTCGACGAGCATCCGGCCCTGACGATTCGCCCGGATGGCACGCTGACACAAATCAAGTGGCTGCTGGCCATGTGGCGCAACTGCACAGCAGACCGCTACGCCATCAATAAAGAACGCATGGTGCGTCTGGCTGAATATAGCCGCCACTGCATGGCCGAGCTGCGCGCCCAGACCGACATTCAATTCGAGCACCGTGCCCAAGGCACCTTGCAGCTTTTCCGTACGCAAAAGCAGCTGGACGGCATTGCCGCCGACATCGAGGTCCTGAAAGAAGCTGGCGTGCCCTACGAACTGCTGTCCGCCTCCGAATTGCACACGATTGAGCCGGCTCTGCGCCACGTAGAGCACAAACTAAGCGGTGGCCTGCGCTTCCCGGAAGACGAAACCGGCGACTGCCAGATGTTCACCCGCCGCCTTAGCGAATTGGCCGAAAAGGAAGGCGTGGAGTTCCGCTGGAACCAGAACATTCAGCGCATTCACAGCAATGGCACACAGATCAGCGGCGTCCAAAGCTCCGACGGCTTGCTGACCGCCGATGCCTACGTGGTGGCCTTGGGCTCCTGGTCTACGGGTTTGATGAAAGACCTGCAGGCCATCCCGGTCTACCCGTTAAAGGGCTACTCCATTACCGCCACAATTGCGGATGCCTCGCGTGCGCCTCAGTCCACTTTGCTGGATGAAAGCTACAAGATCGCCCTGACCCGCTTTGATAATCGCATTCGCGTGGGCGGCATGGCCGAGGTCGTCGGCTTTAACAAGCGCCTGAATCCCCGCCGTGAACAGACCTTGCTGATGGTCCTGAATGATCTGTTCCCCGGCAGCTACCAAAGCGACGCAGATCTGCATTTCTGGACCGGCCTGCGTCCCAAGACGCCGGACAGTACCCCAATTGTGGGGCGTAGCCGCTACTCCAATCTGTTCCTGAACACCGGCCACGGTACGCTGGGATGGACCTTGGCTACCGGCAGTGCGCAATTGCTGGCTGATCTGATCAGCAACAAGGAGCCTGCCATCCGTGCAGACGACTTGTCAGTGCAGCGCTACTACTAAGCCCTGCCCCCACAGCATGAACAAAGGCTCTGCCGGTATAACCGACAGGGCCTTTTTCAACTGCCCTGCCCGGATGACATCCTGGCTAGGCCAGCAACTGGCAATTAGCAGCGAACATATAGCCCCAGTTATGAATCGAGCGGATAGGCAGAACCGTGCCTCCCTGGCTGAATTTGCGTCTCATACGGCTGACCAGAACGCCCAGGCGGTTGATATGCGAAGCACCGGGTGGATTGCTGATTACATCCGTTTTACTAGCCACAGCCCGCATCAACTCGTAATGACTGGCCCGGCGATCCTCTTCGCGCAGCAAGCGGACGATGAAGGCGCGCTCCGTGCTGGTCAGGCTAAACGAGATCCCGACAGGCGATATCAAGGCCCAGCCCTCCTGATCCAGCACCCACTCCTGGGGCTGAGACGGTTCAGGAATGATGGGCATCTGCATCATGCGCCGCTGCAAGCTGTGCAAACTGGCCGCCAGCAACTCCAAAGACGCATCCCTGGGGCAAAACTGATCTCCGCCGCTATGCAAGGCTTGCAGCATGGCCGAGTCCGTCGCATCGGACTGCATCAGGATTCCAATTTGCGGACACAGCATACGTAAGCGCACGGCCGCCGAGCAGATTTCGGCCAAAGCCCCGCCCAACCAGGCAATACATATCGAGCCGGCGTAACGGCCCCGCGTTTGGGCCAACTGCAGCAAAGCCGTCGCATCCGGACAAAAAATAAGACGATAACCACGTTCTGCCAGAGCCTGAATTTGTTGTTCTAGTAAGTTTCGATCAGGGATAGCCGTGGCCAGGTACAGAACAACAGGACCGCCAGCAATTTCATTTGCAACCGACATAGTTGATACCTTAACTATAATGACATCTGATGACTATGCCGGACAGTATAAATCACGACTGTGATTTTTAATTAAAACCATCGTGTTTGGCTTTACATCAACAATCTGTTGTGTGAAACATTTCTCCGAACGCCTTCGCCACGCACGTCAACATCGCGGTCTTTCTCAGGCAGATTTGGCACGTCTATGCGGATTGACCCAGAGCGCCATCTCCAATTATGAAAATGGCACTCGTCGGGATGCACGTGAAATTCTGGAGTTGAGCAGAGCCCTGAATGTCAGCGCTTTATGGTTGCGCAAGGGTATCGGCACGATGGAGTTCACGCAGGACAGCTACACATTGTCCGAACCCCTGGATGGTCCTCCCATTGTTACCTGGCCTTTCCGTCTGTTTTCCGTCGATGAAGTGGTTGCTTTGGCAGATGGCGAACGTGATTTGCTCGATCGCACTTTGCGTCATTTACTGGACGGCATGAAAAAACGCTAGGCACCGTGCGTTCTACCCGCCTATACCGCCTGCCTTGTTAAACGCCCCTGACATTCAAGCTTTAAGCACAGGCTTGAACCCGACAAATCTGGTGCTGCCCCCATCTTAAGCTTCTCTTCGTTCCATTCAGCCGGTTAAGCCAGATATTTTTATCACATACGACATTTTTACTCAAAACCATCGTGCAGGGCGTTCCATGAACAATCTGTACTGTGAAACACTTCTCTGATCGCCTCCGCCACGCCCGCCTGCAACGCGGCTTTTCCCAAGCCGAGCTGGCTCGTCTGTGCAACCTCAGTCAAAGCGCCATCTCCAATTACGAGAGTGGTACGCGGCGTGACGCGCGCGAAATTCTGGATCTGGCCAAAGCCCTGAATATCAGTGCTCAATGGCTGAAAAACGGGCTGGGCAATATGGAGCTGAGTGCAGCCCATGCCACCACCTTGCAAGACTCCGGCGAAGGCCCACCGATTGTGACCTGGCCCTTCAACCGCTTTTCCGTGGACGAGATTGTGGCTTTGCCACCCAAAGAGCGTGACCATCTGGATCAAACCATCCGTCATCTGCTCAACGGTATGAAAAGAAAATAAGCCTTATACGTCCACAAGCAGCTCCAAGATACCTATACTTGTCAGCACGCAGGGGTACTCGCCATTTGGCGGGTTGAGATAAACCCTCGTACCAGTACGGATAATGCCGATGCTGGGAGCGTGTGCCACAGGTGCAATGCCTGCACGGCACTTCTTCCTATATCGGCTCCACCATTTCTTTGGAGCTGCAATGACAAGCAAAACCCCTTCTTTTACGGCCACAGCGGCCAGCGTAGACCCGGCTGCGATCCAGCCCTTACCCAACTCCCGAAAAATCTACCAAACCGGCTCGCGGCCTGATCTGCGTGTGCCTTTTCGGGAAATCTCCCTGGCTGATACGCCCAGCCACTTCGGCGCCGAGCCGAATCCTCCCTTAAGCGTTTATGACACCAGTGGTCCTTACACGGACCCCTCGGTACAGATCGATATTCGCAAAGGCCTGCCGCCGCTACGCCATGTCTGGATCAGCGAGCGCAAGGACACCGAGTTGATGGCGGGGCTCAATAGCCAGTACGGTCAAGCCCGCCAGGCCGACCCGGAACTGGACACGTTACGCTTCGAGTTGAAGCGTCAGCCTCGACGCAGCATTTCGGGAGCCAATGTCACGCAAATGCATTACGCACGGCGTGGCATCATCACACCCGAAATGGAGTTTGTGGCGATTCGGGAAAATCTGCGACGCGAGCAATACATTGAAAGTTTGCGCGCCAGCGGTCCGCAAGGTGAAGAGATGGCTCGTCGCCTGACCAAGGTACACCCTGGTCAAGGTTTCGGCGCCAGCTTGCCCACCACGGTCACCCCCGAGTTTGTTCGTGATGAAATTGCGCGTGGCCGAGCTATTTTGCCCGCCAATATCAACCACCCGGAAACCGAGCCCATGATTATTGGCCGCAATTTCCTGGTGAAGATCAACGCCAATATCGGTAACTCCGCCCTGGGCTCCACCATTGGCGAAGAGGTCGAAAAGATGACCTGGGCGATTCGCTGGGGTGCGGACACCATCATGGATTTGTCCACGGGCAAGAATATCCATGAGACGCGCGAATGGATTATTCGCAACTCGCCGGTTCCAGTCGGTACGGTACCTATTTACCAGGCGCTGGAAAAGGTCGGCGGCATTGCCGAAGATCTGACCTGGGATATTTTCCGCGACACCTTGATTGAGCAGGCCGAGCAAGGCGTGGACTATTTCACCATTCATGCCGGTGTGCGTTTACCCTTTATCCCCATGACGGCCAGCCGCATGACAGGCATTGTTTCGCGCGGTGGTTCCATCATGGCGAAGTGGTGTCTGGCGCATCACCGCGAAAGCTTCCTGTACGAGCATTTCGATGATATCTGCGAGATCATGAAGCAGTACGACGTGGCTTTCTCGCTAGGCGATGGCTTGCGTCCCGGTTCAGGCTATGACGCCAATGACCAAGCGCAATTCGCGGAACTGCGTACCTTGGGCGAGCTGACTCAGGTAGCGTGGAAGCATGATGTTCAGGTCATGATTGAAGGTCCTGGTCATGTGCCTTTGCATCTGATTCCAGAGAACATGCAGTTGCAGCTGGAGCACTGTCATGAGGCCCCCTTCTACACCTTGGGGCCTTTGGCAACGGACATTGCACCGGGCTACGATCACATCACTTCCGGTTTGGGTGCGGCGATGATTGCCTGGCAAGGTACGGCGATGCTGTGCTATGTGACGCCCAAGGAGCATCTGGGCTTGCCGAACAAGAAGGACGTGAAGGACGGCATCATCACGTACAAGATCGCAGCACATGCCGCGGACTTGGCCAAGGGGCATCCTTCGGCGGCATTCCGGGACAATGCCTTGTCCAAGGCGCGCTTTGAATTCCGTTGGGATGATCAGTTCAATCTGGGTCTGGACCCGGATACAGCGCGTGAGTTCCACGACGAGACTTTGCCTAAAGACTCCATGAAAGTGGCGCACTTCTGCTCCATGTGTGGCCCCAAATTCTGCAGCATGAAGATTTCGCAGGACGTACGGGACTATGCCAAGGCTAATGGTCTGGATGAGCAGTCCGCTGTGGATCAGGGGATGAAGGAAATGTCAGTGCAGTTTGTTCAACAGGGCAGCAAGCTGTATCAGGAGGCTTGATGCTGTGTTGAATACAGGCCTGATGTGAACATGATCGTTATTTGATCAGGCCTTGATGGATTAAAGCCCTGGGTGGATTCTTTCTGCCTGGGGCTTTTTCTTTTTAGAGCTTCGTCATTTCATTTGATTGGAAAGCGAGGTTTAACAGTCAGAAGAGATCGTTGCTGAAGACGCCAGTTAAGCCTAGCTTCAGGGTGTCCGGGCTGAGTGTTTGCCGGTGCTGCGCACCGGTGCCCTTGTCGGAAGATAGCTACGGGCGCATCCTGAACTCGCCGGGTACTTGGTCCCCCGGACCAAGTACAAGCGTCCGGCTCAAACAACAGGATGCTTGCACCCCTACGCTATCTCCCGACCCCGGCAAACCCTCTGAACCGCCCGGACACCCTGAAGCTAGGCTCAACTGGCTCACAATCGTTTTTTTCTGGACAGTTCAAACTGCATCCTTGAATGGCGTGTGGCTCTTTCCTGGTCTGCGTCGAATCTCTGACCTCTGACCTATCACCTATCACCTATCACCTGAGACCGTTCACCTCCGACCTCCCTGCTCTGTGCCTTCACCTCAGACGTCAAACCTCAGACCCGAGATCCGAAATCCCAAATCTCAGACCCAGACCCTCAATACATGATTGCTTGAATAGCCACGGTATGAGCCCTTGGGGGCGGTGGGGACCCGGAGGGGCGATTCAGAGTACTTGCCGCAGGCGGGGGCATCATCCGGGGTGCAAGCACTCTGCTGTTTGAGCGGGGCGCTTGTGGTTCGTCCGGGGGACGAACCACCCCGCGAGTTCAGAGTGCGCCCGGATGATGTCCTCGACAAGGAGACCGGTGCGCAGCACCGGCAAGTGCTCAAGCCCCTCCGGGTCCCCACCGCCCCCAAGGGCGTGCTCACTACCTGGTTCTACTCAATAATCAGCGCTGACTCCCAAGCAACGGTAACGCCCTCAACGACAACTGATAACCGTCAATTGCCAGCTCACGGCTAACAACAGACAACAGACAACAGACAACAAGCAAAGAATACCGCCCTCAAACCGCGTCACTCCTCCCCGATCGAACACAAAAAAAGCCCGGCTAAAAAACCGGGCCTTTTGTCAGCACACCCGAGAGTGTGCAAGAAGCAGAGACTTACTTCTGCGGAGCGTACAAATACAACTCCACGCGGCGGTTCATGGCACGGCCTTCAGCCGTCGCATTATCGCCAATAGGAGCATTCGGGCCACGACCTTCAACCATCAAGCGACCTTGTCCCACACCTTGCTGCGTCAGGTAATTCGTGACAGCGCTTGCGCGATTAACCGACAAAGTTTGATTGGTCTGCGCTGACCCGGTGCTATCGGTATGACCGACAGCCTTGGCACGCAACTCTGGATGCTGATTCATGGCGCGAGCCACACTATCCAGAACAGGCAGCAAAGCAGGCTTTAACTGATAATGGCCGGTATCAAACGACACACTGCTAGGAATATTGACCCGCAAGCTGCCATCGGGCATTTCGGTCACATCCACACCCAGGCCAGTTGCGCCAGACTGCTGAACATCCTTTTTAATGCCAGACCAGTTGTACGCTGCAATACCACCAGCCAGTGCACCGATACCTGCACCAATCATGGCGGCCTTGCTGCTATCACCAATCAAAGCCCCAAGACCAGCCCCCACAGCAGCGCCGCCACCCGCACCCACTGCGGTACGACCACCTGTGCTCATATTGTCCATCGTGCCGCAAGCGGCCAAAAGGGAAAGAGCACCAGCACATGCTGCTAATTTTGCAGAACGAATGGAAATTGTCATTATTGGCTCCGTAATCTCAAATTAAGTACCAGGACCGCTTGAATGCCTCCAATACTAGCAAGAGGCACCGCAAGCAGGTACTTCAAAACAGACTTCACTGCCTTCTTTAACAATTCTTGATCTTGCCAGCGACCACACAAACTGCAGTCACTGATTGCCTGGGGGCTAAGTACTTGAAAGCTTAGAACAACTCGGCACCCGAATCGGCAACGACTTCTTTGTACTTCTTCAGATCATTGCTGACAAGCTCGCTGAACTCAGCCATGGTACCAGGCTGCACATCCGAGCCCATGGTAGCCAGTGCTTCACGCACGGCCGGGTCCATCAAAGCCTTGGAATAAGCGGCATGCAGCTTGTCCAGCACAGGCTGTGGTGTACCGCCAGTAGCAAACACACCGAACCAGGTGCCCAGATCAAACGGTTTCACACCAGCCTGCTCCATGGTGGGAACGTCAGGCAGGAAGCTGGAACGCTCCAGAGTCGTCACAGCCAGGGCCTTGACGGTATCTGCCTTGATCAGCGGCGCTGCAGAAGCCAGGTTGTCGAACATGAAATGCACTTGGCCTGCCAGCAAGGCCGTCTTGGCGGGGTTGGCACCGGCGTAAGGCACATGCACGGAATTGATCTCGGCACGGGTGTTCAGGACTTCACCGGCCAGATGACCCGCACTGCCATTACCGCCCGAAGCAAAGTTCATTTGACCGGGATGCTCCTTGGCGTAGCTGATCAGATCCTGCACCGAAGCAATCTTGTTTTGTTCGGCAAATTCTTTGTTCACGATCAGGATGTTAGGCACCGAGGCAACCAGGGCGATAGGCGCAAAACTCTCGACCGGGTCAAAAGGCACCGTCTTGTACAGCCAGGGGTTGATGGAGTTGATCGCCACAGCCCCCATCATCAGGGTATAGCCGTCCGGAGCAGCCTTGGCCACAATGCTGGCACCGATATTGCCACCCGCACCCGACTTGTTCTCCACCACAACCGTACCCAAGTCGCCTTTGACGCGTTCAGCCAGCAAGCGAGCCATGCTGTCCAAAGGACCACCCGGTGGATAAGGCACCACGAACTGGATAGGTTTGGAAGGATAAGCATCCTCTGCCATTACAGCCGGGGCAGCCATGACAGCCGCAACACCAGAGACAGCCAGCAGCCACTTACAGACTCGAAACATCACTTTTTTTCCTTGAAATAAAAATGCATATGGGCTGCACAAGGCAGCCCATACAGAGCAGCCACTGATCCTTAATGAATGATCTGGCTTAAGAACTCACGCGTTCTTTCACTGCGTGGCGAGTCAAAGAACTCATCAGGCGTATTTTGCTCGATGATTTCGCCCTGATCCATAAAAATGACCCGATCAGCCACTTTACGCGCAAAACCCATCTCGTGGGTCACGCACAACATCGTCATGCCGGTATGGGCCAGCTCGACCATCACTTCCAGCACTTCCTTGACCATTTCCGGGTCCAGCGCCGAGGTCGGCTCGTCGAACAGCATGATTTTAGGCTCCATGCACAAGGAACGGGCAATAGCCACGCGCTGTTGCTGTCCACCAGAAAGCTGCCCAGGATACTTGTTGGCCTGCTCTGGAATACGTACACGCTCCAGATACTTCATGGCCAGCTCCTGGGCCTGGGCCTTGGTCTTGCGACGAACCCACATTGGCCCCAAAGTCAGGTTTTCCATCACGGTCAGGTGAGGAAACAGATTGAAGTGCTGAAACACCATGCCCACGTCACGCCGAATGGCCTCGACCTGGCGCACATCGTTGGTGAGCTCCTCACCAGCCACAATAATCTGCCCTTTCTGATGCTCTTCCAGGCGGTTGATGCAGCGGATCAAGGTGGACTTGCCCGAACCCGAAGGCCCACAAATAACGATGCGCTCGCCGGGGGCCACATCCAGATTGATATCGCGCAGCACATGGAACTGCCCGTACCATTTATTGACGTTCTTTAGCTGAATAATGGCGTCTGCCATGCAAAACTCCTTGTCTGGCCAGCAAAGCAATGGGTCTTACCCAAGGCTTTGCTACCTGTGTCAGCGTTCATAACCCGTTTGCAAACGTCGCTCCAGCGAACGACTGTAGCGAGAGATGGAGTAGCAGAACACAAAATAAATCAGTGCGATGAACAGATAGGCTTCCCGGCTAAAGCCGCGCCAGGCCGCATCGGCCAGGGCCACTTTGGCCGCCTGAGTCAAGTCGAAAATACCGATAATGACGACCAGGGAGGTGTCCTTGAACAGGGAAATGAAAATACCTACCAGTGGCGGGATCACGATCTTGAGTGCCTGCGGCAAGATGATCTGACGCATGGTGCGCCAGTAGCTCAAGCCCAGCGAAGCCGCGCCTTCATACTGTCCCTTGGGAATGGCTTGCAAGCCACCTCGCACGGTTTCCGCGATGTACGCCGCCGCAAACAAAATGATGGCGATCTGAGCACGCAGCAGCTTGTCGATGTTAAAGCCCTCGGGCATGAACAAAGGCAGCATTACCGAGGACATGAACAGCAAGCTGATCAGCGGCACGCCACGAATCAGTTCGATGTAAACCACGCACACTGCCTTGACGGCCGGCAAGCGCGAGGTACGTCCCAAGGCCAGCAACAAGCCCAAAGGAAAGGCGAACGCGATGCCGAATGTAGCCAGAATCAAGGTCAGCGGCAAACCGCCCCACAGGCTGTTTTCCACATAGCTCAGGCCCAGCACACCGCCCCACATCAAAATACCCACGACAATCAGGCCGACCAGCCACATCACGGGCAGCCAGGGCTTCCAGAACCAGCGCACGCAACTGCACACGATCAGCAAGGTCAGCAGAATGGAGGCCAACAAGGGTCGCCATTGCTCGTCATAGGGATAGATGCCAAACAGGATCAAACGGTGCTTTTCACGAATGAAAGCCCAGCAAGCACCCGCACTGGCCCGACAATCCTGCGCGGTTTGCGCATCGAAATTGGCCTTGACGAACAGCCAATCGATCATGGCTGGCACAGTCATCAAAAGCAGCCAAGCCGACAACACCGTCAAAATGGCGTTCAAGGGAGAAGAAAACAGGTTCTGGCGCAGCCAGCCCAGGGGGCCCCGCTGCAATGGCGGTGGCCCGCTTACGGTGGATGTAGGCGTATGACTCATTTAGCGCTCCACCAAAGCAATGCGATTGTTGTACCAGTTCATGAAGACCGAAATCGACAGGCTGACCGTCAAATAAGCCGCCATGATGATCAAGATGCCTTCAATCGCCTGCCCAGTCTGGTTCAAGGTGGTGTTCACCACAGACACAATATCGGGATAGCCAATAGCCACCGCCAGGGAACTGTTTTTAGTCAGGTTCAAATACTGGCTGGTCATGGGAGGCACAATCACGCGCAGTGCCTGAGGCAGAACCACCAGACGCATCATGCGACCACGGGACAGACCCAGTGCCTGCGCCGCTTCCCATTGCCCTTTGCCCACAGCCTGAATGCCGGAACGCACCACTTCCGCCACGAAAGCCGAGGTATAGGTAATCAGACCGGCCAGCAAGGCGGCAAATTCAGGCGATAAGGTCACGCCCCCGACAAAGTTGAATCCTTGCAGACGAGGTATATCCAGCGCCAAAGGTTCGGGGCTGATCAGCAAGGCCAAAGCCGGCATCAGAACAAGCAGCAAAATCCCAAAACGAATGGTGGGGAAAGGTCGGCCGGTTTTTTCCAGACGACGACGCGCCCAGTGCGCCATCAAGACCCACAGCACCACGGCCAGGCCCAGACCCATGAAGATCCAGTCCATGCCATCACCCTGCAAGGTGGGCAGCTTCAAACCTCGATTCGATAAAAATACGCCACCCAAGGGGTTCAAAGCCTGCCGAGGTCCGGGCAAGGTTTCGGTAATCAGGGCATACCAGAAAAACAGTTGCAGCAGCAGTGGCACGTTACGCATCACTTCCACGTACAAGCCCGCCAGCCGGGAAACCAGCCAGTTCTTGGACAAACGTGCAATGCCCAGCAAGGTGCCAAATACGGTGGCGGCAATAATGCCGATCACCGCTACTTTCAGCGTATTGACCAGACCGACCAGAATGGCCCGCCCATAAGTATCCGAGGGCTTATAAGCCAGCGCCGACTCGCCAATGGCAAAGCCAGCCTCTCGATTCAGGAAATCAAAGCCTGTAGAAATATTGCGAACAGCCAGGTTGTGCAAGGTATTGGAGACCAGATACCACACACAAAAGCCAAGCACACCCAAAATCAGCACCTGGTAAATAATGCCGCGTGTGAACGGATCATTCCAGGACAGGCGCCGTTTAGGGGGGGCTGGCGCGGCAGGTGTATTTTGTGCCATAGCGTAAAACCCGTGGATGCAGCACTACGCGTAGCCCTGCGAGGTGGCGCGCGTCTGGCCGAAGCCAGACGCAAGAACAAACAGCGAAGACCGAAATCTTAACGCACTGGCCAGCCGTACATCACGCCACCGTCACGCCATTGCGCATTCAAACCGCGCTCCAGCTTCAAGGCGGTCGATTTACCCAGATTGCGCTCGAAGCTTTCGCCGTAGTTGCCGACCTGTTTAATTATGTTGTAGGCCCACTTGTTATCCAGCTTCAGACCTTTGCCCAGCTCACCGGATACGCCCAGAATACGCTGGACGTTGGGGTTATCGCTCTTGGTCTTTTCATCCACGTTCGCGCTGGTAATGCCATATTCTTCGGCCTCCAGCATGGCGTTCAGAGTCCAGCGCACCAGGGTGAACCAGTCCTCGTCGCCCTGACGCACGAATGGGCCCAGCGGCTCTTTGGAGAAATCCTCGGGCAGGATGTCGAACTCATCCGGCGTAGCCTGGGCGGCACGCATGGCTGCCAGCTGGGATTTATCGCTGGTAAAGCCGTCGCAACGACCGGAGGTAAAGGAGCGCATGGCTTCTTCAGGGTTGTTGATCACCACAGGGTTGAACTTGATACCCTGACCACGGAACCAGTCCGCCAGGTTCAGCTCGGTCGTGGTGCCGGGCTGTACGCACACAGCGGCCCCATCCAGCTCTTTAGCGCTTTTCACGCCCAGGGATTTTTTCACCATCACGCCCTGGCTGTCATAGTAGTTAATGCCAGTGCTGACCAAACCCAAGGTCGTATCGCGAGAGATCGTCGCGGTGGTATTACGGGTCAGCACATCGACTTCACCCGATTGCAGGGCGGTAAAGCGCTGCTGAGTGGTCAAGGGCGTAACCTTGTATTTTTTGGCATCCCCAAAAACAGCAGCGGCGATCGCACTGCACATGTCCACGTCAATGCCGGACCAGACACCCTTACTGTCTGCCAGCGAGAATCCTGCAATACCGGTTGAGACACCGCACTGAACAAAGCCTTTCTTCTTCACCGAGTCCAGGGTTTCACCTGCCTGTGCATTAGCGGCCAGGGCCATCAACGCAACACTACATGCAATGGTTTTCACTAAGGTCATGGAATATCACCTCCTGTTTACTTTTGGTAAATGGATGCAGATTACAATTGCAGCTAAGCTGTGGTGTCCAATCGTAGAGCCAGACTGTCCAAACACAAATCGGGGGTTTCCCTCTAACAATCTGACTAATACTTTTACCTACGCCGACATTTTCATGCGAGCCCCGGCGGTCATTCCCCAGGGGCTTTCCAAGCAGATTCCTCTTTAATTGTGCGTCGCGATGATCGAGTTCCAACACGTTTTTAAATCGTATGGCCGCAGTAAAAATATTCTAGCCGACATTAATTTTCGCATTGATGACGGCGAATTCATTTTTGTGTCCGGCCCCTCTGGAGCAGGTAAATCCACTTTATTGCGTCTGATCGGAGGCCTGGAGCTGCCTAGCCGTGGCTCGGTTCAGGTCAACGGGCACAGGCTGGACAAGCTGCCGGCCCGCGCCCGCCCCTATCTGCGACGCGCGGTAGGCGTGGTTTTACAAGATACGCACTTGCTGCAAGACCGCAGCGCCCTGGCCAATGTGCTCCTGCCCCTGGCGGTCATGGGTCTGGAACCCAGCACGGCACAGGCACGTGCCCGCGCCGCCATGGAAAAAGTGGGTCTGCGTGGCAAAGAAGATTTGAAGCCGGTGGAAATGTCGGGTGGTGAACAGCAACGCCTGGCTATTGCCCGCGCTATTGTGAATCGCCCGGCTATTTTGATTGCCGACGAACCCACTGCCAATTTGGACGCTGATAACGCCAAACGCATCATGGATGTATTGATGGACTTTAACCGGGTGGGTGTCACCACCTTGATTGCTTCGCACGATCTGAATTTGATGGCACGCTATGCACGTCGAACCCTGCTGATTCAGGACGGCCGTTTTTCCGATCACCCAGGAGTGCTGGCATGAGAACCTGGCTGCGTCATCATCAATACGCCTTTCTGGTGGCCCTGCGCCGCCTGAAAGTGCAACCCTTCTCCTCCCTGTCCAACCTGCTGGTCATTGCCTTGACCCTGGCTGTGCCCGTTCTGGGAGCCAGTATCTTGCTGGCCGCTCAACCTGTCGTGCGCGAGATTCCGACCTCGCCCGAAATGACCGTGTTCATGAAGCAGAACAGCACGCTGGAACAGGCGCAAGCCTTCAGTCAGGCCGTGGGCAAAGAGTTTCAAACTGAACTGGCCCAGATCAGGCTGGTCAGCAAGGAGCAGGCGCTCAAACAACTGCAAAGCAACCCCAGTTGGACAGACGCCTTGGGCGCTTTGCCCAGCAACCCCTTGCCACACGCCATTGTGCTGACTCTGCATGAAACCCCGGATTTGGTGACGCGTGCCGACTCCCTGGCCAAAACCTTGCAAGGCCGCGAAGGCGTGGATAGTGTGCTGCTGGATAGCGAATGGGTGCAGCGTCTGGCTGCGATTCTGAGCTTCATCCGTATTGGCTTATGGATTCTGATGGCGGGAGTGGGCGTAGTCGTGATTGCCACTGTGTTCAATACCGTCCGTCTGCAAGCCCTGAACCAACGTGAAGAAATTGCCGTGGCCCGTCTGGTCGGCGCCACCGAAGCCTTTGTACGCCGCCCCTTCCTGTATATGGGCGCGCTAACTGGCCTGACGGCCAGCGCTCTGGCATGCGGTCTGGCCTTGCTGGCACTGACCCCGCTGAACAAAGCGTTATCCAGTCTGGCCCAAAGCTATGGCGTCCAGTTGACGCTCCGGCTGCCGGAATTTTCTCTGTTGCTGACAGCGGCTATTTTGGTCGCCATTTTGGGCGCCCTGGCAGCACGCTGGTCTGTTACCCGTAGTACCCAATATTGATGTCACTTCCTGAACCCCGTCCCCAAGATCTGGCCGAAAAAGTGGTGGCCTGGCAAAAAACCTCCGGCCGCCACCACCTTCCCTGGCAGAACACGCAAGATCCTTACCGCGTCTGGCTGTCCGAAATCATGTTGCAGCAAACCCAGGTCGCTACCGTACTGGGTTATTACGAGCGTTTTCTGGAACGCTTCCCCACCGTCAAGGACTTGGCCGAGGCTGAGCAAGACGAAGTCATGCCTTATTGGGCCGGGTTGGGCTACTACGCCCGCGCTCGCAACCTGCACCGCTGTGCCCGCGAGGTCATGGAGACATGGGGTGGCCGTTTTCCGGCTAATGCCACAGATCTGGCGACCTTACCCGGCATTGGCCGCTCTACCGCCTGTGCCATCGCCGCCTTCTGTTTTGGCGAACGTAGCCCCATCATGGACGGCAACGTGAAACGCGTGTTCACACGCTACTTCGGGATCTACGGGCCCACGCAGAAAAAGGCCGTGGAAAACGCCTTATGGGTCAAGGCAGATGAGGTCGTGGAACTTGCCCCCGCCAGCCTGGATATGGCGGCCTACACTCAAGGGCTGATGGACCTGGGCTCGCAATGCTGTACCCGCAGCAAGCCCACCTGTAGTCTCTGTCCGCTGCAAAGCGACTGCTACGCCCACACGCACCAGGCACAATCCGAGCTGCCCAGCCCCAAAGAACGCATTCGTCAGGATGAACGCTATGCGCATGTGCTGATTCTGGAATTGAATGGCCAGGTTTTGCTGGAACAACGTCCTGACAAGGGAATTTGGGGCGGTCTGCTCACCCTGCCCCAGTTTGACGATGCCATCAGCCTGCAAACGGCGGCACTGCATTGGTCTAACGAGGAGGCTATTGCGCTGGCCTCTTTCCAGCATGTGTTTTCTCACTTCAAGCTGCACATCACCCCTTGGTTACTGCAAGTAGATGAGTCTGTACTGGCCGAGCCAGTGGCAGGCCAGCAATGGCAGGACCATGAAGCACTGGAGCAGACCGCTTTACCTGCTCCCATACGCAAGCTGCTGCTGGGTTTGTACCAGAGCAAGGATAGTGAACAATTACTTCTGAGCTAATGCCAAGATCCCCGGCGTAATCCGGGGGAATGGCGCTATGCAGGCCGCGCTGGCTTATCGTTGCTGATGCTCATCAGCATCCCGCAGGCGACACCCAAGGTCATCAGGGCCGTACCGCCATAGCTCAGGAACGGCAAAGGCACGCCTACCACAGGCAAAATCCCCGTCACCATGCCTATGTTCACGAACACATAAACAAACAGCATCATGGACATGGAACCGGCCAGCAAACGGCTGAATTGAGTATGAGCCACAGCAGCAATCGACAAGCCGCGCAGGATCAGCAAGGCGTACAGCACTAGCAGCATGATGCCGCCATACAAACCGAACTCTTCGGCAAACACCGCAAAAATAAAGTCGGTTGTACGCTCGGGCACGAAATCCAGATGGGACTGGGTGCCCATCATATAGCCCTTGCCGTACACACCACCAGAACCGATCGCAATCATGGACTGGATAGTATGGAACCCTCTACCCAGACGGTCACTACCGGGGTTCAGCAAGGTGCAGACACGGTGTTTTTGATAGTCGTGCAGCACCACCCAATCCAGGTCAGGTACGCAGATATAGTCTTCGTAGTACAGCAAGGCACTGATGCCCAGCACCAGCACCACCACAATGGGCACGATCAGCTTGAAGGACAGGCCTGCAAAGTAAATCACGCAGAAACCGGCCGCAAACACCAGCAAGGCCGTACCCAAATCCGGCTGCCGCACGATCAGCAGGAACGGAATCATCAGCAAGATACCTGCCACCATGAAGTCCAGCAGGCTCATCTTGGGCCGCTGATAACGGTGGAAATACCAGGCCAGCATCAAGGGCACGGAAATCTTGAGCATTTCCGAGGGCTGAATACGCGCCACCCCCAGGTCCAGCCAGCGCGTTGCGCCCTTGCTGGTTTCGCCAAAGAACTCCACCCCTAAAAGCAACACGACCCCGATCGAATACACCACCGGAGCCAGCTTCATCCACAAGGTAGGCGGAATCAGGGCAGCCACCCACATCACACCAAAGGCCAGCAGGAAATTACGAACCTGATCGGCAAAGCGCCAGTCTGTACCGCCCACAGCGGAATGCATGACGGTCATGCCCAGCGCAGCCATCAGCACAAGCAAAAGCAGCAAAGGCCAATCAAAGGCGGTGACGGCTCTCAGGCCCAGTTGCAAAAGTCGCTTCATTGCATCTGCCCTCGTTCCACCAACCAGTAATCAAAGACCTTGCGCACAATCGGTGCTGCAACCGACCCACCCCAACCTGCGTTTTCCACAATCAGGGCGACAGCAATTTTGGGGTTCTCTGCCGGGGCGTAGGACATGAACAAGGCATGGTCGCGCAAGCGCTCATCAATGGCGTTGGCGTTGTACTTGGCACCGCGCAAGCTAAAGACCTGTGCCGTACCCGTTTTGCCAGCGGCCTGATACGCCGCACCCGCAAAAGCCCGGCGGGCGGTGCCCAAACGCACCACATCCACCAGAGCACGTTTGACCACATCCACATTGGCCTGCTTCAGGGGGATCAGCTTGGCATCAATACGCACGGGCTGTTCAATTTCCGGATCATGGGGGCTGAGCGTCTGGGTGACCAGATGTGGAGGCCGCACAATGCCATTGCTGGCCAGCACGGCGGTCGCATGGGCCAGTTGCAGCACAGTAAACGAGTTATAGCCCTGGCCAACGGCCACCGAGATACTTTCCCCGGCATACCAGCGCTGTTGGGCCGGTTTTTTGTAGGCCTGACGTTTCCATTCAGTAGAAGGCAGAATGCCTTGGCGCTCGCCATCCAGGTCAATACCCGTCTGCTGGCCAAAGCCAAACTGCTTCATGAAGTCGTGCAGATTATCAACGCCAATTTCCGGGCCCAATGAGTAGAAATAGGTATCGGAGGACACCACCAAGGCGCGGTGCATGTCGGTAGAGCCATACACGGCTCCACCTGCGTTACGGAAACGCTGACCACCAAACTCAAAGTAACCAGGGTCAGAAATACGGTCCGTCGCCTTGCGTTTGCCGGTTTCCAAAGCCGCCAAGGCCACAAAGGGCTTGTAAGTCGAGCCGATAGGATAGGTGCCGTACAGTGGGCGGTTAATCAGCGGGTGGTCGGGCGAGTCATTCAGCTTGCGCCAGTTCTCTACGTCAATACCGTCAATAAACAGGTTCGGATCAAAAGACGGGGCCGACACGAAAGCCAGCACTTCGCCAGTGCTGGGCTCGATGGCCACCAGCGCACCGCGTCGTCCTGCAAACAGGGCTTCAGCCATTTTCTGCAGGCCAATGTCCAGCGACAAACGCAAGCTGGCACCCGGTACGGGGTCGACCCGGCTCAAGGTACGTACTGGACGGCCCGACGCGGCCACTTCCACTTCCTCTATCCCTGTGCGACCGTGCAGGGTCTTTTCCCAGGTTTTCTCGATCCCTTTTTTGCCAATGACCTGCGTGCCACGGTAGTTACCGGTTTGCCCGGTTTCTTCCAGGCGCTGCTGATCGCCCTCGGAAATACGGCCCACATAACCCAGCACGTGCGCTGCCGCCTCGCCTTGCGGATATTCGCGCACCCAGCGAGCCTGCAAGGTCACACCAGGGAACTTGAAGGCATGGGCAGCAAACCAGGCGGCTTCATCATCGCTCAGGTTATTGCGCAACAAAATTTCAGAATATCGACTGTTTTGCGCGACGCTCTGCTTGAATCGACGACGATCACGTGGACTTAGCTCCACCAGTTCGCCGACACGATCCAGCATATCGTCTACCGGCTCGCCCAAACTGGCGGGTACGGCCGACAAGGTGTAGTCCCGGTAATTACGGGCCAGTACCTCGCCATTGCGGTCCAGAATCTCGCCTCGACGAGGGGTAATCGGAATAACAGCAATACGGTTTTGATCGGCTCGGGCGGCAAAGCCTTCGTAGCGCACCACTTGCAAATACCACAAGCGCACGCCCAACACCCCTAACAGTATGCAGGCCAGAACGGCCGCTACCAAGGCGCGAAACAGAATGCGCTGGCGCAACTGATGCGAAGTTTTTTTGAATTCAAACATGGCCGCCCTACCAATCAGGACGAACCGGAGTCGGACTCGTCCAGACGTCGCTGCGGCAAGAACAGCACACTATCGGCCAGCGGCCACAAGGCGGCGGTCAACAAGGCGCCTCCGGCCCACTCCCAACCAGACCACTCGCCTACCAGCCAGGCGTGCAGAACCCGCACAATCAACTGGGCCAGCAGCATGACAACTGCCATGTGCAAGAAGTGAGTCCACATGCCAAAGTTCAGGATGCGCTTGCGTAGCAGCAACGCGCCGTACACGACCAGAATATAGGCTAGGGCATGTTCGCCCAGCAAACTGCCATCGTGCACATCCACCAGAATGCCCACAATAAACGCCAGGGACATGGGAACACGGCGCGGCTCGTGTACAGCCCAGAAGGCCAGCACCAGCATCAACAGATCGGGCGCAAAGGGCAGCAGGCGCCAGGGCAGCATGGAAGCCAGCCACATCAGCAGAATCGAGCCCCACACCAACCAGGGACTGGAGGCGCGCGAAAACGGGCTGCTATCAATAGGCTGCAAACTACTCAAGGAGGAGGACCGGGTTTTACGGCCAGAGGTATCCGAGGACTCAGCGCGTCGCATCATTGGCATCGTCCTGTTCAAGAGGGCGCTCGCTCTCGGGCACCAGCAAAATCAGAAAATGGCGGTAACGCTCGGGGTGCGACAAAGGTGTCACCAAGGCCAGTGCAAAACCGGACGCATCATCGCGCTCGATGCTGCTGACCATGCCCACCGGCAGACCAGCAGGGAACAAGCCCCCGATACCGCTGGTAATCAGGGTATCGTTCGGCTCCAGATCAACATCAGCCGTCAGAAAACGCACTTCCACTTTGCCACCGGGGTTACCACCGAAGGCAATCAAACGCAGACCATTGCGCAACACCTGGACCGGCACCGATACTTTATCATCCGTGATCAGCGCAGCTTCCGAGGTAAAGCGCGTGACACGCACCACCTGGCCAACCACGCCGCCTTCGTCAATAACCGGCATACCAGGTCGAATGCCGCTGGCCGAGCCTTTATTGAAGATCAGGTGACGGGCGTACCCATTAGGCGGCTCGTACAGAACCTCTACCGCGACAGACGGTTGGGTAACCGTATCGGCCACTTGCAGCAAACGGCGCAGCTGCTCGTTCTCAGCAGACAGCTGAGCGGCATGGGTAGACAACTGAGCCAGCTCGATACGCTGGCGTTGCAAGGCTTCTTTTTCGGAACGGGCGGTGGAGGCAGCGTCGGTCCAGCTACTGAAATAAGTAACCAGATCGCGAGGGGCCAGCATGACACGCTGAAAGGGATACAGCACAGTGGCCACGGCCTGACGCACGGGTTCGAGCACCGCATAACGAGCGTCAGTAATCAACAAGCCCACAGCCAGCACCAAAAGAGCGGCCAGACGCAGCTCAGCTGATGAGCCGCGCCTAAATAGCCGGATGGAGCCTTGTTCTCGCATTACTCAAGCACTCGATCGCTTGCCCCCACAGGCAGACACTGCCGTGAAGGCCAAGCAAAGATCAATCGTAAATGAATACGGACTCCAGACGCTCCAGATGTTCCAGAGCCTCGCCGCAACCCCGTACCACGCAGGTCAGAGGATCTTCAGCCACCACGACGGGCAAGCCGGTCTCTTCTTGCAGCAGACGGTCCAGGTCATGAACCAGAGCACCACCACCTGTCAGGACGATGCCCTTGTCAGTGATGTCCGCACCCAGTTCTGGAGGAGTTTGTTCCAGAGCGGTTTTAACCGCGGAAACGATTTGATTCAAGGGATCGGTCAGCGATTCCAGAATCTCGTTGGACGACACCGTGAAACTGCGTGGCACCCCTTCGGACAAATTACGACCCTTGACTTCAATCTCGCGAATTTCAGTACCAGGGAATGCGGAACCGATTTCTTTTTTGATCAATTCAGCCGTCGGTTCACCAATTAGCATTCCGTAATTGCGGCGGATGTAATTAATAATGGCTTCGTCAAACTTGTCGCCACCGACACGAACCGAACCTTTATAGACCATACCGCCCAAGGAGATCACGGCCACTTCAGTAGTGCCGCCACCAATATCCACCACCATGGAACCGCTGGCATCGGACACGGCCAGGCCGGCGCCGATTGCTGCTGCCATGGGCTCTTCAATCAGGTAGACCTTGCTGGCACCAGCGCCCAATGCGGATTCTTTGATGGCCCGACGTTCTACCTGAGTGGAGCCACAAGGCACACACACGATAATACGAGGGCTGGGAGCAAACATGCTGCGGGGGTGAACCATGCGAATGAACTGCTTGAGCATTTGCTCCGTAACAGTAAAGTCCGCGATCACACCATCCTTCATGGGCCGGATGGCTTCAATATTGCCAGGCACCCGACCCAGCATTTGCTTGGCCTCCTGCCCAACGGCCTGAATGATTTTTTTACCATTAGGTCCACCTTCATGGCGGATGGCTACAACGGACGGTTCATCCAGTACGATACCCTTGCCGCGTACATAGATAAGGGTATTGGCCGTACCGAGGTCGATTGCCATATCGCTGGAAAAGTAACTGCGTAGGAATCCGAACATGGGCGCGCAAAGTGTAAAGTGTTTGGGGGAAAAGGCAGGTAAATTCGGCGCGGAACTCAAGCGTAAAACGACAGGCACAAGAACCAGGCAACGAATTCAAAAATACCTGGGAAGGAAACGGTCAATGATAACTTATAATTGCTCTACATTAGGACTGTTTTAATGGTCAGTTAAGTTCTGTAACCCCCGCATTTGCTGTAAAAGTGCCAAACTGTCCCTAACTGACGGATTTCCGCTTTTTTTTATTACTCATTTTCCAGTACCCACCCACATGTCTATCACTGAACAGGATGTTGCCCGTATAGCGCAACTGGCGCGCCTTGATCTTTCTGCTGAACAAGCCTCCCAGGTCGAGCACGATTTGACGCGCATCCTGGGCCTGATCCAGACCTTGCAAACCGTTGATACTCAAGGCGTTGAGCCCATGGCCCACCCTTTGTCCGCCCGCCAGCAGATCAGTCTGCGTCTGCGCGAGGACAAGGCCCTGCCTTCCGGAACGGTAGAAAGCCGCCAGGCCATGATGCGCAACGCCCCCGCCGAGCAGGATGGCCTGTTTCTGGTGCCCACGGTCATCGAATAAAGCAAAACCATGTCTTTTACCCCTGAATTCGCGACTATTGCAGCGCTGCGACTAGCTCTGCAAAACAAAACCGTCAGTGCCCGCGAGCTGGCCCAGCAAGCCCTGGACAACAGCGCCCGTCAAAAAGAGCTTAATGCCTTCGTGCAGCAGGACGCTGCCCTGACCCTGGCCCAGGCCGATGCCGCTGACGCCCTGATTGCTCAAGGCAAGGCCGGTCCACTGACCGGCATCCCTATCGCCCACAAAGATTTGTTTGTCACCAAGGATTGGCAGACCACCGCCTGCAGCAAAATGCTGGAAGGCTACGTCAGCCCCTTTGACGCCACGGTCGTGACCAAGCTGCAGGCAGCCGGTGCTGTCTCGCTGGGCAAGCTGAACTGTGACGAGTTCGCCATGGGCTCGCGCAACGAGAGCTCCGTGTTTGGCCCCGTGCGCAACCCTTGGGATCACTCCATGGTGCCCGGTGGCTCCTCGGGCGGTTCTGCCGCCGCTGTCGCTGCTGGCCTGGTAGCGGGTGCGACTGCAACCGATACCGGCGGTTCGATTCGCCAGCCTGCCGCCCTGTGTGGTGTCAGCGGCATCAAGCCCACCTACGGCACGATTTCCCGCTTCGGCATTATTGCCTACGGCTCCAGCCTGGATCAGGCCGGCCCTATCGCCCGCAATGCACGCGACTTGCTGGATCTGCTGGAGAACATGTGTGGTTTCGACCCGCAAGATGCCACCAGCCTGGAATTTTGCGACGACCAGCCCAATAACGGTGCGCGCATTCGCCAGCAATTTGAACAGCAACAGGCTCAACAAGAAGCCCAAGGCAGCCAGCCACTGAAAGGCCTGCGTATTGGTGTGCCCGCCCAGTTCTTTGGCCCCGGCCTGGACCCGGTCGTTGCCGACGCCATTGAAGCCGCCCTGAAAACCTACGAAAGCCTGGGTGCAGAGCGCGTCACCGTGCAACTGCCCCTGACAGAGCTGTCTGTCCCTACTTATTACGTCATCAGCCCCGCTGAGGCCTCCACCAACCTGTCGCGCTTTGACGGCGTACGCTTTGGCCACCGCGCGAGCCAGTACACCGATCTGAACAGCATGATTTCGCGCTCGCGCTCGGAAGGCTTTGGCCCTGAAGTGGTGCGCCGCATCCTGGTCGGCACTTATGTGCTCTCGCATGGCTACTACGACGCCTACTATCTGCAAGCCCAACGCGTGCGCCGCATGATTGTGGACGACTTCCAGAAAGTCTTTGAACAGTGCGACCTGATCCTGGGCCCCGTCACACCGGCTCTGGGCCGCAAGCTGGGTGCCACCATCGAGGACCCCACCACCGATTGGCTGGGCGACGTCTACACACTGGGCGTCAGCCTTGCCGGCCTGCCCGCCATGTCCATTCCTTGCGGCTTCAGCAAGGATGAGCGCCCCCTGCCCATCGGCCTGCAAATCATTGGCAACTACTTCCGTGAAGGCCAGTTGCTGGCCTTTGCCGACCGCTTCCAGCAAGTCACCGACTGGCATCAACGTCAACCAGGACAACAATAATGGAATGGGAAATTGTGATCGGGCTGGAAACTCATACCCAGCTCTCGACCGAATCCAAAATCTTCTCCAGCAGCAGCACCCGCTTTGGCGCCTTGCCCAACACGCAAGCCAACGAAGTCGATATGGCCTTGCCCGGCGCGCTGCCCGTCTTTAACCGTGGCGCTGCCGAACGGGCCATTCGCCTGGGTTTGGCCGTAGGCGGCCACATTGCGCCGCGCTCCGTGTTCGAGCGCAAGAACTACTTCTACCCTGATCTGCCCAAGAACTACCAGATCAGCCAGATGGAAATTCCCGTCGTCAGCGGCGGTACGGTCAGCTTCATGCTGGACGGTGAAGAAAAGACCATCAATCTGACACGCGCGCACCTGGAAGAGGATGCCGGTAAATCCCTGCACGAAAACTTCCGTGGTCCTTACGGCGAGTCCAGCACCGGGATCGACTTGAACCGCGCAGGCACTCCACTGCTGGAAATCGTGTCCGAACCTGAAATGCGCTCGGCGGCTGAAGCTGTGGGCTACGCACGCGCGCTGCACAGCCTGGTAGTCTGGCTGGGCATTTGCGACGGCAATATGCAGGAAGGCTCTTTCCGCGTGGATGCCAACGTATCGGTACGCCCCAAAGGCCAGAAAGAATTTGGCACCCGTTGCGAACTGAAGAACATCAACTCCTTCCGCTTCCTGGAACGTGCCATTCAATACGAAGCACGCCGCCAGATCGAGCTGATCGAGGACGGTGGCAAAGTCATCCAGGAAACGCGCCTGTACGACTCGGACCGTGACGAGACCCGCAGCATGCGTAGCAAGGAAGATGCACACGATTACCGCTACTTCCCCGATCCTGACCTGCCACCTCTGTTTATCAGTGAAGAGTGGATCGAGCAGGTTCGTCAGGACATGCCTGAACTGCCCGCCCAGAAACTGGCTCGCTTCGAGCAAGAGTTTGAACTGAGCCGTTACGATGCCTCGCAACTGACGGTAGATCGTGCAACGGCCGACTTCTTCGAAGCCATCTTGCAAGCGGGCTCCAAGGCGAACGCGAAACTGGCCGCCAACTGGATTCTGGGCGAGCTCTCGGCTGCCTTGAACCGTGAAGAGCTGAGCATTGAGCAGTCCAAAGTCAGCCCCGCGCAATTGGCTCAGTTGATTGCCCGTATTGCTGACGGCACCATCTCCAACAAGATTGCCCGTGACGTGTTCGCGGCGCAGTGGGACGGCGAGCTCAATGGCGATGTGGATGCCATCATCGACGCCCGTGGCCTGAAGCAGATCAATGACGTAGGTGCCATTGAGGCCATGGTGGACGAAGTACTGGCCGCCAACCCCAGCATCGTCGAGCAGCACCGTGCCGGCAAGCCAAAGGCCTTCAACGCCTTGGTCGGTCAGGTGATGAAGGTTGCCAAGGGCAAGGCCAATCCGCAGCAGATCAACGAAATGCTCAAGCAAAAGCTGGACGCCTAAGTCCGGACTCTGCGCTTGGCGGATACAAAAACACCAGGCCAAGGCCTGGTGTTTTTTTTACTGCTGAACCCTGCTTAACAAACGCAGATAATCAGACACCGTAGCGATCGCGGTAGGCTTTCACTTGGGGAGCGTGAGCCGCCAAAGTGGTGTCGTCCGCCAGCACCGCCATGATGTCAGCCAAAGAGGCAATGCTGATCACAGGAATACCGTAAGTCTGTTCCACTTCCTGCACTGCAGAATGCGCGGACAGCTCCTGATCATTACCGGCACGCTCCATACGGTCCAGAGCAATCAGCACCGCAGCTGGTTCTGCACCTGCGGCCTTGATGATCTGCATGGATTCGCGCACGGACGTACCCGCCGTGATCACGTCATCAATAATCACGACCTTGCCTTGCAAGGGAGCGCCCACCAGGGTGCCGCCTTCGCCGTGGTCTTTGGCTTCTTTGCGGTTGAAAGCAAAGGGCACATCACGATCACCGATTTGCGGGTGTTCAGCCAGAGCAATCGAAGTTGCGGCGGCCAAAGGAATCCCTTTGTAGGCAGGACCAAACAGCATGTCAAAAGACACGCCCGAATCCAGCAAAGCCTGGGCATAGAAACGGGCCAGCTGACCCACACTACGTCCCGTATTGAACAGGCCGGCATTGAAGAAGTAAGGGCTCAAACGGCCAGACTTGACCTTGAATTCCCCAAAGCGCAGCACTCCCTGTTCCAGGGAAAAGCGCACAAAATTGCGACGATTATCGTTATTAGCCGACATGACAGAGTATGAAAAAGATAGAGACGAAAGGCATTTTAGCGTGATGTGAGCCATCACTTGGCAGGTTCGGCCAGTTCTTCCAGCAAGAAGTCGATAAAACTGCGCACTTTAGGTGTCAAATAGCGACGGCTGGCATAGACGGCATGCAGTTGTTGCAGCTCTTCAGTGTAATCGGGCAACAGGCGAACCAGTCGACCACTGTCCAGGTCATCCATTACCAGCCATTCGGGCAAATAGGCCAGCCCTGCTCCGCCCAAAGCACTGTAATAGGTCAGATTGGTGTTATCCGAACGCATAAAGGGATTCAGGCGCAAGGACTCCGGCCCGTCCGGCCCTAAAAATTCAAAACTGGGCTGCTGCAAATAACTGGGGCTGATAGCAGGCAGACGCATCACCTCCGCACAGTTACGCGGCATGCCGTGGTGGGCCACAAACTCCGGGCTGGCCACCAGATGAAAGGGCGTGGGGCAAATAAGACGTGCAATCTGATGCGGCGCAGGCTCGCGCATCACCCGCAAGGCCAGGTCAAAACCTTCCGCCACCAAATCCACTTTGTGATTGCTCAGGCTCATATCCAGAGTCACTTCCGGAAAGCGCGTTTGGTAATCCTGCAACAGCTGTGCCACTTTGCGGTTTGCAAACCACACGGGAGCGGTCACCCGCAATACCCCCTGAGGCTGATGCTCAGAACCCGACAATGCCTGCTGTCCGCGCTCCAGGGTATCGAGTGCCTGCAAGCAATAATCAAAGTAGGTTTGCCCCAACTCTGTCAGGCTCAAACGACGGCTGCTGCGATGAAGCAAGCGGGCGCCCAGCTGTTTTTCCAGATTGGCCAAGTGCTTGCTGACCATGGGCGCAGACATATCCAAGCGTTGCGCCGCCGCTGCAAAGCTGCCCGCTGCGACGATTTCCCGGAACACCCGCAAACTCTGAATCGTATCCATGCTTTCCTAATAAGAAAGTAACTAATGAAAATAGGCCTGTTTATTTCCTGATAGTAATTGATTAATCTTGAACGAGCGCTAACCCGGTGCCTGTCTGGGCCTTGAATGGGCGGGACCAGCACCAGGATGACATCACGTCATGCCTGACACAGAGCTTTTGTCACTACGCCGGGCCAGTGCTTCGTTTACCGATACTGTCAACTTTCCAAAGGAACATACATGAGCGCCCTTACCTCTAGCTGGACTCCTCGCATCCTTAGCCTGCTGCGCATCGTTACAGGCTACCTCCTGCTGACACACGGTACTGCCAAGATCCTGGGTTTCCCCAAAGTAGACATGTTTGCCAACCTGCAAATCAGCTCCATTTACGGCATTGCGGGCATTCTGGAACTGGTTCTGGGTGTCTTGCTGGTGATTGGTCTGTTCTCTCGTTTTGCGGCCTTTATTGCTTCGGGCCTGTGCGCCTTCGCTTACTTTATTGGCCACGCCAGCGGCAGTACCTTCGCAACACCTATCCTCAATGGCGGTGAGGCGGCAGTTCTGTTCTGCTTTGCCTTCCTGTACCTGGCCTTTGCCGGCCCAGGCCCATGGAGTATTGACGCAGGCCGCGGCAAAGCCTGACGCCTTAACCAACCCCTTATCCCCTGCCCCTATCAGGGCAGGGGCAGGAGATCATCATGACAATGCCCACCTACTTCATCTCGCATGGTGGCGGACCCTGGCCCTGGATGCCTGAAGCGCAAACCATGTACGCGCCGCTACGTGCTGCCTTGCAGGATATTCCACGCCAATTGGGCCGCACACCCAAAGCGATCTTGATGGTCTCCGCCCACTGGGAAGCTCAACAAGCCAATCTGCTGGTTGCCGCCGCAGCACAACCGAGCATGGTGTACGACTATTACGGCTTTCCGCCCCACACGTACGAGATTCACTACCCTGCACCAGGCGATCCTGCTCTGGCCCAACAGGTCTGTAATTTGCTGGAAGGCGCTGGCCTGCCCACTCATCTGGATTCGCAGCGTGGCTTTGACCACGGTGCATTCGTACCGGCTTATGTGATCTATCCGCAAGCCAAAGTGCCTATGGTGCAACTGTCCATTCACGCCAACTACGACCCGGCCCTGCACTACGCCATGGGCGAGGCGCTTGCGCCTTTGCGAGACGAAGAGGTGCTGATTATTGGCAGCGGTCTGAGCTATCACAACCTGCGCAATATGGGCCCTGGCGGTGTGCAGCCCTCTGCCCAGTTTGATGCCTGGCTGCATCAAAGCCTGAGCCTGGAGGACCCTGCCGCCCGTCGTCAGGCCTTGATGGACTGGGAACAGGCCCCGGCCGCACGTGTTGCCCATCCCCGCGAAGATCACCTGGTTCCCCTCATGGTGGCCGCTGGTGCTGCGCGTGGCGACGCAGCGCATCGCTTCCACCACGAAACCCAGGCCTTTGGTGGCTTGACCGTGTCCAGCTACCGCTTCGGCTCAGCGTCGTAACAAGCTCTGACGGCCACTGACATCCAGGCAGGTTACGGGTTAAAGTGCTGACGCTATAAGGAGAATTGCCACGTGTTACGCGTCACCTCGTTAAACGTCAACGGTATTCGGGCCGCCTTTCGTAAAGGCCTGCCCGCCTGGCTGGAAGCCCAGAAACCTCATATTGTCTGCATGCAGGAAATCAAGATCAGCGAGCCTGATCTGACCCCCGATCTGACCAACCCCGGTCAATACCACGGGCATTTCCACCATGCTCAGAAAAAAGGCTATAGCGGTGTAGGCCTGTACCTGAACCACAAGGCAGAAAGCGTGGCCGAAGGCATGGCCTGCGAAGAGTTCGATGCTGAAGGCCGCATTATCCGCGCCGACTGGAACGACCTTAGTGTGATCAGCGCCTACCTGCCCTCGGGTTCATCGGGCGACGAGCGTCAAACCGCCAAGTATCGCTTTCTGGATCATTTTGAGCAGTGGATTAATGGCTTGATGCAGGAACACCGCGATACCGGCCGCGAGTTCATTATTTGTGGTGACTGGAATATTGCGCACCACGAAGCCGATTTGAAGAACTGGAAAGGCAACCTGAAAAACAGCGGTTTTCTGCCAGAAGAACGCGCCTGGATGAGCAAAGTGCTGGGCGAACTGGCTTGGGTGGACGTGTACCGTAGCCTGCATCCCGATACCACGGACGAGTGCTACACCTGGTGGAGCAACCGCGGCCAGGCTTGGGCCAAAAATGTGGGGTGGCGCATTGATTATCAAATTGCCACCCCAGGTATTGCTGCCAAGGCGCGCAGTGCAACGGTCTATAAGGAAGAACGTTTCAGCGACCACGCGCCACTGACGGTTGATTACGACTGGAGCCTGTAAATCCAGCCTGAAAAAGCCAGCGCCTTAGCTGGCTTTTTCAATCATGTAGCGCACAACGCTGCGCAATTGTTCATCGGTTGCTTTGGGTGCTGCACCACGTGGGGGCATGGCGCCCTTGCCGTTCAGCACAACTTGCATCATGGCATCTTCGCCTTGGGCGATCAGGGGCTCCCAACGAGCCTTGTCACCCAAACGAGGGGCATTGGCCATACCCGATGCATGACAGACCATACACGAAGACTTGTACAGCTTGAGAGCTTCGTCCGAGTTGGCATGTGCTGCAGGTGCGGCGGCCAGCAAAAACAAAGCGGCCATTGCGGAGTACATCATGGTGGCGGGGCGATAGGTTCTCATGGGTTTACCCTTTAAACAGTCGGCATGAACGCATGCCTGGCTGATACTTCGTTTTCTGTACAAGAGGCCCGTTTTTCATGGTTCGAACCTCTTGCTTCTTCACTAACTAATCACTATCCAATAACTGCCTTGAAGCCCGGACGGAAATGATGGGTGTTTCTGGTTCTCAATTCTGCATACCGGGTGCCAACCCTGCTTAGCCCTTGATCGGGCCGGGAGGGCTGACTTGCTTCATCAAGTCGTCGTTCCATTCGCCTTCGACCAGAACGTGACCTGCTGCGCCCAGTTCCATGGCTTCGATCAGGTTGTGGTTCACATAGGCGTACACACCAGGCTGCTTGAAGGTGTAGAGCGCCACACCGGCCGAACCGCCGCGAATGAACCAGGTTTCCAGGTTCTTGGCAGGTGGATCATCAAACTTGCCCAGTTCCCAAACCCAGTCACCGTGACCACCGATCAGGTGAGGACGGGTGTCGCGGTTGGCCTGCGAGTGAATGAACAGCACGGTTTCACCCACGTTGGCCTTCATGGCACCGTCGCCCATCAAGGCACCGACCTTGCCGTTGAACACCACGTGGCTGGGGATCAGACCACGCATGGCTTCCAGGGTATCGCCGTAGCTTTCAGCCGAGGAACCATACTTTTTGAAGTTGCCCTTCTCATCACGAGGGATGTAGAGGTCAAACTCGCCAATGGTGTAGACACGGTCGTAATGCAAGGAATTGCCAGCCGAGTCTTTCAGGCCATCACGCGGCAGAACCATAACGGTACCGTGCATGCCCTGGACCACGTGCCAGGCTACCGAGCCTTCGGGTGCGCAGTGGTACACAAACGTACCCGTGCGGTCGGCCTTGAAGCGCAGTGTGGCTTGTTCGCCGGGGTTCACGTTGGTCAACTTGGCACCGCCTAGCGCGCCAGTCGAGGCGTGAAAGTCGATGTTGTGCGGCATGGTGTTGCTGGCCGGGTTGACCAGGGTCAGCTCCAGGTAGTCGCCTTCATGCACAACCATGGTGGGGCCGGGCATGGAGCCATCAAACATCATGGCGTGCATGGTGGTGCCATCGCGATCGACCACGATCTCTTTTTCCACGATGCTCATGCGGAACTCCACCACGCGCGGCTCGGGACCTACTTTCTGCTCGTGCTTGTGGACCATAGGAGGCGCAACCAGATCCACCTTGACCCGCTCCAGCTTGGCGATCTGGGCTTCTGTACGCGCGGCCAGCCAGGGCGCGTTCTTTTTTGGTGCAGCCGTCTCGCGGGCTTGTACTTGAGCCGCCAGCAAAGTCGTTCCTGCGGCGACACCTAGGCCAGCACTTTTCAAGAAATGACGACGTTCCATACTACCTCCGGTTTGATCCAGGCGTGATGCCTGCTGATTAAATAGTTGATTGCTCTAACAGTTACAGGATGTATTTGAACGCACTTGGGCTACGTCATCTTTGTTGCAGCGCAAGCATTGGCGATGCGCACAAAAAAAACCGCCTCAAAGGCGGTTTTAAAAATACCTGTTGACGATACGCCGCAACCAGATTCGCAAGGATCGTCTGCTCAACTGTTCTGCAACTGATCAGCTTTCGCGACTCTCTTGGACAGCCATCAGTTTGTCCAGGGCCGAGAACAAATGGCGCCGCTCGGTAGCGGTGAGAATCTGTTCCAATTCCTCCTCCAGTTTTCCGACCTGCTCTTCAGCTGGCAAGAGCAAAGTCTGGCCCTGGTCAGTCAGATGTAATTGCTGCAAACGCCGATCACGCGGGTCTGAATGACGCTGGATCAAACCACGCTTGACCAGACGCTCGACCACCGGCACCAGATTGGACGGCGAGATATCCAAGGTTTCACCCAATTGGCGCAAATAGATTCCCGGATTGGCATCGAGCAATATCAAAATAGAAAATTCGCTGGGCTTGAGATCATGCTCGGCAACCCGATGTGCAAACAGCTTATGAATATGAATTTCCGTTCGCGTGAGGCGATAGCCCAGAAAGCGCAAAAGGCGCGACTGGTCAACAGCGGATTCGAGGGCACTGTCCATGAGTTGGTGTCTGACTAAAAAGAAAAAAACGCCTGCAAGATAGTGTCGACACACTATCGACACCATCCTGAGCGGCACACCGTTGATCGGTGCAGACATCAATCATAGAACATAGACCCGCCAACCGTCTCAGACGAGCTTTTGCATAGGCACTGTGCTTGCCGCTGTCGCCTCTATCCTGCTCACGTAATAGCGGGCGTTCAGCAAACCATGATCAAAGAAATAATCGGCACTGGCCACCTTGCGCTCACACAAACGGGTATCGGCCTGCAAGCGACTAACCCGCCCTGCCCGTGCCCAGGCAAATGCCATACACACGGTACCGACCAAGCGCAGATAGTCTTCCGCACACCGAGCCAGCACCTGCGTATCGTGCTGAGCAAGGCTACACAAATGAGTCGTCACTTCGTGCAGATGGTCGCTCCACTGCCGCAATGCTTTCCCCCACGGACAATCGGCCATCGCATTCAGGCAAGCGTCCGCTTCGCTGCGCCAGGTCTGGAGCAAAGGCTGCAAAGCCTCTGGGCCCACAGAGGCGATCTTGCGCTGCAACAGATCCAGGGCCTGGATCTGATTAGTCCCCTCATAAATCATGGCAATACGCACATCCCGAAGCGTTTGCTCAATACGATACTCATGCACATACCCATAGCCGCCGAAAACTTGCAATGCGTCGCTGGCCAAGACAAAGCCCCGCTCTGTAAAAAACGACTTGACAACGGGTGTCAGCAAAGAGGCCAGAGCCAGAGCCCGCGTCTGTTCCTCGCCCTCTGGCAGGCTCTGCGCCAAATCAAGCTGATGTGCTGTCCACCCCGCCATCACCCGCATGCCTTCCGTCCAGACGCGCAAGTCGGCAAGGATGTGTTGCATGGCGGGATGATGGGCAATAAGGTCCGCGGCTCCCGTGGCCATTGGCGGGCGGGGCTGCGCCCGCATCTGATGACGCTCATGAGCATACGAGCGTGCCAGTTGCCAAGCAGCCTCTGCATGCCCCAAGCCTTGCAAGCCAACATGCAAGCGAGCCGAGTTCATCATGACAAACATAGCGGCCAAACCCTGATGCGGTTTGCCAAGCAACCAGGCCTGGGCAGCCTCAAAACGCATCGTGCAGGTAGCACTGCCTTTAATACCCATTTTCTTCTCAATACCATCGCAATAGATCGTATTGGAAACCAAACCACTCTCCTGGGGAATCAGGCGCGGGGACAAGAACAAAGACAGGCCTCGGGTACCGGCAGGGGCATCGGGCAGACGTGCCAGCACCAGATGAACGATGTTCTCGCTCATATCCTGATCGCCACCAGAGATAAAGATCTTGTTGCCGTTCAAGCGGTAAGAACCATCTTGGGCGGGCAGCGCCTGGGTACGCACCAAACCCAGATCAGAACCGGCTTGTGGTTCAGTCAGGCACATCGTGGCCAACCAGCGTCCGCTGACAATATGCGGCAGATAGGTGCGGCGAATGTACTCATCGCCATGAGCATAAAGACAGGCATACGCACCGTGCAAAATCCCTGGATACATGGCCCAGCCATGATTGGCCGACGCGAGCATTTCATGCAAGGCTGTATCCAGCAACTGAGGCAGACCCTGGCCACCCACGCTAGGATCGCAGGCCAACGCAGGCCACCCAGCTGCCACAAAATCTGCATAGGCCTTAGCAAACCCGTCTGGCGTCAAGACCCGGCCATGCTCCAGACGACATCCTTGCAAGTCAGCTGGCCCATTGAGTGGTGCCAAGACGTCGGCACAGAAGCGTCCGGCAGCCTCAACTACCCTATCTGCCGTTTCCTGATCCAATCCCTCGTGAGCTGGCAAACGGCGCCAGTCCTCCTCCGCCTGCAAACAATATTGCTGTACAAAACGAAAGTCCTCCAATGGGGGCTGATAATGTGATGCTTGCATACTTAAGTCCTCTCTTGCTGCGCCAAACCGGCGACCAATTGACGATACGGGCCAATCGCCCATGCCAGGCACACGGCTGATAGCAAAGCCGCCAAGGCTGAAACCAACCCCAATGACAACCCTACTTTCTGCTCATCATAGAAAATAAAATCCGTGAAATACGCGACCAGAAACGGGCCCATACCCAAGCCAACCAGGTTAATCAAAAGCAGATAAATTGACGTGACCTGCCCCCGCAATTGATTGGGGGTAATCGCCTGCAAGATAGGGGGAGCCAAGGCAACGGGCATTCCCAGAAAGAAGGTGGTTGCTGCCACAGCGACCAAAGCAAGCTCGGCGGAAGGGGCGAAGGCCAGCGCCACGCCAGTCGCGATCAGAATGCTGGTGGCTACCAAGGAAATAAGGATCGAGCCTACCAGTTTTCCCCGTGCGGTCAGATGATCAGCCAGAAAGCCACTGACCAACATGCCCCCAATCCCAAATGTCAAAATAATGACCCCGTAAGCTGGGCCAATTTCACCGGGAGTCCAACCCCACTGGCGGATAAAGGTAGCAGGCAACCAAGCCGTGACGCCAAACGTAATCATGGCGGTCAGCCCCGGGGCCAGCAGCAGTGGAAAGTAGGCCCGTTTATGGCGCAGCACATAGCGCCAATCAGGGGCGCAAGCCAAATTGGCACACGCGCTCGAACCAGCCTCTTTCGTGCCCCGCCGTACCGGCTCCCGCACGGTAAGCATCAGTAGAATCAGTGGAATACCGGGCAAGGCCACAAAGATGAAAGCCGCCTGCCAAGGCTTGAAGCTGCCCAGCAGCGGGAACACCAGCGTGCCCGATTGGCTGGCCGCCTCAATGACCAGCCCGCCCACAATGAAAGCGGTCGCCGATCCTATATATATGCCCGATGTGTAGATACTCATGGCACGAGCCCGGCGCTCGGGCGCAAAGTAATCGGCCAACATAGAATAGGCGGCCGGGGAAAGGGCGGCCTCGCCAATGCCCACGAACATGCGGGCGACAAACAGCGAGGCGAAACCAGTCACATAGCCTCCTGCGGCAGTGGCCAACACCCACACCACCATTCCGATCACTATCAGGTTGCGGCGATTCCAATGATCTGCCAAGCGGCCCAGAAAAATTCCAACAAACGTATAGAAAATGGCAAATGCAAAGCCGTGAACAATACTGAACACCCAATCTGACAGTTGCAGATCCTTCTTGATAGGCTGCACCAACAGGCCCAAAATCTGGCGATCCACAAAGGACAGCGTGTAGGCCAGCAATAAGACGATCGTGACGTAATACGCATAGCCCAAGGTGGAAGGTTGGGGGGAAGCGGGCACGCGTACACGGCCCGGCAAATAAGGCAGGCTCATGACAAACTCCTGTGAAGGACGGAGAAGGGAATTAAATGGGCTGACATCAACAGTCAGCCCTGGCGGACCTCAGCCACTTTGACCCTGGATCAGCATCAAGGCATCTAAGGCAAGCACACCCTGACCTTGGGGCAACACAATCACCGGATTAAGGTCTATTTCACGAATAGCAGGCGTGCCACGCAACACCTGCCCAAGGCGGACAATCAACTCGGCCAGCGCCTCACGATCAAGCCTGGGGGAGCCTCGATAGCCATGTAACAAGGCTGCGGCCTGCAACTGATCAAGCTCCTGCAATACCTGTCTTACAGACAGATCAGCATCCAGCAGACGAACATCGCGCATGATTTCCGCCGTCACCCCTCCCATGCCTACCAGAATTACGGGCCCCCACTGCGGATCCTGACGCGCCCCTACAATCATCTCCAGTCCGCGCCGCCCCATGGCTTCTACCAGCACACCCTCCAGGACAATACTCCCGTCATAGTTGGCCACATTGGCATGCAGACGCTTCCAGGCTTGCTCTAATGAGGGCCTGTCGCCAACGTTAAGAATGACACCGCCTGCATCACTCTTATGGCTTAACTGAGCAGACTGGGCCTTGAGCGCAATAGGCCAGCCCAGCGTCTGGGCAGCCTCTACCGCCTGCTCCAGGCAAGTAGCCAGTTCTCCCCGAGCAAATGGTATGCCCGCTTGGGTCAGAATTCGCTTGGCCTGATACTCCGGAACAATGGTGCGATCTGCCGGCAATGCTAGGGCCTTGGGTTCACTGTGGCTGCTCTCAAAACTGCGTGCTTGCAACGCTGTCAAACGCTGCACGGCGCGCAAGGCCCGCTCCGTACTGGGGAAATACGGAACGCCCAGGCTACGCATTTGCTCAATGAACTCGGGTGGGACAGCCGCCCCCTCGTCCAATCCGGCAAGCACCACGGCCTTACGGGGACGCACATCATGTATGGCTCGCAGCACCGGGGGCATTTTGATGCCACAGGTCACCGCATCGCCCTGAATCAGACCAATAAGCAGGGTAGAGAAACGCTCGTCCTCCAACAACGCCGTCAGGGTACGGTAGTAAAGGTCCGGATCGACTAAACCTTGTGCGGTCAGATCCAAGGGATTGCTCACACCCACAAAGCCGGGCAATACGGCTCTTAGCTGTGGCGAGTCCTGGTCGCTGATCACCGGCAGATCCAGTTGCAAGGCCTCGGCCCAATCCAGGGTCAAGGCTTTGAAGGCACCCGACTCACCCAGAACCGCTGCGCCCGCAGCCGGCAAGGCGGGACAACGAATGGCAATCTCGGCAATATCACCCAACTCTTCCAGCGTTTCTGCAAAAACGGCACCCGCACGCTCCATCTTGGTGCGCATCAAGGAATAGTCGCCTGCCAGAACCCCGGTGTGTGTGGCCGCGGAAGCACGAGCCGCACTGCTTTTGCCTGGATGAAGCAGGACAAGCGTCTTGCCCTGACGACGTGCCTGGGCCACAGCTGCCAGCATGCGCTCTGGTTGACGAAACTGCTCGACAATCATCGCAATAACGCGGGTATGGTTTTGCTCCAGCAGGAACTCCACATAATCTTCCGCAACACTGGACGCCTCATTGCCCGTTGAGACGGCGTAGGACAAGGGCAGGTGACGGCTGGACAAGGTGGTGCACAGCACCGTCATCATGGCACCGCTTTGCGACACCACCCCGATGCACGGTTGCTGCGCGCAGGTCTTGTCCCGAATATCCACTTGCACAAACGTCAGTGGCACACCTTGCTGATAATTGATGCTCCCCAGACAGTTAGGCCCTTCGATCACCATGCCAGCCTCAGCCGCAATTCGAGCAATCTCGCTTTGCTCGGCTTGCCCCTGTTCACCGGCCTCGGCAAAACCTGCCGAGAAAATGATGGCCGCACCGACACGCCGCTTGGCCAGCGCACGAACGGTATCCAGGACGGCCGTTTGTGGTATCGCCAAGACAGCCACATCCACTCCGTCAGGAAGCTGCTCAACGGATGCCAGGCAAGGGCGGCCTGCTATCTGGGCACGCTTGGGATTGATCAAGTAAATCTCACCGGCAAAACCGTTGCGTTCCAGATTACCCAGTACCGATGCCCCCAGTGCGCCGGGTGTGGCAGACGCGCCCACAATAGCAATGGAGCGCGGCCCTAACAGCCGTCCGATATCCGGCCGCTGAGCGGCCACCCTCTGTGTCCTTATCACTGTTGTCTCCCATTGGGTGATGTCAGCTCTCCTTCAGACCAAGGAGGCTGCCTCCCCTGCTGTGCCGTTTATCAGGCTTTTTGTTTGGAAAGGTCGTAGGTTCCCAGGCCAGGCTTGTATGTTTTATCGTCCAGGAACTGACGCATACCCTCTTTGCGGCCTTCGTTATCGAAACTGTTTGCTGCTTCCTGAACTCGCACCAGATAGTCTTCAGCATTGTCGTAGGTCATTTCCCGCACACGACGAATGGCATCTTTAGTGGCCTTCAAGGCAATCGGGTTCTTTTGCAGCAAGGTTTGGGCAACCTGCGTCACGCGCTCTTGCAAGCTCTCCAAGGGCAAGGACTCATTGACCAGCCCCCACTGAGCTGCTGTACGCCCGTCGATGTTCTCACCCATCATGGCGTGATACATCGCATTACGGAACGACAACAGCTCGACCGCAACCTTCGAGGCACCACCGCCGGGCAAAATACCCCAGTTGATTTCAGACAGGCCGAACGTGGCCTCATCAGCAGCAAACGCTAGGTCGCAGGCGAACAAGGGACCGTAGCCTCCGCCAAAGCACCAGCCGTTGACCATCGCAATCGTCGGTTTCTGAAACCAACGCAGTCGGCGCCACCAACCGTAACTTTCACGTTGCGCCTTGCGCGTTCCTTCCAGGCCTGTGGCCTCGGTCTCCCGGAAATACTCTTTCAAGTCCATGCCAGCAGTCCAAGCTGAGCCCTCACCACTGAGCACCACCACACCCACGTCCTCACGAAACTCCAGCTCATCGAGCACACGCATCATCTGACGATTCAGTTGCGGACTCATGGCATTGCGTTTTTCGGGACGATTGAATTTTACCCAGGCGATACGGTTCTCTACCGTACAAGACACGGTTTGCTCTTCTGTACGTTCAATATTCATCAGCCTTCCTTGCTCTTGTGAAACTGGATCCATATCCAATTAGTTTGATTTAATAATCATTATGATAAATAATTATTATTGATCATCACAATACAGCGTTAACCCTAGGTACCGGCTAACACAAGCCGCACAACCTTACAAAACAAGCACCAGTCTGGCGCTCGTGCTCAGAGCACACCTGCCTGCGCCATAAAGAAACCGCCCGAAGGCGGTTTGCTTGCAGATGCGCTCTCATAGAAAAAGAGAGCGCCGGTAAAAAGAGATCAAGATGTTTTGATGGCACCGACTGCCTTGGCCGGCGTGATCCGACGTCGTGCAGAAATACGTACCCAGACCTGCTGAAACACGATCAAGGCACCGGCAATGAACACAACGTCACCCAAGGTACGCCACCAGCGCAGGGATTGCAGGATAGGCTGCTGCATGAACTCTTCGCTACGTGCATACCACATGCCTTCCGAGATGCTGGCCCAGGCCTGAATAATCCCGGCTGGCAGCAGGCTGACGAACATCATCAGAACCAGACCCAGGTTCAGCGTCCAGAAACCCCAGCTCATCAAGCGGTCGTTGTAGCGAACCTCTGGCGAGATATAACGCACCACCAACAAGACAAAGCCCAGAGACAGGAAGCCATATACACCGAACAAGGCTGCGTGTGCATGCAGTGGCGTGGTGTTCAAGCCCTGGATGTAGTACAGCGAGATAGGTGGATTGATCAGGAAACCAAACACACCAGCGCCGAGCATGTTCCAGAAAGCCACGGCCACGAAGAACATGACAGGCCAACGCAGATCACTCATCCAGCTGGCTTGTTTCTGCATCTTCCAGTTATGGAAGGCTTCGTAACCCAGCATGATCAAGGGCACCACTTCCAAGGCACTGAAGGAAGCGCCAATGGCCATGATCGGTGTGGTCGTACCCGAGAAGTACAGGTGATGCAAGGTACCAGGCACACCGCCAACCAGGAACAGCGAGGCGGCAGCCAGACCGGCAATGGTGGCACTGCGCTTGGAAACCAGACCCAGGGTCAGGAAGATAAAGCCCATGGCAACCGTGGCAAAGACCTCGAAGAAGCCCTCAACCCACAGGTGAACCACCCACCAGCGCCAGTACTCCATGATGGTGATATTGGTGTGCTCGCCGTAGAACAAACCGGTACCGTAGAACAGGCCAATGGCCACGGTCGAGATGGTCAGCAGAACCAGCAGGTGGTTGTCGCCCTTGTCACGACGCAGAGCAGGCCACATGCCACGCAGCATCAGCAACAGCCAGAAAGCCAGGCCAACAAACTTGATGATCTGCCAGAAACGGCCCAGATCCAGGTACTCATAGCCTTGGTGACCGAACCAGAAGTTCAGCTCGGGTGGCAGGATGTTCTTGATAGCCAGGAAGTTACCGGCAAAAGAACCAATAAAGAGCACAACCAGAGCACCGAACAGGACATCCACACCCAGGCGCTGGAATTTGGGATCTTCACCCCCGTTAATCAATGGCACCAGGAACAAACCGGCGGTCAGGAAACCACTGGCAATCCACAAGAGAGCTGCCTGAATATGCCAGGTACGGGTCAGGGAGTAAGGGAACCACTGCGACACGTCTATGCCATAGAACATCTGGCCTTCAACCGTGTAGTGCGCGGTAAAGCCGCCCAGGAAGACCTGGATGACAAACAGGGCAACCGTCAGGAAGGCATATTTTTTCAGGGCACGCTGCGAAGGTGTCAGGCGAAATGCCAGAACCGGATCAGTGGCCGGTGCAACAGGCGCTTCCTCTTCTTTGTGCGTAAAGGCCCAGATCCAGACCAGCAAACCAATACCGGCCAGCAAGAGGACGATACTGACAATGGACCAGACGATATTGGCCGTGGAAGGATGGTTATCCACCAAAGGCTCATGTGGCCAGTTGTTGGTATAGCTGACGGTAGTGCCAGGACGCTCCGTTACCGTGGCCCAGGACAGCCAGAAGAAAAAGCGGGTCATGTCCTGACGACGCTGCAGCTCTGGCAGGGTGTTGTCCTTCATGGCGAAGCTCTCGCGGCTGGACTTCAGCTCGGGCGCATCACCAAACAGGTCGATGTAATACTGGGCGGTGGTATCGATGGCCTTGGCGCGGCGTTCGCTGATCTGCAATACGCCCGTCGCTTCATCAATGCGGTTGGGACGGTATTCGTCCTGCAGTTCCTGCCGCAAGGTGGCCTGCTGACTGGATGTCAGCTGATCGTAGTTCAGCGAGTAGGTTTGCTGGGCGGCCAGATCCAGCCAGGCCAGAGCCTCGCGGTGCAACCAGTCGGCGCTCCAGTCCGGAGCCTGGTAGGCCCCATGCCCCCAGATCGAGCCCAGCTGCATGCCGCCGGTACTTTGCCAGGCGGACTGGCCACGATGTATCTGTTCCTGTGAGGTAAATTCACGGCCATCCGGTGTGACTACCTTGACGGGCATGGGGGGTGCCTGACGATACACCTCCACACCTGTCCATCCCAGGATGGCAAAGGTGACCATGGTGACTGCCACCAGGGACCACCATAGTTTTTTATAGCTACGCATTTTCTTCTCCGTCTCGCTGATGAATCAAACGACCCAATCCAAACAGGTCCTGGCAGGACCCAGTTACCTGGTCAAAACCTGTTTGGGTACGGCCCCGGAACGGGGGACGGACCGAAGTACACGCCTTGTAGCGATGTTCTGCTAAGTCGGGGGTCATGTCATAGTCCTTAAAAATGTATGACAAAACATCTAAAGCAAAGACCGTGCCAAGTCCTGGACGACATAGATCAAAGGGTTTCTGTCAGCCTGGGTATAAACTACCTCGACGAAACTGGGTATTTTTCACCATAAGGGTATTTTTCACCCATGCTAGATCTCTTGATTGCCGACCTTGCCACCGAGATTCCGGGGCCGTTACGCCTGCAGCGCATGGTGCATTTGCTGGCACGGCACTTTGGCTGTGATGCGGCGGGTTTGCTGAAGCTGGACGACACGGTGCTGCGCATTGTGGCGGCCAGTGGTCTGGGCCATGACACCCTGGGGCGTCACTTTGTCATTGCAGATCACCCCCGACTGACGCGGATCCTGAATTCCCCCAGCCTGACCCGCTTTGAACCCAACTGTGCCCTGCCGGACCCGTATGACGGCCTGCTTGATGACAAGCTGGGCCAGCCCCTGCCGGTGCATGATTGCGTGGGAATTACCTTGCAAGTCCAGGGCACGCCCTGGGGCATTCTGACGCTGGATGCCTTGCGACCAGGGACGTTTTCAGCCTCCACGCTGGTGGAACTCAAGCACTGGTGTCTGGTGTTGGAAAGCGCAATTCGCATCAGCGAGCTGGAAGAAGAAAACCGCAGCTTGCGCCTGCTCTCCACCTTGCCGCCCGATTACCTGTCGCGCAATAACTCGGCCGCCATCATTGGCAACAGCAAATCCCTGCTGGAGGTCATTCAATTGCTGGACACGGTGGCCACCTCCGAGCTGCCTGTGCTCTTGCTGGGTGAAACCGGCGTGGGGAAGGAGTTATTTGCACAACGCCTGCACCAACGCTCACCACGCCACAACAAACCCTTGATCTACGTGAACTGCGCTGCCCTGCCCGAGTCTCTGGCAGAAAGCGAATTATTCGGGCACGTAAAGGGCGCATTCTCGGGTGCCCATGAGAATCGGGCCGGGCGCTTTGAAGCGGCCCAGGGCGGCACCCTGTTTCTGGATGAAATCGGCGAGTTGTCTTTAACGATACAAGCCAAACTGCTGCGTACTTTGCAGAACGGCGAGATTCAGCGCCTGGGGGCGGACCACCCCATCAAATTGAATGTACGTCTGGTTGCTGCCACCAACCGTGATCTGAGCCAGCAGATCGCCCAAGGTGGTTTCCGGGCGGACTTGTTTCACCGTCTGTCGGTTTTCCCCCTCACGATCCCCGCCTTGCGCGAGCGCCATAAGGACATTCTGCTGCTGGCAGGCCACTTTCTGGAAACCAACCGTTCTCGTTTGGGATTGCGCGGAATTCGCTTATCCCCCGACGCAGAAGCCGCTTTACTGGCTTATCATTGGCCGGGTAATGTTCGCGAACTAGAACATTTAATCAGCCGGGCAACCATCCGCCTGCTGGTCGATACGCCAGATCGTAACCAAATATTTACGCTTAGCGCCGATAATCTCAATTTGTTACCTTCTACCCACCAGCCTGTCGCAGCGACCAGTACGGCTATTGGTGCACCTCGCCAATCCTTGCGTCAGTCCGTTGAGCAACTGCAAAGCCAGCTGATCCGGCAAGCTCTGGATGAGACCGACGGTAACTGGAGCCAGGCTGCCCGGCAGCTAGGCATAGACCCCAGCAATCTGCACAAGCTGGCCAGCAAACTAGGGCTTAAAACCCGCTCAGAAAGCTTAAGTGATGACTGACATATCCTACCCCTCCTTGTTAGCCAGCCTGCCCGTTTTCTCCCAGCTGGACGCAGCCAGCATTAACGAACTGTGGCAGGAGGGGCGGCTGATCCACTACGACAAGGACAGCCAGGTCTTTCGTCAGGAACAAAGCAGCGACCACTTTTTTGTTCTGCTGCAAGGCCTGATCAAAGTCGTACGCACCATGCCCAATGGCTCACAACTCCTGGTACGTTTTGCCTTGCCCGGCGACGTAATTGGCATTGCCCCTGCCCTGCGTCGTCGCAACTATCCGGCCACCGCCATTAGCGTAACCACCAGCGCCGCATTGGCCTGGCCTGAAAAGTCCTGGGACAGCCTGACGCAACGCTTTCCTTGCCTGCTCAGCTCTGCACAAGACACGGTCGCGCAACGACTGAGCGATGCCGATGATCGCCTGCTGGAAATTCATAGTCTGGAAGTGGAGCAGCGGCTGGCTCACAGCCTGCTGCGCTTGATTCGTCAGGTGGGCCAAAGCGGCGCACAAGGGACATCCTTGAGTATCCCGGTAACCCGGCAAGATCTGGCTGACCTGGCCGGGACTACCTTGTACACGGCCAGCCGCGTCGTCAGCAGCTGGGATCATCAAGGTTTGATTTTGGCAGGCCGCAAGCAAATTACGATTGCGGACCTGGACAAGTTTGCACAAGCAGTTCTGGAACGCGGCTAAGCGCAGGTTTAGTCTTCAGTGACCAGACGCAGACCCAAGTAACGCGGTGGCACACCAACCGAACACGCCCCGGTTTTTGGGTCGCGAATAAAGTCGGGCATCACCGCAATGTGCTCGCCCCCCAGGGTACGGACACCGCAGTTTTCCAGGCGAGACTCTGCGCGTGGCATGCTGATACGGTGTACCCGAACGTGGCAGGTATTGGTCCATTCAGCCACCTGCCCGCCCGCATCAAACACCCCATAAGCATTGGCAACGCCCTGCCCCAAGGGCGCCAGGGGAACTTCCTGTTCCTGCTTGCGTTTGTAGCTCTCCTGATACTCCTGCAGCCACAAGGCAGCTTGCTCGTTTTCATCCAGGCCACTTTGGGCCGACTCAGGCACTTTCTGGTCCGCGAAATAGCTCCACTCCAGATAGTCCGGCAAACGGAATGTCTTGCCGGTGCGCTCGCTTAACCAGGCGGCGTAATCCTGGCCGTCCTGCCAGCTGACGCCGACCACCGGCATATTCTTGGCCTGTCCTTGGCCCACCGCATCGGCAGCCTTACAACGCTCGGCACGAACGCACTGATCGTACTCAAACTGACTGACCTGATATTTCATGGCTTTCAAGGTGGGAACAGGAGCGTACATCACCGTGTCGGACGCAATCAAACGTCCATCCAGCAAGTATTCACCGGCCTGCATAACTTCACGCGCCGGACCGGCCACTTCAACCAGCTCGGGCAAACCCGCTGGATTACTGGGCTCGCCGGACGAACATCCGGCCAGAATGGCCACTAACAGCACGGATCCCACTACATGGCTTCGCATTGCGCACTCCCTAAAGACAAGCACAATTGAAGCCCAAGCGCCTGCAGGCGTCCTTGCGCCAAGGCAAACAGAGTCCTTAAGGACTCAAAAATAGAAGCGATCCAAGATTCACGATTCAACAACACAGGTAAAAAGAAAGCCCCTGGAACCGGATATCGATCCAAGGGGCTGTCTGATAAGGGCCGCGATATTGCTGATTGCGCCCGCTTCTCGGTACTTAAGTCAGAAAATTCACAAAGCCGGTAATGATCACGGCATTGAAGAAGTCAATGAACAAGGAGCCCACCAGCGGAATCACAAAGAAGGCCTTGCGTGATGGACCATTATCTTCCGTGAAGGCCTGCATATTGGCCATGGCGTTAGGCGTGGCACCCATCCCAAAACCGCAATGTCCGGCTGACATTACCACGGCATCGTAATCCTTTCCCATGACCTTGAAAGTCACGTAGCTGGCAAAGAAGAACATCATGACAGTCTGGGCAATCAGGATCACCAAAAGCGGACCTGCCACTTGAGCCAGCTCCCACAGTTTCATCACCATCAGCGCCATGACCAGGAAGAAAGCCAGCGACACATTGCCAATGATCTCAAACTCTTTTTCCGGCAAGCGGTAACGACGCCAGTCGATCACGTTACGGATGATGGCCGCCACCAGCATGGAGCCCAGGTAAGCGGGCAAGACAATGCCACGATCGCCCAGCCATTCAATGATGACACTGCCCACACCAATCGCGATAGACAGCAGCACTACGGCGTATACCGGCATTTCAAAGCCGCCATCATCAGCCTGAACGGTTTGCTTGACCGTGGTCTCCATCGCATGAGGCGCATCTGCACCTTCGTGCTGACGACGATGACGACGGTGTGGAGCAGGACCGTCGATATTGTATTTTTTCATCAGGCGCTTGCCCAAGGGGCCGCCGATGACACAACCCATTACCAGCCCCCATGTCGAAGCAGCAATGGCAGCAGGCAAAGCCCCAACAGCACCAGCATTTTCCAGCATTGGACCAAAGGCAGCCGAAGTACCGTGGCCACCCGTCATGGAGATCGAACCGGCGGCCAGACCCAGCAAGGGATTGGCGTCCATGAGGGTCGCCAAGGTCACGCCCATCACGTTCTGCAAAATAATCAGGACAACCGCGCAGCCCAGGAACAAAGCAACGGCCAGACCACCCTTTTTCAGCAACTCGAAGCTGGCTGAAAAACCGATGGTCGTGAAAAAGGCCATCAGCAAGAAATTGCGTATATCGTCGTTAAACGTAAAGTTGAACGAGCCGGTCTGATGTCCAACCAAGGCAATCAAGGCAAAAATCAATCCGCCGATAATGGGACTGGGAATAAAATAGCGGGCCAATACAGCAACGCGATTCTTTATATATTCTCCCAGCACGAGAAAGACAGCCGCCAAACCTACCGTTTGCGCGATATCGAGCTGAATGTTCATCTATCCGTTCCTTACATCTTTGGAATAAGGGGCCTGCACCTTTGTGTCTGACAGAGGCTTCAAACCAATTTGTTCAAATAGGCATGTCTATCGTCGCTACTTCGTCCTTGTGGGACAAAGGCATGACCACCAACAGCGTAGTAAAACCGAGAAAAATAACATGAACAGGCGCCTAATGACGCCAATTTCCCTGAATCAGCCCGCTTTATTACAAAAAAACCCGCCATTTGGCGGGTTGAGGAAAGTGACTGCTTAGCGGTCGCGTTCGATGGAAAACGCGCACAAGCTCAGCAATACCTGCTTGAATTCGCTCTCGGGAACATCAGCCAAGGCCTGAACAGCCAGCTGGGCTTCTGCCTTGGCCGCTTCACGGGTATAGGCCAAAGCATCAGTTTGCTCGATAGCCTGTGCAACAGCGGCAAAATCCGCATCACCGGTTTCAATGGCCGACTTGATCAGTTGAACCTGCTCGGGTGTGCCAACTTCCATGACACGGATCAGAGGCATGGTGGGTTTGCCTTCGCGCAGATCGTCACCCACGTTCTTGCCCAAGGCCTGGGCATCGCCGGTGTAATCGAGCACGTCGTCGACCAATTGGAAGGCGGTACCCAGGTGGCGGCCATAGGCGGCCATGGCTTCTTCCATTTCAGGCGAAGCACCGGCCACAATCGCCCCCACTTGCGCCGCCGCTTCAAACAGCTTGGCTGTCTTGTAGCGTACGACTTGCAGGTAACGTTCCAGGGAAACGTCCGGGTCGTGTACGTTCAGCAGCTGCAAGACCTCGCCTTCAGCGATCACCGTGGTGGCTGCCGACAGCACAGCCATGGCCGGCATGGAGTTCGACTGCACCATCATCTCGAAGGAGCGCGAGTACAGGTAGTCGCCAACCAGCACGCTGGCGGCATTACCGTAGACCGCATTGGCTGTGTGGCGACCGCGACGCATATCGGATTCATCGACCACATCGTCGTGCAGCAAGGTGGCGGTGTGGATGAACTCCACCACACCGGCCAACAGATGGTGCGTGCTCCCCTGATAAGCCAGCGCGCGGGCTACCAGCAACAGCAACGCAGGACGCATGCGCTTGCCGCCAGCACTAACGATGTATTCGCCGATTGTGCGTATCAGCACCACATCCGAATTCAAGCGCTCACGAATGACGACATCAAGAGCCTTCATGTCGTCGGCAATAGGTTCAATCAGGGTGGACAGGTTCAAAACAGAATTCCGGACGAGTAAGGGAGGGGGCCGCTATCGGCCAACCGTAACTTGATGATTATACGATTTTGAATCGCTTTGGGCCTATTGTTACGCGTCAAGCACAACAGTGATCACAGAAAAAGGGGCCAAATTAGCGATAATACGCATTTCAACCTGAAACGGAGACAGTCTTGAGTTCGCAAGACCTGAGTACCCTGATCAGCCGGGCCGAGCGGGTTCTCGCTCAACTGGAAGCCTGGCTGCCCCCTGCTCCACCCCCCATCAACTGGGATTCCATTGCTTTTCGCTGGCGTACCAATGGTTCGCGCGGCTGGCTTGAAGGTGTCCAGCACGTAGCCACCATCCAGACCGACGACCTGCATCATATCGAACGCCAAAAGGGCATTATTGAGCGCAACACCCGCCATTTTCTGGCAGGCAAACCGGCCAATAACGTCTTGATGACAGGTGCTCGCGGTACGGGCAAAAGCTCGCTGGTCAAAGCCATGCTGGCCAAATTTGCCGATCAGGGCCTGCGTCTGATCGAAGTGGACAAATCCGATCTGGGCGACCTGGGCTACATCATTGACCTGATCAGCACCCGCCCCGAACACTTCATCATCTTCAGCGACGACCTGTCCTTTGAAGAAGGCGAAGCCGGTTACAAGGCGCTTAAATCCGTGCTGGACGGCTCGCTGGCCTCCCCTGGCGACAATGTACTGATCTACGCCACGTCCAACCGACGTCACCTGATGCCCGAGTACATGAAAGAGAACCTGAGTGCCTCCACGTCTGCAGACGGCGAGATCCACCCCGGTGAAGCCGTTGAAGAAAAGGTATCCCTGTCCGAGCGCTTTGGACTATGGTTGTCGTTTTACCCCTTTAAACAAGACGACTACCTGGACATTGTGTATTACTGGCTTGGCGCTTTGGGTTGCCCTGCAGAACACATTGAAAGCTCGCGTATGGAAGCCTTGCAATGGGCTCTGGAACGTGGCTCTCGCTCCGGCCGGGTAGCACGTCAATTTGCTAGAGATTGGACCGCTAGACATGTCTAAACCCACGTTGGAAGTGGCCGTTGGCGTTTTACTGAACCAACACGGCCAAGTGCTACTGGGAAAACGCCCAGCCGATAAACCCTGGCCGGGCTGGTGGGAACTGCCAGGCGGCAAGATTGAGGCGGGCGAGAGCGTCATACAGGCGCTGGTACGGGAACTGCGCGAAGAACTCGGCATTGAAACCACCCACGCACACCCCTGGGTCACCTATACACACGAATACCCCAAGAATTTCGTCAAACTCTCTTTCTGCCTGGTGCGGGAATGGGAAGGCGAACCCCAGTGCCTGGAAGGCCAAGAGCTTGCCTGGGTCAACCCTAAAGGTCCATTGGAAGTCGGCCCTGTACTGCCTGCTACCGAACCGCCGCTGAAATGGCTGCAACTGCCCGAACGCTACCTGATTACCAACATCGACGAGCCGGCCCGCTTACCGGCCTACCTGGAACAACTGGAACAAGCCCTGCAACAAGGCCCGGCCTTGGTCCAGTTTCGAGAGCCAGCCTGGGCTGCCCGGCCCGATGCCGAATTTCATTTGCACCAAGCGTTCCTGCAAGTTGTGAACCTGTGCCAGCGCTACCAAGCGCGCTGCCTGGTCAATAGCCTGCACCCCGAGAGCTGGTGGGACCATGCCGATGGTGTGCATTTGCGCGCCAGCGACGCCCAAGCCCTTTACGCGAAATGCCACGACACCCTGACGACATTTCCCGCGATCAGCAAAGGCCTGATCGGCATGTCCACGCACAATGAAAGTGATATTGAAATAGCCCGCAAAATCCAGGCGGACTTTCTGGTTCTGGGCCATGTCCTGGAAACCTCCTCCCATCCCGGCGATCCCGGCATGGGCTGGGCCCGTTTCGCCAGCCTGGCGGAACAAGCTGGACTACCTGTGTTCGCCATAGGCGGACAGTCGGCCAAGACCTTGGCTGACGCCCGCAACCACGGTGCACACGGTATTGCCGGTATACGCCACATGCTGGACAACGACCCGGCATGACGCCACACGTCACTATTTCGGAACACGAAGGCGTACGCTACCTGCACCTGGGCTCTGCCTGGGTGCAGGGTGCGATGCGCCTGGACGCTCCCGATCAGCTAGAGCTGCACTACATCCGTCAGATGATGATCTGGACCTTGTTCCAGACCGATCCACGCCGTATTGCCCAGCTTGGCCTGGGCGCAGGCAGCCTGACACGCTTTTGCTACCAGCACTTCCCCCAGGCGCGCATCGACGCCGTGGAGATCAACCCGGAAGTGGTGCAAGCCAGTCGCCTACTGTTTAATCTGCCGCCCGACGACGAACGCCTGAACGTGCACACGGTAGATGCCCTGGACTATCTGGATGCAATCTACGGCGAGCTGGATGTGCTGCAAGTTGATGTGTACTCCGACCAGGCCGAGCACCCTGCCCTTGAAAGCGCAGCTTTCTATCAGACCTGCCGCAAAGCTCTGGGGCCACAAGGACTGTTAACGGTGAATTTGCTGGGCTCGGAACTGGTCCATGCGCGCAATCTGCATGCGCTTCAAGAGAGTTTCCCGGCCGTAGTCTGGTTACCTGAAACGCACGATGGCAATCTGGTCGCCCTGGCTTTTGCTGACCCGCCACAAATTGACTTTGATGACTTGTACCAGCGGGCCGAAGAGATCCATGCCACCTTGGGCTTGGCCGACGGCAAGGAGTGGGTGGATGGGCTATATGCCTGGATGGACCAGGACTGAGGCGGTTTCCGCGCAATATCAAGCAAGGAATGAGCCGCTGTTGAACTGCAAGCAAGCAAACTGCAGCCCCAATCTTGGGAGGTAGTCCAATCTTTACTTGGCCCATACGGGTCAAACCGGACGTTGCAGCTCCGGTCCAGTCCCAGGCCGGAGAGCACGGTGAAACTACCAAATAAAGCGCCAAGAAGCCTAGCCAACCCCAAACCAAACCAAACCAAACCAAACCAAACCAAACCAAACCAAATTTAAATCAGATCAGATCAATTCAATTCAATTCAGGTCAGGTCAGGTCAGGTCAGGTCAGGTTAGTGTAGGTCAGGCCGAACCTACTCTGCTTTCGCGGCTGGATCAGCTTTCACCGCATTCGGCTCTTCAGGATTCAGACCTGTCGTCACATCCCAGCCACCGCCCAAGGCCACCATCAGTTTGACCGCCGCCCGCAGGCGTTGAGACTCCAGGTCCAAAGCCTGCCGCTCGGCCGACAGCGCCGTAGCCTGGGTTTGTGCCAGACTCAGGAAATCCACCAGACCGGCATCAAACTGATTACGCGTCAGCCGCAGGGACTCGCGTGCCGCGGCCAGAGAACGCGCCTGGCTGGCTTGCTCCAGCTCCAGGCCATTGCGTTCAGACAAGGCATCTTCCACTTCCTTCAGCGCATCCAGCACCGTCTGACGGTAGGCAGCCAATTGTTCGTCATAGCTGGCTTCGGCCTGCTCGACTTGCGCACGGCGTGCCCCAAAATCCAGCAAGGTCAGGGCAAAGGCAGGGCCCAGGGACCAGACACGCGCGGGTGCCGTCAGCCATTCGCTAAGATCACTGCTGCTGAAACCCCCACTGGCCTTCAGGCTCAGACTGGGAAACCAGGCAGCCTTGGCCACACCAATCTGAGCATTGGCCTGCGCCATGCGACGCTCGGCACGGGCCACATCGGGGCGACGTTCCAGCAAACTGGATGGCAGACCCACCGGAATATCCGGAGCAACAGGCCAGGGCGCATGAGGCACCACCTCAAACTGGGAAGGTGCGCGGCCTACCAACACAGCCATCGCATGCAGGTAGGTGGCCTTCTCGCGATTCAAGGCCAAGCGCTGGGTGCGAGCCCCCTCTAGCTGGCTTAAGGCTGCAGCCACATCTCCCGGTGCAGAAAACCCGGCGTCCAGGCGGTTCTGATTGATTTGCAAAGAACGCTCGTACGCGGCCACGGTTTCATCCAGCACTCGCTCACTGGACTCCACACTGCGGTACTGCAAATAGGTCTGCGCCAATTGAGACTGCAGACTCAAGCGTGTGGCAGCCATATCCGCAGCACTGGCTTGCAGGCCAGCATCACCTGCTTCTACCTGACGGCGAATCCGCCCCCACAAGTCCACTTCCCAATTCACCGTGATGCTGGCGTCATAGGCGCTGCTGCTTTGACTGGTATCACCCGACCCACTGCCACGCCTCGTCGTGCCGACCGAACTGCCTACTTGCGGAAACTGGGTCGAGCGCGTGTTGGACAGAGTGGCCTGCGCCTGACGAACGCGTGCCTGTGCCTGCTGCAAGGTGAAGTTTTGCTCGTTCAGACTTTGCATCAGGGTGTTGAGCACGCCATCGTTGAAGCTTTCCCACCAGGGGCCGCGATCCTTCAAATCAGCCGGTTCGGCCTGCTTCCAGGCTGTGGACCGTACCTCCTCCCGAAAGTGCTCGCCCACCGGTGCTTCGGGCCGCTGATAATCAGGGCCAACAGCACATGCGGACAGGAGCAGCACCATCCCAGCCAGTGCGAAGCGCGGAAGAATCATGGCGTTAGAAGTAGGCATATCAGCTTATATATTCAAAGTTGTCTGGTTCTTGCGGCGCATGAAGCGATGGCGCAAACGATCCAGATAAAGATAAACCACCGGCGTGGTGTACAAGGTCAGGATTTGACTGAGCACCAGACCACCCACAATGGTGACGCCCAAGGGCTGGCGCATTTCCACGCCGGGCCCGGAGGCCAGAATCAAAGGAATAGCACCAAAAATGGCGGACAAGGTCGTCATCATGATGGGGCGGAATCGCACCAGGCAGGCTTCGTAAATAGCTTCACGCGAGCCCATGCCGCGCTCACGCTCCATTTGCAAGGCGTAGTCCACCATCATGATGGCGTTCTTCTTGACGATGCCAATCAGCAAGAACACCCCGATCATGGCAATCAGGTTGAACTCGCCACTGGTCATCATCAGGGCCAGCAATGCTCCAATCCCGGCCGAAGGCAAAGTGGACAGAATGGTGAGCGGGTGCATATAGCTCTCGTACAACATCCCCAGCACGATATACAAAGCCACCAAGGCAGCCAGAAACATCATGGGTTGCTTGGCCAGGGCATCGAGCATCTGCGCCGTATTACCTTCAAACCCGGCCTGGATCTCACGTGTAGGAAGCTGAATGCGCGCCATAGCCTGCTCAATGGCCGCCGTTGCCTGACTGAGGGTGACGCCTTCGGCCAAACCGAAGGACACGGACTCGGCCACCAGCAAACCCATATGGTTAATGCTGCGCGGCGCGGTGCCGGTCGTAAAGCGCGTAAAGGCAGACAAAGGAACACGAGTGCCGTCTTTGGCAACGACCTCGATTTCCTTCAGGGACTCCAGATCCTGTGCAAAACGCGGCTCCACTTCCATGACTACGTAGTACTGGTTCAAGCGGCCAAAAATCGTGGAAACCTGACGCTGGGAAAAGGAGTTATTCAAGGTCCCCGCCACCATGGACATATCAATGCCCAGGCGCGTGGCCATATCGCGGTCAATTTCCAGTTGGACCAGGCCTGCCTTATCGTCCGTGCCAGTGTCCACGTCCACCAGCTCTGGCAATTCGGCCATGGCTTGCTGAACCTTGGGCAACCAGGTTTTCAACAGTTCCAGATCACTGCCCAGCAAGGAATAGTCGTAAGAGCCACTGCGCCCGCCGCCCCCGCTACCGACCGGAATATCCTGCTGCGGCACCATGAACATGCGCGCCCCCGGCGTGGTAGATAAAGGCTCGCGCAGACGATTCACAATATCCGTCGTGCTGGCCTTGCGCTCGTCCATAGGCTTGAGTTCAACCAGAATAAAGGACGAGGTGCTGCCACTGCGGCCACCAGCAAACACGGCCACCGAACGAATGTCCGGGTCCTGATTCAGGATGGAACGGAAGTATTCCAGCTTGGGCACCATGGACTGGAAGGAGGTCCCCCGGTCGACCCGGAAAAAACCCATCAACTGGCCAGTATCCTGCTGTGGGAACAGCCCCTTGGGCACTACGGCGTAGAGGTACACATTCAAGCCAATTGTGACGAACAAGGAGAACAGCATCAGTCGATGGTGCTTGAGCGCCCACCCCAATGAACGACGGTAGCCACGCCAGCTGACGCTGCCTATCCAGCCCAAAAAACGGCTGATAGGGTTGGTGGACTCATGCTCTTGCGGCCCAGGACGCAGCAGGCGCGATGACATCATGGGAGTCAGCATCAAGGAGATCACCAAGGACACCAGCACGGCGGTACACAAGGTGACGGCAAACTCCATGAACAAGCGTCCCGCCAGCCCGCCAATCAACCACAAGGGAATGAACACGGCCACCAGCGACAAGCTCATGGCTGTGACGGTAAAGCCCACCTCCCGCGTCCCGCGCAAGGCTGCCCGCATGGGGGACAAGCCTTTTTCCAGGTAACGCATAATGCTTTCCAGCACCACGATGGCGTCATCCACCACAAATCCGGTAGCGACAATCAGGGCCATCAGGGAAATGGTGTTCAACGTAAAGCCGAACAAATGCATGAAGGCAAAGGTACTGATCAAGGACGCCGGAACGGCAATGGCCGGAATTAAAGCAGCGCGCCAGTTTCGCAGGAACAGCAAGACCACCAGCACCACCAGGGCCACCGCAATAATCAGTGTCAGTTGGGCCTCTTCCAGCGTGGCGCGAATACTGGGCGTACGATCCTGAGCCACTGTCAATTGCGCCTGGGTGGGCAGCATTTCCTCGATACCAGCCAAGCGTTCACGAATGGTATTGACCGTCTCGATAATATTGGCGCCCGCCTGACGACGCACAATCAACAGCACCGCTTCCTGGTTATTCCAATAACCCATGCTGTGAATGTTTTCGACAGAGTCCTCGACCTTGGCCACATCCCCCAAACGGATAACCTGCCCATCCTGATTCTTCAGAATCAAGGGGTCAAAAAAACGTGCCTGGTTGTACTGCTTGCCCGAGTTGATCTGCCACTGGCCCTGCTCGCTTTCCAGGTAGCCATTAGGACGCAGACTGTTGGCGTTATTGATCACCGAACGCACATCGTCCAGCGCAATACCAGCCGAGGCCAATGCCTTGGGATTCAATCCCACCCGCACTGCTGGCAAAGAGCCACCGCCCACGTCTACCGAACCTACGCCCGGAATCTGTGCCAGCTTCTGCTGCACAATGCCGCTGGCCATATCAAACAGCTGGGCCTTGTTGGCCGTCTGCGAGGTCAAGGCCAGCACCATGATAGGCATGGACGAAGGGTTGACCTTCTCGTAGGTGGGCACGCTGGACATGCCCGAAGGCAACATGGGCCGGGCCTGGTTGATAGCAGCCTGCACATCGCGTGCGGCCCCTTCAATATCCCGGTCCAACTCAAATACCAGCATGATCTGGGTGGAGCCCTCGCTGCTGCGAGAGCTCATTTCCGACACCCCGGCAATAGAACCTAAAGCCTGCTCCAGTGGCGTGGCCACACTGGAAGCCATGGTTTCAGGGCTGGCACCAGGCAAATTGGCCGAAATCGCAATCACCGGGAAATCCATTTCCGGCAAAGACGCCACGGGCAAGAGTCGCAAGGCCAATGCGCCCACCAGAACCATCGCCAGTGCCAGCAGGCTGGAGCCCACTGGCCGGAAGATAAACAGCCCTAACAAGCGTTTCATGTCGACTCGCGTACCGACTTGGCGCCATTACGGGTAAAGCGGTCAAAAAACAGATAGATCACGGGAGTCGTGAACAAGGTCAGCACTTGGCTAGCCAATAGCCCGCCCACCATGACCAGCCCCAAGGGTTGACGCAGCTCTGCGCCAGAGCCGGTGGCCAGCATCAAAGGGATGGCACTGAACAAGGCCGCCAGAGTCGTCATCAAAATGGGGCGGAAACGCAGCAAGGCGGCTTGATGAATGGCTTCTTGCGGTTTCATGCCCTGCTCGCGCTGCGCCTCCAGGGCGAAGTCGATCATCATGATGGCGTTCTTTTTCACGATGCCAATCAGCAGGATGATCCCGATCACCCCCACCATGTCCAGATCCCGCCCGGCCAACAGCAAGGCAAGCAACGCCCCAATGGCAGCCGAAGGCAGGGTCGACAAAATAGTGATGGGGTGGATATAGCTTTCATACAAAACACCCAGCACGATATACATGGTCAGCACGGCGGCCAACATCAGCCACAGTGTGCTGGACAAAGAGGCATGGAAGGCCTTGGCGGCACCCAGGTAGCGGGTATCCACCGAGGATGGCATACCGATCTGGTCGGGCACGGTTTCAATGGCTTCAATGGCGTCGGACAAGGAGTAACCATCAGCCAAGTCAAAGGACACATTCACGGACGGGAACTGTCCCAAGCGCTCTACCGATAGCGTTGTGGGAACCAGCTGAATACGCGCCAGGGAAGTAATCGGCACAGGTGTACCGGCCGCTGTCATTACATGAATATTTTCCAGATCCTGGGGGCCTTGGCGATATTGATCCTTGACCTCGAGCACAACGCGGTACTGGGCAGACTGCGTGTAGATCGTGGAGATCAAACGCTGTCCGAACGCGTCGTATAGTGCATCGTCGATATTTGCCTTGGTCACGCCCACACGGGCTGCCGCATCCCGGTCAATATCCAGCAGCACTTGCAGGCCATCGTTTTGCAGGCTCATGGATGCATCTTTAATCTGCGGCAAGGCGTTGACGGCATCCAGCCAACGCGGCATCCAGGTCGTCAGCACCTCCGTTTCCGGGTCCGACAAGGCCATCTGGTACACATTACGGCTGATCTGATCGTCTACCGTCAGCTCCTGAATGGACTGCTGGTAAACCGACAAGCCGGGAATATCTTTCAGGCGCTCATCGAGCCTGGCCATGATTTCATTGGCGCTAGCCCGACCCGAGCCAATGGGTTTCAAGGCAATTTGCAGGCGGCCATTGTTCAAGGTGGCGTTCGTGCCATCTACCCCGATAAAGGACGTGACGGCTTCCACATCCGGATCTTCCAGCACAATCGCAACGGCTTGCTGCTGCAAATTCCCCATTGCGCGGAACGACGCGGTTTGCGGTCCTTGGGTAATCGCCTGAATCAGGCCGGTATCCTGTTGCGGGAAAAAACCTTTGGGGACGATCACGTACAGCAGGCCCGTCAACACCACTGTGCCCAGAGCTACCCACAAGGTCAGCGTCTGGTGGCGCAGCACGACAATCAGGCCACGGTCGTAAGCCGCAATGATGCGGTCCATCTGATCGCCCAACCAGGTCGTGAAACGGCCATACTGGCGCTCGTCCTCGGGCTTGAGCATACGCGCACACATCATGGGCGTGAGCGTCAGCGAAATGAACAGGGACAGCAGGATGGCGACGGCCAGGGTAATGGCAAACTCACGGAACAGACGGCCGATGACATCGCTCATGAACAGCAGCGGAATCAGCACTGCGATCAGGGAGATGGTCAGCGACAGCAGCGTAAAGCCAATCTGTGCCGCGCCCTTCAAGGCGGCCTGCAAGGCGGTTTCACCCTTCTCAATATAGCGGGCGATGTTCTCGATCATCACGATCGCATCATCAACCACAAAGCCGGTGGCAACCGTCAAGGCCATCAGGGTCAGGTTATTGATACTGAATCCCCACATCAGCATGATGGCAAAGGTGGCGATCAGGGAGATAGGCACGACAACGCTGGGAATCAGTGTAGCCGTCCACGTGCGCAGGAACACAAAGGTCACCAACACCACCAGCACAATGGCCAGCATCATTTCCTTTTGCACATGGTCAACCGAATCCCGAATGGTCTGGGTACGGTCCGTGGCGACTTCCACATCCACACCGACCGGCAAGGAACGGCGTATCTCGGGCAGCAGGCTTTGAATCTGGTCCACCACATCAATGACGTTAGCCCCAGGCTGACGTTGAATATTCAGCAAGATCGCAGGCACAGTCCCCATCCAGGCGGCCTGACGCACATCCTGCGCATCCCGCACGACCTTGGCCAACTCACCCAGACGCACGGCAGCACCGTCCTTGTAGCTGACGATCAGATTTTCATAATCCTGTACCGTTTTCAGTTGTTCATTGGCGCCGATGCTGGTGGAACGCTGAGGCCCATCCAGATTGCCTTTGGGCTGATTCACGTTGGCCGCGACCACCGCTTGCCGAAGGTGACTTAAGGTCAGATTGCGGACAGCCAAGGCGTTGGGATCAGCCTGAATGCGCATGGCCGGTTCCTGACCACCCGCAATGCTGACCAGACCCACGCCCGTCACCTGCGAGAGTTTTTGTGCAACCCGCACATCAATCAGGTCGCGCACCTCGTGCAGGGGCATATTGGGGGAAGTCACCGCCAAAGAAATAACCGGGGTATCAGCCGGATTGACCTTGTTATAGATAGGCGGTGCAGGCAAATCATTGGGCAGCATATTGGAGGCGGCATTAATCGCCGCCTGCACCTCTTGCTCGGCCACATCCAGTGGCAAGCCCAAATCAAACTGCAAGGTAATGCGCGATGCCCCGCCCGAGCTGGACGAAATCATCTGCGACAGGCCCGACATGCTGCCGAAGCGCCGCTCCAGCGGTGAAGTGATCAAGGCCGCCACTACATCCGGGCTAGCGCCCGGATAGAGCGTGACCACCTGAATAGTGGGGTAATCCACCTGCGGCAAAGCGGCTACGGGCAACATGCGATAGGCCAGCAAGCCGGACACCAGCAAGGCCACCATCGCCAAGGTGGTAGCCACCGGGCGCAGGATAAAGATACGCGACATGCTCACGGCTTACTCGCTTGCAGGACGTGGACGCCGACCCTCACCCGGACGTTTGCCTTGCTCTGGCTTGTCGGCGGCATCATCGGGCGCAGGCTTTTCCTTGACCTGACCATCTTGCTGCATCACCTCGACCTCCGAGCCTTCACGCAAACGGTCAGTCCCTTCAACCACCACACGATCGCCCTCTTTCAGGCCGGTTTTAATCAAGGTCAATTCCAGCGTGGCCGTACCCAATTCCACCACCTGGATATGGACCTTGTCCTCGGCATCCAGGGTGTACACATACGTGCCCACCGAACCCCGTTGCACCGCGTGCGATGGGATCAACAGACCTTGCTCCTGGCCCAAAAAGACACGGGAATTGACGAACTGATTAGCAAACAAGGTTTCATCGGCATTATCAAATTCGGCCTTTACTTTCAGCGTGCCGGTATTGATGTCGATCTGATTATCCAGTGCCTGCAAACGTCCCTTGTCCGACAAGAGCTGACCCTTGCTGTCGATCAGGGACACACGCAAAGGCGATTCGCTTTGCTTCATGGCTTCCAGCAGGCTGCTCAATTGATTCTGCGGCAAGGAGAACTCCACGCCTATGGGATCTGTCTGAGTAATGACAACAATGCCATCAGTACTACCGGCAGACACCAGATTGCCCTGATCCAGCTTGCGCAAACCCAGGCGACCATCCAAAGGCGCCGTGATGCGAGTGCGATCCAGCTGGACCTGCGCACGGGCCACCTCTGCTTGATTGGATTTGATTTGTGCCTGCAGTTGCTGAACGGCCGTTTCCTTGGTTTCCAAAGCCTGGCGAGCAATAGAATTCTGTTGAAACAGGACGCGGTGGCGGGCCAGTTCCTGCTGCGCCCCTTTTAGCTGGGCCTGATTCTGCGCCAATTGGCCGCGCGCCTGATCCAGCTGCACCTGATAAGTACGCGGATCAATCTCGGCCAGCAAATCGCCAGCCTTCACACGTTGGCCGTCCTTGAAGTGGATGCGTTCGAGCACGCCATCAACTTCACCGCGCACGGCGACTGTTTGCAAAGGTTTGACCGTGGCAATCGCATTGACCGTTTGATCGATCAGGCCTTCCTTGACCGTGGCCACCTGCACCGGGACTTTAGTCGCCCCCATCATGCCGCGAGACCCGCGCATGGGAGTGGACGTACTGGAAGGGGAAGACAGGGCGTAATAAACGAGGCCTGCTGTCACCAGCAGCCCTACCACCACCCAGACATAGAAGGATCGGGACCGCCGACCTCTGCCTGTGTTCAACTCCGACATGAATACTCCCCGGCTAAAACTTGATTGTCTCTATGCACGGTCTAAATAAGCGTTTAAGCACTACCGATCGTGACGGCGACACGCATTATGCAGCCAAAACACGATAGCAATTAGTTTCAAACGATAAAGAGATACAAGCGCTGACAAAACCGCATCCCTGCTAGACCACGCTGGCACAGCAAGTATAAAAGCGGCAGTCTGAACCTTATATGAACAGCGTTTTCAGCCGAAGTTGCAACGGGCCAGCCTGAAAGGGATATCCCCCGTCACGGCCTGCGGTTTCAATTGATTATCTTGCTGCACAAAGCGTATCCAGATGACGTAGCGGTTAGCGCTCATTTCCGGATAGATGCACGCACCGGCGTCCACCCACACTCGCAGCAACTGGAAGGTCTTGCCTGCCAGCATTTCTTGATAGGATCCGTCACGGGCCAGTTGGTCTGCCGAGTCACCCGACTGGCGCAGCAAGCGCAAAATCAAGGCCAGACCTTGATACAGTGGCAGGAAAGACTCCGACCAGCGGCGCAAATCCTGGACACGATCGGCATCAGGGCGCTGTTGCCAGGAATAATAAGAAGGCATGTCCACCTGGGACGTGCCACCGGGCACAGCAACCCGGCCCCGCAAACTGGCCAACCATTCATTTTCACGCAAGCCCTGCCCCACCCTCCCCTGGGCCGAGAGGTCAGCAGAAGCGCGCACAATTTGTTCAATCATCTTGTCCAGCGCCTGCAGCTGAACACCGGGGTGTTCACGCAGCGCAGCCAGCGCCACGCGCTGACGCTCCAGATCTTGAAGAACAGCAGAACGCAAATCGGTTCGATCCGAGATGTCCAGTAAATCAAACAAAGTCGCTACAGCGATCTGATGCGAGTACGCATCCTGGTTGGCCGAAAAATGAAACAGCCTATCGAACAAGTATTCGACTCTCAGTAAAGCCCGGACACGCTCATTGCAGGGGTATTCGTATAGAGTCACGCGTTTAAAAACCTTTTTCTGTCGACTGGAGGGTCAGACACGTCGTGTTGTCAGGCAGTCAGGGCACACCAGCGTTGGTGTACGGCTCGCGCCCGCTCTTCCAACAGGGGCAAAGTCGTCTGCCCGTCATTCAGAACCACGTCGTCGGCCACATCCAGGCGCTGCTGACGTTGCGCCTGTGCTGCCATGATACGTTCAATTGTGGCCACTGCCAGCCCGTTGCGCTTTTGAACACGCGCGATCTGGGTCGCTTCATCACAATCTACAACGCAAATCCGGTCCACACGGTCTCGCCATCGTCCTGATTCCACCAGCAAGGGTACAACCACAACAAGATAACATCCTTGCGCTTTCAAGGTCTGTGCTTTTGTTACGTTCCAAATCAGGGGATGAATGATCGCCTCGAGTCGATGACGGGCATCAGGATCGGCAAATACACAGGCCCGCATCCAATCCCGGTCCATGGAACCATCCGCGGCCAAGGCCTGTGCCCCAAAGGCAGCGCGAATCGGCTCAATGGCCAGACCACCGGGCGCGGTCAACTCATGCGCGATGACATCCGTATCCACAACAGCCGCCCCCCAAGAGGCAAAAAAATTGGCCACCTGGCTTTTGCCCGATCCAATTCCACCGGTCAGCCCAATTGTCAGCATGCGCAATCCACGGATAAAAAACAAAACTGTAACGTACCCGCGCCAATCCTCCTACCCTGAATAGGCCTGATACTGTCCCGCCGCCCCTGGTCTAGCGTAGAATTCAGGTATCAACCAGTCCACGGAAGCCCGCCATGTCTTTCACCAAGATTTCCCCCCTGCGTTCCCTTACCTTGCTTTCGGTCGTTTTGCTGGCAGCATGTGCCCAGGCACCCGTTCAGCCTACCCCCAACGAAGGTCGTGACTCCACCCAGAAAGACGCTCTGCGCCAAGCGCAAGGTAGCGGCACCGCACGTGCCCCCTCGCAAATCAATTTAGGCTTCGGTAACCAGGAAGGCCTGCACGCCATTACACCGGCCCGCGCCCAGCAGCCTGCCGCCATGGTCGACCGTAGCGTTCCAGAGCTGGCCGAGCCCAAAACCTTTCTGGGCACCCTGTCCTGCCCACCACAAGGCGGCGCATGTGAGCCCTACAAAATCAGCGTAACCCTGGCTCCTGCCGGCCAATGGCGCTTGCGTGCCACCCCGCTGGGTGCTGGCGAAGAACACCGCATGAGCGGCTGCTGGGTACCTATCGGCACACAGCCTACCCGCATCGCTTTGCTGGCCAACAACGACTCGACCTTGGCCGATCTGAGCTTTGTGAACAACAACGTACTGCGCATTCACACCTTTAACCAGCAACGCCCTACGCTGGAGAGCCATCTGACTCGCCAAGCCGACATCGACCCGATCAGCGAGCTGGACGGCCAGGCCACTCCCGCCTGCCGCTAATCTAAGGCATAGACAGGCTGCCCACCAGGCTGGGTGGCAGCATATCGCGCAAGCCCGGCTCGCTAAATACAAAGCGGGTCAATTCAACCGCATTGCGCACGCGTAATTTCTGAAAAACGCGTGCCCGATGCGCCTCCACCGTACGCTGGGAAATCGCCAATTCAGCCGCAATCACCTTGTTCGCCTTGCCGATGGCGATATAAGACAGCACGTCGCGCTCGCGCGGAGTCAGACTTTCAAACAGCACAGAGGCGGGCAAATGACTATTCAATACCATGTCAGTCTCGTATATCTGTACCAGGCGAACAGGCCGCCTGCGATGTGAAAAATCAACCATAGACAGAGTTTGTCATTTTAGGCAGGGACTACGCGACTGTTAACTTGTACGGGCTGCTTTTGTCACAGGACTAATATAGATACCCGGTTTTCAATGCGTCGGAAAACCATCTTTTTACGCCTCAAATTGGGGATAAACGCAGTCAAAACTGCTGCCTCACCTCCCCAAGAAACACAACAATCACCTAGGTCCCCCCCCGATCGGTCAAACACCCCACCACAACACAACAAACCCAGCCCCATAAACTGCCAGCAGAGATGAGCATTCACGGCCATGAGCCACTCTGACGCGCAGCTCTGGAGGGCGGCTGACTACTTGCCGGTGCTGTGCACCGGTGCCCTTGTCGAGAGATAGCGCAGGGATGCAAGCAGTCTGAATCGCCGCCCCCCTGAGCTGCGCGTCAGAGTGGCGTCTTACTGAGTCCCTCCCTGGCATGAGGGGGCCTGAACTGCCCCCCCAACCAAAGCACCAGAAAAAGACAAAGACAAAGACAAAGACAAAGACAAAGACAAAGACAAAGACAAAGACTGCAAAATCGAACCACGCAGATATAAAAAAAGCACAGTAAAAACTGTGCTTTTCTCACCAAACAACACAAGAAATCAGGCTTTAACCATTTCCAGGTTGTCGATCAAACGCGTCGCGCCCAATTTGGCAGCAGCCAATGCCACCAACGGTTCACCAGCTGCAATTTGCTCTGGCGTTGGTTCCAGCAAATCCGACTGACGACGCAAGGCCATATAGTCCACCTTCCAGCCCAGATCCGTCATCTTCTTGGTCGCATAAGCCTCGATCTCCTCGCGGCTTTGACCTTGCTGCAAACGCTCATTCATTTCCTGCAGTGTGTAATAAATCTGCGGAGCCTGGGCGCGTTCCTCGGGACTCAAATAGCGATTACGCGAAGACATGGCCAAACCATCCTCTTCCCGCACCGTCTCGTGAGCCAGAATCTCTACCGGCAGCTGGAACTGGCGTACCATCTGGCGCACCACCATCAACTGCTGATAATCCTTCTTCCCAAATACAGCCACACGCGGCTGCACACAGGAAAACAGCTTCAGCACAACCGTACACACACCTTCAAAGAAGTCGGGACGGAAGTGGCCTTCCAGAATGCGGCCCAAATGATCAGGCGGGCTGACGCGAAAACTCTGTGGCTCGGGGTACATCTCGCGCTCCGAAGGAGCAAACAAGACATACACATCGCGCTCCTGCTCCATCTTGGCCGCATCTTCCTGCAAGGTGCGCGGGTAACGATCAAAATCCTCGTTAGGGCCAAACTGCAGTCGGTTCACAAAAATACTGGCCACCACCGGATCGCCATGCTGACGAGCCAACTTCATCAAGTCCAGGTGAGCTCGATGCAGATTCCCCATGGTTGGAACAAATGCCACGCGTGTCTGGCCCTGGAGCTGATCGCGCAGTTCTTGGATGTTATGGACGACTTTCAAAAAATTCTCCGCTACGGAATAAGATCAGGCCCATCGGCCTGCGCTCGAATATAAGTCAGGCGCAAATAAATAGGAGCGTAGGGCTCGGCCTGCGTGATTTCAAGCAGTGACTCTCGTGCCAATTCCAGCATCGCCAGAAAATGCACGACAAGCACCGCCGCCGGATCACCCTGATCCAGGCGTTCATTAAACAGCTCTGTAAATTCCATGAAGCGTACATGCTGCAAACGTCGCAGAATCTGGCTCATGTGATCGCGCACCGACAACTGCTCACGCGTAATCTTGTGACTGGCATTGAGCTTGGCACGCTTCAAGATGCCCAGCCAGGCCTCGCGCAAATCATCCGCATTCACTTCCGGCGGAATGGCCTCAATAACCAGTTCGGCCTGGGCATTGGCCAGCAGATAGTCGCGCCCCATCAAGGGTAGCTCGTCCAGACGACGCGCGCCTTCCTTCATGCGCTCGTATTCCAGCAGACGGCGTACCAGCTCGGCACGCGGATCATCCACCTCTTCGCCCGTGTCAGCGCGCCGCACTGGCAGCAACATGCGGGATTTAATCTCGATCAGCAGCGCGGCCATCAAGAGATACTCCCCCGCCAGTTCCAGATTGGTGGCGCGGATCTGCTCCACATAGGCCAGATACTGCCCGGTGACCTGGGCCATCGGAATATCCAGCACATTGAAGTTTTGCTTGCGGATCAGATACAGCAACAGATCCAGCGGGCCTTCAAAGGCGTCCAGAAATACTTCAAGCGCATCAGGCGGAATATACAGATCCTGAGGGATCGCAAACAGCGGCTCACCATAAAGACGCGCCAGCACATCCTCGGGCTGAGGAGCTGGCGTATCCACAACAGTCTGCTGTGCGATCTCAGTCACAGGCGCAGGTGTACAGATTTAGTTGTTTTCGTAGTACACGTAAGGTTTCTGAGGCGTGCGAGCAGCCTTGTAACCGTCTTGCAGTTCCTGGTCAATCTGCTTGTCCCACAGACGATAACGGCCTTCACGCTGCCGTGCTTCGGTATCCGCGTTCTGCTCTTTATACTGTTTAAGAAACTGGGTAATTTCGGATTCGAAATTCTTTGCCATAATACCTGTACGCCTAAATAAATTGGATAACAGAAAAGTTTGAGTTTACTGCACCGCACACCAGAGAGTTCGCCGCATGGCATCTGAACAGACCGAAGCCGCCAAACCGGCGACCATGTCCCCTCAAGAGCGTCGAGCCATACGCATTATTCCCTACATTGTGGGATGTGCATTGTTCATGCAAATGCTGGACTCTACGGTTGTAGCCACTGCCCTGCCCACGATGGCCTTGTCGCTGGATACCAGCGTCATCCGCATGAATACCATCATTACCAGCTACCTGCTGGCCGTGGCGGTATTCGTTCCAATCAGTGGATGGGCTGCAGACCGCTTTGGTGCTCGCAAGGTGTTCCTGGCCGCCATTCTACTCTTTACCGCCAGTTCTGTTGCATGTGCCCTGTCCCAGACCCTGTCACAACTGATCATTTCCCGCGTGATACAAGGCATGGCCGGAGCCATGATGGTGCCGGTGGGACGCATTATCTTACTGCGGCGCGTCCCTAAAGATGAGCTTTTAAGCGCTATGGCGGTGCTGACCTTGCCTGCCTTGCTGGGCCCCATCATCGGCCCGCCCGTGGGTGGTTTTTTAGTCACGTACGCCAGCTGGCACTGGATTTTCCTGATCAACATCCCCGTTGGCATACTGGGCATTGCCCTGGTGCTGCGCTATATCCGCGAAGACTACCCCACAGAGCGCCCGCCCCTGGACTGGCTGGGCTTTATCTTGAGCGCCATCTGTCTGGCCACTCTGGTGACCAGCTTCGAGAACGTAGGCCATGGCACCCTGGGCTGGGATACCTTGGGCTGGCTGACACTGGCCGGCCTGGTCGCTGGCGCATGGTACGTCTGGCACTCCCGGCAAGTTGCCTACCCAATCATTGATTTGTCCTTGCTGCGCACCAAAACCTTTGCCATTTCCGTGCTGGGCGGCAATCTGTGTCGTTTCTCGCTAGGCGCTGCGCCATTTCTGTTGGCCATCATGCTGCAAACCAACTTTGGCATGAGCGCATTATCGGCGGGTCTGATCACCTTTACCGGTGCCATCGGTGCCTTGGGGATGAAACTGGTGGCCCCACCCATCATCCGGCGTTACGGTTTTCGCAAAGTCCTGATCGTCAACGCCTGGTTGACGGGCCTGTTCATCGCCCTGTGTGCCATGTTCCAGGCCACCACGCCCATGTGGCTCATGATTGCTGTCCTGACCGCAGGCGGTTTTTTCCGCTCCCTGCAGTTCACCGCAGTCAACACCCTGACCTACGCCGACCTGGATTCTGAAGCCATGAGCCAGGCCAGCAGTTTTGCCGCCATGGCGCAGCAACTGGCTATCAGTCTGGGGGTGGCATGTGCAGCGGTAACGCTGAATGTCAGTATGGCATTGCGCGGAGCCAGCAGTGTGGAGACTCAGGATACGATCTGGGCCTTTCTGATTCTGGGTGCTATTACGGCCATCTCCAGCCTGTCCTTTGCCCGGCTGTCAGCCAGTGATGGTGAGTCTTTGCAGAAGAAGTAGGCCTATTCAAGAACCGTCCTATAGCTCGTCCAGCATGCTTGTTCTATCAGGAGTGCTACGCAAAGAACTCAAAGCGCCTGCATGACCGACTCAGCATCTGGGCGCTCTGAATCGACACACCCAACTCAGCCGCACGTATCGTGATGCGTTCGTGCAAGGCCTCCAGATCTTCATAAGCCCGCTCATGTAATGCCTCCGCGACGACCAGTACCGTATCTGACTCTTTAGAGACCACGGACTGAGCCCCCTGCCGGAAAACCCAGCGACGTGAGTGCGCATGGTTGGCCTCATCGGCAAACACAATCTCGTCTTCTGTTGGATGTTCGACCTCACCCTGAAAGGTTCGGTAAATCTCCGTACCATCGGCAGGCCGAACTGTGATGCCTCCAGAAATATGGGCGCAGTCAAATGCCGCAATCGGAATGGCTGCCTGCATGGACTCTGCGTTCAAAGTATCGATCAAGGGATGAAAGCCAGGCAGGTGTCCGTCTTTACGAAAGCGACGCAGCAATGCCTCAACCGCACAGCGGTATTGGGTCGGCTTCATGCCAATCTGGGAATAAGCCTGACGCCAGGCCTGAATAGACGGGAGTTCGCTCTCCGGCCCCTGCTCCAGCAACTGGCCAACCCTCGTAAATGTGCTGTTCAGGGCATCGTTTTGGAGTTTAGCTACCCTCACCCCTTGTAAAACCAGGACCAATGCCGTCAGCCTCGGAAAGCGGTTCCACACAGTGTCAGAATGATTGAAGTACATGGTATGCAGGGCACCTTTCGCCAATTGAAAATGTGAAATACAGGCAAGCACACTGCCTATTGCGTCAGTGCGGTTCGTGCTCGGGTTCGCTCCGGGAAGGTCAACACAAAAATGGCAAGAATGACCGTGGCAACACCCACAATCTGTACCCACCCAATCTGCTCCCCTAAAACCAGCGCTGCCAGGGTGACGGCTGTCAAAGGAGCCACCGCCGTAAATACAGACGCTTCGCTGCCACTGACCCGCGCTGCCCCGCCATACCACAGCAAAAACCCTGCAACAGTAGGGACAAGCGCATACCAAACCACTGCGCCTATCGCTGCGGCATCTGGCATAGAAAGCGGTAATTCAAGAAAAGCAAAGGGCAAGGACACCAGCAGGCCCAGACCTGTCATCGTGGTGGCCTGCAATAAAGGCCGCAGCGGCACGGGGATGCGTTTGTTAAGCAAAATGAATGCGCTCTCGCAAACCACTGCCCCCAGGATGTACAACATGCCAATCGACGAACTCGGGCCGGTTCCTTTCCAGACCACTGCCATGACACCCAAGGTCGCCAGCACGACGCTGATCAGCAGCCTTAGCCCTGGCCGCTCGCCCAGGACGATCACGGAGAAGAGCGCAGACACAGCGGGCAATGTGCCGATGATTACGCCCGCATCAGCCGCCGACAAATGGGACAAGCCTGCTATCAGTAAGGTCGTATAGCCAACACTGCCCGCCCCGGCCTGAAGCAGCAACAGTACCCAGTCCCGGAACAACAGCTTGGGCCACCGCTCTCGCTGCCAGAACATCAGGGCAAGCAAAGCCGGCAAGGCAAGCGCAAAACGAAGTGCCGTTGCCAAAAAAGCAGGCATGTTGCCAGCGATCAGCTTGGAGGCAATGACAGTCGATCCAACCGTCATCATGGCCAAGGACAGCAATACATATCCAAGTGTGCGACTTGACATCTTTTCCTCTAGGACGCAAATCAATTCACGTAGTAACTTGGTATTTAATAGTATTGATCAAGAAAAATCTTGAACGATATTGCAAGGAAACAGAAAATCCGCAGGCATCAAGAGGGAGCACTATTTTTTTGATAAAAACAAAAATAGAAAACGACTAGAATAATCATTTCCCCACTCATCCAGGAACACGAAGTGCGCTCTTAGAAAATCAAAGGAAATATCCCAAATGAAGGTCAGTAAGCAATTCAGAGCGAAGGTATGCGGGCAGACAGATATCGTCGCTGTTGAAGCGATGTCCAGCCAATCGTTTGGTCGGCATACTCACGATCAGTTTGGGATAGGGGTGCTGGTCAGCGGAGCTCAGGACTCAGCCAGTGGTCGCGGACAGGTACGAGCGACCAACGGCAACATGATTACCGTCAACCCGAATGAAGTTCACGATGGAAGACCCGTAGACGGCAAGGCAAGAACCTGGCGCATGCTGTATCTGGACCCAGAGCTGATCGCCCAGTTTGCCCAGTCCATGGGGCATAGCGCCGGGGTGGAGTTTATCCACCCTGTTCTTGGCGACACCTCGGCGGTCATGGCATTCAAGCGCCTGTACGTGGCATTAACCGATCCAAAGCGCGAGCCCAAGCAAGGACTGATAGATGAAATTGCGGAGCAGGAGCTTTTTCAAATTCTGGTGCCACTGCTTGGAAATAATCAGCCCACGGAAGCAGAGATTCTATCTGCCGAGTTAGCCAGAGCCAAAGCTCGTCTTGATGCTCACCCGGAAATCCCGGTCTCACTTAATGAACTGGCAACGGAGGCCGGTTTAAGCCGATTCCAATTTCTAAGGGCGTTCAAGGCGGTGACGCAATTGCCGCCTCATGCGTATCGACTACAGCGTCAGCTGCAAATGGCACGCCGCCTGATCATGCAAGGACACACCTTACTGCAAGCGTCTCTTTTATCGGGTTTTGCAGATCAAAGCCACTTAACCCGCCATTTCGTCTCAAGTTATGGCCTGACGCCCGGCTCCCTCTCTCAATCTCGCAAAATGCAGTCTTTTTCGGCGCTCAAGTAATTGAGGGGAATCCGATAATTAATTCAAGACGGCAAATCAAGAATCAATAATTTTGATAATTTATTTTATTGAAAAAATTTGATTGGCAATAAAATTAATCTTTAAAAATAAATAATAAGGAAGCCAATTTAAACCGGCTTATCCTCATCCTCCAGCAACATCACCAGCTTGCAATCCGGCCGTATCGCCAGGCGAAAGGTAAATTGCTGAAAGCGGCGCACTCCCTGGCTGGGGTGCCGGAAATCCCGCAAGCCGCCCTCCCGCTCCACCACGGTCTGGCGTCCCCACCAGAAAGCGAATACCTGACTTTGCTGCGCCAACTCCTGGATCAAAGCCTGTATATCGGCCTCGTCCGCATGGGCGCCTACGTCAGCACGGAACTCGGCCACGACGCGGCTGGCGCGCTGCTCCCAGTCCACCACCAGCTCCCGCGCTGCGGGGTCCAGGAAGATATAACGCAGCAGATTGGGCTGCTCGCTACGGTCGGGCCAGCCGTCAAACAAGCCCAGCAAGGCTTCGTTGCGGGCCAGTACGTTCCAGCTGCGGTCCAGAATGTAAGCCGGGGCGGAGATGCTATCGACGCATGCGCTCAGGCCTTGCGGCAAAGGTTGAATATCGCCCTGCCAATGCTCGGGATCGGCGCAGTCGGCCAGTTCAAACAGGTAGTGGCGCTCGGCCCGGGCCAGTTTCAGGACCGTTGCCAGGCGGGCGCAGACCGTGGGGGACACGGTAACGTCGCGACCCTGCTCGATCCAGGTGTACCAGGTGGTACTGATATCGCACAGCTGCGCCACTTCCTCGCGACGCAAACCAGGAGTGCGACGGCGCACACCGGGGGCCAGCCCCAGGTCTACAGGCTGGATACGCTCGCGTGCATTACGCAAAAATCGTCCCAAAGCCTGACGCCGGGTTTGAGAGGCGCTCTCGGCGCCGCCCGGATTAGCCCCTGCTGGCCCCGTCGTTCCCATATCAGCCTAATACGCCCGACAAGGTGCGGCGTACGTCTTCTTCCGTACGACCACTGCGCTGGATATAGTCTTGCAACTGGTCTTCACCAATATTGCCCACGTTGAAGTACTTGGACTGCGGATGGCTGAAGTAGAAGCCCGACACACTGGAAGCCGGAATCATGGCGTAGCTGTCGGTGATGAACATCTCGATGTCTTCACACTGCAGGACACGGAACATATCGTGCTTGACCACGTGCTCCGGGCAGGCCGGATAGCCGGGTGCAGGACGAATGCCCTGGTATTTCTCGTCGATCAGCTCTTCGTTGGACAGGCGCTCGTCGGTGACATAGCCCCACAAGTCGGTACGTACGCGAGCATGCAGACATTCGGCAAAGCCCTCGGCAAAACGGTCGCCCAGTGCCTTGATCATCAAGTCCGAGTAATCGTCGCCGGCAGCCTGGAAGCGCTCGGACAGTTTGTCTACGCCAATCCCGCCAGTAACCGCAAACATGCCGATGTAATCGGCCACGCCGCTTTCTTTCGGAGCAATGTAGTCAGCCAGACACTTGCTATCCACACCTTCACGCTTGACGCCTTGCTGTCGCAGGTTGCGCCAGGTGAACAGGACTTCGCTGCGCGATTCGTCCGAGTAGACCTCGATATCTTCGCCATTGACGGTGTTGGCGGGGTAGAACGCAATCACACCGTTTGCCGTCAACCAGCGTCCTTCAATGACTTTCTTCAACATGGCCTGCCCTTCGGCAAACAGCGTCTTGGCCTGCTCGCCCACCACCTTGTCTTCCAGAATGGCCGGATACTTGCCGAACAAGCTCCAAGTCTGGAAAAACGGCGTCCAATCGATGAACTGGGCAATATCGGCCAAGTCGTAGTTTTTGAAGGTGCGGCGGCCAATGAATTTAGGGCGTGGCGGCACGTAAGTGGACCAGTCAATGGCAGGCTTGTCTTCGCGCGCTTTTTCCAGCGAAATCAAAGGCGTGGCTTTGCGATTGGCATGGCGCTGGCGCACTTGCTCGTATTCCTCGCGCACTTCAGCCAAAAACTCTTCCACATTGTCTGATACCAATTGGGTAGCCACACCCACGCATCGGCTGGCGTCCGGAGTATAGATAACCGGGCCGTCGTAATGCGGGGCGATCTTCACCGCCGTATGTACGCGGCTGGTGGTTGCGCCGCCAATCATCAAAGGAATATTGCGTTCACGGAAGTACGGGTCGCGCTGCATCTCGGAGGCGACATAGGCCATTTCTTCCAGGCTGGGGGTGATCAAGCCGGACAGGCCCACAATATCGGCCTCCACTTCCTTGGCCTTGGCGAGGATCTCGGCACAAGGCACCATCACGCCCATATTGACCACTTCAAAGTTATTGCACTGCATCACAACGGACACAATGTTCTTGCCGATGTCGTGCACGTCGCCCTTCACCGTGGCAATCACCATACGGCCTTTGGAGCGCACGTCACCACCCGCAGCCTCGATCTGGCGCTTTTCTTCTTCGATAAAGGGAATCAGGTGAGCCACGGCCTGTTTCATCACACGCGCGGATTTCACCACTTGCGGCAGGAACATTTTGCCCTGACCGAACAAGTCACCCACCACGTTCATGCCGTCCATCAAAGGACCTTCAATCACGCTGATGGGGCGGCCGCCCTGAGCGTCGATTTTCTGCCGGACTTCTTCGGTGTCTTCCACGATGAAGCTGGTAATGCCATGCACCAAAGAGTGGATCAGGCGCTGCTCAACCGTAGTTTCGCGCCAGCTCAGATCTTCCTCTTTCTTGGCGCCGGAGCCTTTGACGCTCTCGGCCATTTCCACCAGACGCTCGGTAGGGGTGCGTTCGTCCGCCGGATCGGTTTTGCCTTTGGGTTCGGCCCGGTTCAGGATCACGTCTTCAATCAGATCGCGCAGATGCGGCTCGATATCGGCGTACACGCCCAGCTGACCGGCATTCACAATACCCATGGTCAGGCCTTCCTGGATCGCGTAGTACAGGAAGACGGTGTGAATAGCCTCGCGCATGGCTTCGTTGCCACGGAAGGAGAAACTGACGTTGGAAATACCGCCCGACAAGCGTGCGTGCGGCAGATTCTTGTGAATCCAGCCCACACCGCGAATAAAGTCCAGACCGTAAGTCGCATGTTCGTCCATGCCGGTAGCAACAGCAAAGACGTTGGGGTCGAAAATAATATCCTCTGGCGGGAAGCCAACCTCATCAACCAGCAAGCGGTAGGCGCGTTCGCAAATTTCTACCCGACGCTCGTAACTATCGGCCTGACCTTGCTCGTCAAACGCCATCACAACAATGGCGGCTCCGTATTTACGGCACAGACGGGCATGTTCCAGGAAAGGCTCAATGCCCTCTTTCATGGAAATCGAGTTCACGATGGCCTTGCCTTGAACGCAACGCAAACCCGTTTCGATCACATCCCACTTGGAGCTGTCGATCATGATGGGCACGCGGGCAATATCCGGCTCGGAGGCAATCATGTTCAGGAAACGATGCATACAGGCTGCCGAGTCCAGCATGCCTTCGTCCATATTGATGTCGATAATCTGTGCACCGTTTTCCACCTGCTGACGGGCCACCGACAAGGCTTCTTCGTAGTTTTCTTGCTGAATCAGGCGCAAGAAAGCCTTGCTGCCCGTGACGTTGGTACGTTCACCCACGTTCACAAACAGGGTTTCTTCGTCAATATTCAGTGGTTCCAGACCCGACAAACGGGTTTTGACAGGAACTTCAGGAACAATGCGGGGAGGCAGCTTGCGGCACAGCTTGGCAATGGCGGCAATGTGCTCTGGCGTCGTGCCACAGCAGCCACCCACCATATTCACCAAACCGGCTTGCGTGAACTCTTGCAGCAGGCTGGACGTATCGGCAGGTGTTTCATCAAAGCCGGTCTCTGCCATGGGGTTGGGCAGGCCAGCGTTAGGGTAGACACACACATAGGTGTCACAAATTTTGGACAGCTCAGCCACGTAGGGACGCATCAAGGCGGCACCCAGGGCGCAGTTCAGGCCAATCGTAATCGGACGGGCATGACGCATGGAGTTCCAGAAGGCCTCCACGGTCTGACCAGACAAGATACGGCCCGAGGCATCCGTGACCGTGCCCGACACCATCACCGGAACACGCTCGCCGCGTTCATCAAAGACGGTTTCCAGAGCAAACACAGCTGCTTTGGCATTAAGCGTGTCAAAGACGGTTTCGATCAGCAGAATGTCAACGCCACCATCCAGCAAGGCACGGACCTGTTCGGTGTAGGCCACACGCAGTTGCTCAAAGGTGACGTTACGGGCGGCCGGGTCATTCACATCCGGCGAAATAGAAGCCGTCTTGGGCTGCGGGCCCAAGGCACCAGCCACAAAACGCGGCCATTCAGGTGTACTGAAGGCATCGCGCGCCTGACAGGCCAGTTGGGCAGAAGCCAGGTTCAGGTCATAGCTGATGCCCTGCAAATCGTAGTCACCCTGGGCAATATCCGTTGCACCAAAGGTATTGGTGCTGATGACGTCGGCGCCGGCGGACAGATATTTCTCGTGAATTTCGCGAATGATGTCCGGGCGTACCAGCGACAGCAATTCATTATTGCCCTTCACATCCTTGTGATGATCCGCAAAGCGCTCGCCCCGGAAATCGGCCTCGCCCAATTTGTAACGCTGAATCATGGTGCCCATCGCACCGTCCAGAATCAGAATTTGCTGCCCCAAACGACGCGCAAACTCGGCACCACGCGTATAGGCAGAGATCGGATAAGGCAAGGCAGGATAAGACACTAAAAGCTCCGTAACACGAAACGGGACATTGACGGCATCTGACAGCAAGAGCCGCGAGAATGGTGGATTGGCGCCACAATTGTAGCGCTTTGTACAGCGAATCCACCCTAAACACTTAACCTTTGCCCCAGCGGCATGTAACATTTTCCGCTCGGAAAGAGGTGCTTTCCGGCCCATGCAGCCTTGGGCCTGGGAAAGTCAAATGGGAAACGTGAGCGGTTCCGCCCTGGAACTGCCAAACGTGCTGCCCCCGCAACGGTACCTGCTACGCGCAAAGCCCGATACCAGCCTGCTTCTCGACCCTGAATTCATGGCCGTCCCACGGTGGGCGGCTTCGCTTACTGATGTGCGGGGACGCACATCTCACAGGAATCTCCATGACACTACTGTCCATCAGACCTTTGATGGTCGCCCTGGCGGGCGCCCTGCCTTTGATCGCCACGGCCCAAACTGCCCCTGTCACCAAACTGGATCAAATTGTTGTTACCCCTAGCCGCATGGCTCAGCCACTGAAAAACGTGGTGGGTGACGTGACGGTGATTGGTCAGGAAACCTTGCAGAAAGCAGGTCAAAGCAGTGTGGCTGAAATTTTGCAGCGTCAGCCTGGGGTGGAGATTTACAGCAGTGGGGGCCCGCAGACTACAACGGGCATTTACCTGCGCGGCACCAATCCACAACATACCCGCGTCATGATCGACGGGATGCGCATCAACAGCTCCACCAGTGGTTCGGTGAACTGGCAGGCAATTGACCCCGCCCTGATCGAGCGTATTGAAATTGTGCGTGGCGCGGGCAGCAGCCTGTACGGATCGGATGCCATTGGTGGTGTAGTGAACATCATCACCAAAAAAGGCGGCGGCGACCGTGCCTTGAGCGCATGGGGGAATGTAGGCTTGGGTTCGCAAGACACCTTCAAAGCCAGCGCCGGTTTTTCGGGTGCGGCCCAAGGTTGGGACTACAGCCTGGCTTCCAGCTACGGCACCAGCGATGGTTTCAACGCAACCAACCCGCTGTCCTTCAGCTACAACCCGGACAAAAATGGCTACACCCAGCACGGACTGAACGGTTCTCTGGGATATGAATGGGCACAAGGCCAACACCTGGGCCTGACTGCCATCAACAGCTTTATGGATGGTCAATTCGACAACGGCCTGTCCGAACGCCGCACCCCCAGCACGCAAACACGTCAGCAAGCCTACGGCCTGACCAGCACCAACAAGCTGTCTGAGTTGTGGACCAGCCGCCTGAGTGCCTCGCTAAGCAAAGAAACAGTGGAAAACCGCGCCTTTGGCTCTCGCTATTCCACACTGCAACGCCAATACAGCTGGCAAAACGATCTGACCGTGGCGAAGGGCCATACCGTCTCCTTGCTGGCCGAGCGTCTGGAAGAGCGCATGACCCACAGCACCGTACACAAGGACGACAAGCGCAACACCAATGCCTTTGCCCTGATTTACCGTGGCGATATCAATCAACACCACCTGCAAGCCAGCGTGCGTAACGACAATATCAGTGGCTATGGCAACAAGGTAACGGGTGGCCTGGGCTATGACCTGGATATCACCAGCAACTGGACAGTAGGCGTCGCCGCCAACACGGGCTTTCGTGCACCTACGTTCGCGGACTTGTACTCGCCATACAACTGGGGCTTCCAAGGCAACCCGGATCTGAAACCGGAAAAATCCCGCAACGTCGAAGGCCATATCCGCTACACGGACGATACGACTGAGCTGGGCTTGGTGGTCTACCAGAATCGCATCCGCGACATGATCAACCCTTATGTGTGTGACGCCAACTTCGAGTGCACGACCAGCAACACCGAAAAAGCACGTATCACTGGCGTGACCTTGACTGCCATGAAACAGTTGGGCGACACCACGCTGACTGCCAGTGCCGACTTCACCGACCCCAAAGATCGAAACACCGACAAGCAATTGGTGCGTCGTGCCAAGCAGAACTACAAAGTTGCTGTGGAGCACAAGTTTGGTGACCTGAAAACCGGCGCAGAATACTTGTTCGCGTCCCATCGCTATGAAGACGCAAAGAATGAACAGCGCCTGGGCAGCTCCGGCCTGTTGAACCTGACCGCCAGCTACCCGCTGACCTCCAGTCTGGAGGCCCAACTGCGCTGGAACAATGTGCTCGACAAGGATTACACCTTGGCTCGTGGCTATAACAACGCCGGCTCCAGCGTGTTCCTGAACTTCGCCTGGCGCATGTAAGCAGTAAAATCAGCTTTGCTTGATTCTGGCGCGGATCTGCACAAGAGCCGCGCCATTTACTTAAAGGCGCATGATGCCCTCTTTGCCTGCGACTTGTCGTCTTCAGCACCCGACGCGCTCTGTCTGGAGCGGATTGGGGCTATGGGGTTTGCATTCCCTGTGCGTCCTGCTTTTGGGATTTCCTATCCTGACGCAAGCGCAGGAGCAAGACCCGCTGCTGTCACAGACACAGACACAGACACAGACACAGACAAGCACAGAGCAAAGCACTCAAGAAGTACAGAGCAAGCAGCAAGATAAAACAATACAAAAAGCCGCGACAGAGCAAGCAGTCCAATCCCCACAAACCATTGCTCCAGCACGCGCGATTAGTCTTGCCCCTCACATCACTGAGATCCTGTTTGCCGCCGGTGCTCAAGATCACTTGATCGCCGTGGACAGTTCCAGCGACTACCCTTCAGCTGCCAAGGAGCTGCCCCGCATTGGGGACGCCTTGCGCGTGAACCCGGAACGGCTTCTGGAGCTAAAGCCTGATCAGGTCTGGGCCTGGCAAGCCAACCAGATCGGTCCTGAATTACAGCGCCAGCTACAGCAAACCCATATCAGCCTGATCTTTGCCGCTCCTGAAAAACTGGACGATATTCCCGCCTTTGTCCGTCTGGCAGGAGACAGCCTGGATACGGCTGAGGTCGCCGTGCCGATGGCTGCTTTGCTGGACAATCAGATTGCCGCCCTGCGCCAGAACAGCCGCTTGGGCGAGACTGTCAGCGTGTTTCTGGAAATCGGCTCTGAGCCTTTGTACACCTTGGCGCGCGATCCTCTGATTCAGGATGTGCTGAACACCTGCAAGGCGCAGAATATTTATGCTGGCCATGCTGCCGTCGCCCCCACCATCAGTCTGGAAGACGTGCTGCACAAGCGCCCGCAAGTGGTCATCATGGCCTACCGTGATCCGGCCCAACTACGCGCCCGCCACCTGTTCTGGGAAAGGCATCTGGGGCTAAGTCCCCACGCCTTGCTGAACCTGAATCCGGATGCGCTGTACCGCCCCGGCCCCAGGCTGATAGAGGCTACTCGCGAACTCTGCGAGCAACTGGATCGCTATCGAGCCCAGGTATCCTGAGCGGTTTTCTGCTTCGGCTTAGAACTGATACTTCACCGCCAGCATCATGTTGCGCGGTTCCCCCAGAAAAAACTGGCGAATTATTATCTTCACAGTCCCAATCACCTAGGGGGCTTATTAACCACCTCCATACCCGATATGCCATAATCGTGTAACTAAAAAATACCGACGAATAACTGTTCGGTAATAAAATTGAAAATGATTGTGATCATGCTTTGCCCTTGCCTAATTAAAAACTATTTGGATAGACATAGACAACCATGACAAATTTCCTTATTGATCCAGAATTTGACCCTTATCGTGCACATATAGAAAGACAACTACGAGAAGGCAAAACTTGGACAGAACTGCGGGACCAAGTAGAAAAAATGCCAGAAAAACTCGATCAATGGCTACAGTTCCAGCAAGATTTTTCATCATGGCCAAGCCTTGGCTCCACATTACAAGATCGGCTTTCAGCATGGATAGCACTTCTTGATGCAAAAGAAGATGCGGACACACGCATGACACGCGCTCAACGCCCACTCGTTTTAGTTGGACAAGAAGAAACCGAACCTGACATCCATATCCCAGAGGCCGAGCACTCCGCATGGCAACTTTACCGCTCCCATCTGCAAAATCAAGGTTGGGACAATAATGCTATTTCACCCATTGAAGAATCATCACTCAGAATCCTGAAACGGCTGAAAAAGAAAACACCGTTTAAGCAGCCCGTACGAGGCATGGTAATCGGTCATGTCCAGTCAGGAAAAACCGCAAGTATTGCCGGGCTATCCGCTATGGCTGCAGATCATGGTTGGAACTTGATAATTGTCCTGAGCGGCACACTGGAAAACCTACGACGCCAGACGCTTCGTCGATTAGTTAACGATCTGAATCACCCCGGCAACTTGCACTGGGAAGCTATCGATCAACCATCAAGCGACAGCCCAGATGGCCATCGAGCATCAGACAAGCATTTCCGACCAGGGAGTACGTCACGCTACCTTACTGTGTGCCTTAAAAATCCAACACGCCTTAAAAATCTGCTTGAATGGCTTACGAAAGACAAAGCGTCATTGAGACAAATGCGGATCCTGATCATTGATGATGAAGCAGATCAAGCCAGCATCAATACTGCTGCTGCAGAGCACACCAGAACCACTATCAACCAGGCAATCATCTATCTAACCCAGGTAGAAGCGCTGTCTGTCAACTACATCGGCTACACCGCAACACCTGCAGCCAACTTCCTGAACGAAGGGCCTGGAGAGGGGTTGTACCCCCAGGATTTCATTCTTTCACTACCGCAATCAAACAAGCATTTCGGACCACCACAGATCTTTGGAGTCCCTGACCGCGATATCGAGCCCCTAGGAATTATCAACCCAATTTCTTCAGACGATCTAAAAGCCATCAGCGTTTTACACGATGAGGCGTCCACAATCATGCCTCATAGCCTTAAAGAAGCGATACGCTGGTTCATCTGCGCGGCAGCTGTATTTCGCGCTAATAGCATTGCCAAGCCTGTCAGCATGCTGGTACATACCAGTCAAAGGCAACAGCATCACAAACATCTCGCCGATGCTATACGCGGTTACCTCACAACAGCACGCACAGACTTGGACTTCCTTGCCGCCTGCCGGACAACTTGGGAGGAGGTTGGTACACAGCTTAGCAAAGATGGTTTCAACGAACGTTTCCCTAGCTATGGCTGGCTGGATAAACTTGGTGACTATCCTGAATTCGATACGTTAGAACCTCATATCAAGGAACTACTAGCAGGAGTATCCTCCATCCCCCTTGACGAGGAGGGCTCTACCGCCTATCACCGCGGCATTCATATCTGCATAGATAACTGCGCGAATAATGGTGTCAATGATGAAAACGAAATCCGGCGCCTGGTCTACCCTGACCCCAGCGCTCAAGACTACCCTGAGTTCTCAACAGCTTTTATCGTCGTAGGTGGAAGCACCCTTGCTCGCGGACTAACGATCGAGAACCTTGTTAGCACTTACTTTCTTCGGGCATCGGTTCTTGGGGACTCCCTGATGCAGATGGGCCGCTGGTTTGGCTACAGAAAAGGATATGAACTCCTCCCCCGAATCTGGATGCCACGCCTGACCCAAGAAAAGTTTGAGTTTTTGACATTGGCAGAAGAAGATCTGCGAGACGACCTCAAAAGATTCATGGACGGAGGAGCCAAACCTAATGAGTTCGGGCCAAGGGTCCGCGTTCATCCACGTGCCTCATGGCTACGTCCAACCGCTAAAAACAGGATGGCACATGCCACCACCGCTGAATATGACTTTTCAGGAGTCAACCGGCAAACAACTATTTTTCACTCAGGAGAAGACAGCAAGCACATTCTCCAACAAAATAAATCTGAAACCGAAAAATTCCTTGGCAGCCTTGCAAATGGCCCCATGAGAGCCTCAACCCGAAACGCTCTCATTTGGAAAAACATAGCTTTCGAGAAGATTGCCCAGCTCTTGAGCAAGCTCAGCTTCCATCCAAACGCACAGTTTTTCTCTGACATAGAGCCATTTCTGGAATGGTATCGACAGCAAGCTGGAAATGCGGAATATCAAAATTGGAATGTCGTTGTCGCAGGTACAGGAGGGGATCACAATCCGTGGCACATATGCGGAGAGAAAATAGGACGCATCACTCGCTCTCGCCTAAAAAACGCAAGTAGCGACAGCGCGGTTTCCATTGGTGTCTTGCGAGATCCATTAGACTTGCTAGCCGACACCGACACAAAGTACACAGACTCCAAACCCCCAAGCAATGAAGATATCTCCCGCACGCGTAATGCAGCGGGCTTGGGCAAGACCCCTCAACTCTTACTTTACCTGATCGACAAGAACAGCCAACCTGCCGAGTCAGAAATATCCAAACCACGAAAAGACAAAGTCAGGGAAAGGGAAGCGCTTGGAGCAACAGAAGATATCGTCGGCGTCAGCATCTGGCTTCCGGGAGCTAAAGACTCCACACGATCCTACGCAACGCATCTCACTGTGAAAATGCCCACCGTATTGTCCACCGAAGAAGATGATATTCCTGGGACCGGGATTTGAAACGAAAAATGAAATACTTTCCACTAAGCCTGGGGCCAATGCAAGAGTCTGGCAGCGCATTGCTGCGGGCATTGCAAAATGAATCAATGATTCCTCTTGACCTGCTGGTCCGCGAAGCTGTTCAAAATAGCCTGGATGCTGCCCGAAAGCCTGCCACTGATACGGTCTCTATAGATGTGAGAATCCGTCCTCATGAAACTGACACTATCACTAATCTATTTGAGTCCGGTATCGACAGAGAGGTGCTCACCCGCCGATTTCCCAACGGTGGCTGCATGCTCGAAATTCGAGATTCAGGCACTGAAGGGCTAACCGGCCCAATCCGCTTAAAAGATGTCACTTGCGACACACCGCGCGGGAACTTTCTAAAACTCGTCTATGAAGTAGGTCGTACCCACAATGATGAAAATGCTGGAGGGTCATGGGGGCTTGGTAAAACATGTTACTTTCGGGTCGGCATAGGACTTGTACTCTATTACTCACGTATTCAAGTTGACGATCATTTCGAAGAGAGACTCGTTGCTTGCCTTGTCGAAAACGAATCTGCCGAATCTCGCCTGCAACGAGACTCGGCCACAGGCATTGCCTGGTGGGGGGTAGGCGAAGGCGCTCCAATTACTGAGCCCACCGAAGTTGCACGGATCCTGCAGGCAATCGATGTGCAACCATACGCAGGTAAGGAGACAGGTACAAGCATAATTATCCCTTTCCTTCGTCCTGACTTGACCCCTCAACAGGACGACGCCTACTCCGATGAGCTTAATGAGCAAACGAAATCTGAACCGCCACCATGGTGGTTCACAAACTATGCGGACTATATCCGCATCTCGATGGAACGGTGGTTCTGCGCAAGAATTGACAATCCTTTATTTCGCGGCGGGCCAGCGCTCGTAGTCAGCATTAATGGGCGTCGCTTGGAGACCCGGAAAATGTTGCCGGTGTTCCAAGTTTTACAAGCACTCTATAACAGGATGGAACCAACCACTAACAGGCTCAGGGAAGACTATCTGGATCAATGCGGTACCAGTGAGAACAATGTTTTCCACGCTCCGATTGATGTGCACCGAGTATTTAAAACGGGCACGAATGCCGGCCGGATTGCTGCTGTTCGCCTGACCCAAGAACAACTCAAGGTGGCAGTACCAGATAACATGCCCGATCCCTATCGTTGTATTTTCGACATACAAGAACATGCTCAACGGGACCGACCTTTAGTAGCCTTCATGCGTGGACCCGGCATGGTCATCCGCTGGGATAATAGCGTCGACCCCAAAGGCTGGGGAGGAAACACCCAGCTGGAAGCAGGTGAAACCTTCCTTATAGGCTTGTTTGTTCCAGATAAAGACCGAGAACTAAGAGAAGACATCCAGAATAAGCTGCGCAATCAGGATCAGACACTGGAGTCGTACTTACGCTCATGCGAACGGGCCGACCACCATCAGTGGTTGGATCAGGCAGGACTTACCATCATCAGCAGAATCCGAAGCAAGGCGGGCAGTACGATTGAAAGATTTCACTCACCCATAGTAGCTAATCCCTCTCGTGTGTCACTACGCGAAGCTCGCAATATTGCGGACAAATTACTACCCTCAGGTTTCGGCCAAGACGGACGTATCGCACCTACAACGACCGGAAGGACTGACGAGGGGGGCCCAGCCAGGCACCAGGGCGATACACCATCGTTACCTGACCTTGAAATAAGGAATGTGCAGTACGGAGAAGGCGACATAAAAATTTGCTGGAGATTGTATTGGGGCAAAGGCCGTTCCAGCAGGAACATACAACTGGGGATCGATTCGGAGTCGGGCTTCATCAGCCATGAGAAATGGGGTGCTGAGGGGCTTGGGGCATTCCCCCTCACAATCGAAACAGCATCAATTAATGAAGAAACCGTTTCAGGCAATGCAGACATCCTGACCACTAGCGGAACTGCAATAACGATCAACCCTTGGCTCCTGAAAATGGATGGTGCCACCCTTGATGGTGAGCTGACCATCAACATATCCAACGAAATGACGGGAAGTTTGCGCCCAGTACTGCACGCTAGTTCGATACTGGCAACTGCGAAGGAACAAGAATGAAACATTCTCCAATCCCTCCGCACCCTGTACTTACTCCCGCACTAATAGAACAATTGGAGATTACCCCGACCATTTCATTTTCCTCATCACGAACCAGTCCAGGAGAAAAAGGAAAATGGGGAGAGCAATACACACTGGGCCATGACTCCGACTGGGATCCCAGCAAAGACGAGCTGGAAGTGAGCTACTGTCTTGATGATATCCGGAACACCGCCCTACTATTCGGCCCGCACGGAGTTGCGCCAAGGTCCGCGACGTTGGCGCTAGCTCTGGAATGGCTCTCTATTGACTCGGGCTGCCGCCTCCTTGGGGAGCCGGCGATTCTAGAGCTACCCAAGCAATCCGACACGCCAGTCCCGGTGAAACTCAAGCTGACCTTGCCCGCCAATACTGTTCGGGGAACTGGGACACTCTCGCTACAGCTATTACTTGCCAGTGTCGGCACCCTCGAAGAGGACGAAAAAGGCCTTGCGCGTCTTCCAGGATTCAGATTCGGCACGCTCGGAGCTGAAACCCGACTTATAGTAGACGGGAGCGGCTCACTGTTCCCTGTTGTGTCCGAGTCACTTGGCGTTGACAACCCCCTGTGGTTATTTACTCAAGATTGGTCTGATCCTTTGGAGGACGAGTTCTCTACAGTCTGGCTATCTTTATCCTTGAACACAGACCATCCAGCTTTCCCACTGCTGCGCGAACAAGAGTCAGGCGCATGGAGCCCCCTCTTTTGCCAAGTAATTACAGCATGGGTGAGCACATTTCTTCTGGAGCTCAAAGCTGAAATGGGAAATGATTTTAATCCCATTACCTTCGGTCGGCCGGGAAAAAGTGTGCCCGGAAGCATAGTAGATGCAGCAGCATCAATGGTGAAGCGCGGCAACCTCGACTGTACGTCACCCGGGGCACTAATCAGCTCTATTCAATCATGGATTGATAGTACAGCCCGACCGCCTCTGGAGACGCAATGAACTGGGCTAAATTGACACGTAACGCAGCCAGCCGGAAATTTGACGAACTCAGAAATAACGATGAATTCAAACACGGCTTTTTAGCCACCAGCTATTCCGAGTTAAGGCAAGCAATTGTCGACAATCTTCAACCTTTTGAAAACAGCGATCTGGAAGCAGGAGCTTACGATCTGGAGGCTGGTCTGACCCTGTACAGAGTCCTGAATGAAAAAAAGTTTGAGGTTCGCCAAGCCGCAGATGAAAGCATCTGGCGCCATCTGTCTCTCATTGTTCTACCCGACTATGTAAGATCGCGATGGAACTCAGGCAATGCCGAAGCACGCTTTTGGCGGGATCGAAGCCGTATCTGGCTACGTGCAATCTGGTGGTTCATTCATCTTTCATGGCAGGGCGACGAAGACTCCACACGCATGGCAATAAAAGGCATGACCACCGACGATGTTGTACAAATCGTTGAGCGCCCAGGACGCCATGGTTTCCGCGTGGAGCTATACCGAGCAATGATTCAAGCGGCAAGCACAAGGCCTCAAAAGGACAGAAAGATTCGACAACTGATGAAGCTTAATACAGCGACCGTAGTGATGGTCGAACCTTCTATTTACCAAGGAGGACTTCCGAGATATGTGGAAGCTTTATACAAACAGATCGATCAACTCACTTGATGCGCAGAAGACAGGTTGAATCAATGAACGTCGTACAAGAAATTCGAACTGCTTTTGCAAATGTGCGAGAAGGCGCAATGCTCCCTGTCGTATCCGGGCAGGCTGATTCAGAAGCTTGGGTATTCCGGGAAGATGGACGCTTTGGCGTCGCCGTTCCTTTAAACAGCCCTCGTCATGTTCTCGAGTTCTTCGCCGGAGCCAGGCTAAACGCCGTAGAACGAGACATTGGAGGGCACATTCGCACCTTGCTTCGCCTTGACTCAGGACAAGAGGCACTGCGTAACGAGTTTGCAGTTCTCTGCGCACAATTTATTGAACTGGGTATAGACAGGCAAACAAGAGCGCACTTGATCTCGGATCCATTGGCATGGTGGGACCGTTGGCGACAATTACTAGGAAATACCAATCGAAACCAGCAAACCTACAGTGCTCTCGGCGAACTACTTACTCTGGAGCGGCTTCTTTCACAAGGCATCAATGCAAAATGGATTGGGCCTCTAAAGGGATCTGTAGATATTGAAGCTACTGGTAAATCATACGAGGTGAAATCAACACTAAGTCGCTATGGCTCGGTAGTACATATCGCAGGACAATTTCAATTGAATAGATCCAGACACAACCCTCTTTATCTCATTCACCATCGGTTCGAACCTTCTACGGCAGGCGACTCCATCAACTCTGTAGTACGTCGTCTCATCGACCATGGACTGGTTGAAGAAGAACTGGAAGCTTTACTAAGCCGTATCGGGCTTCATGCCGGCGGAGCTGCTCGAACAGAAACATACCGGCAGTTAGAGTCGATCATCTATGAAATAGATGAAAACTTTCCCAGCATTACTCCATCCAGCTTCCGGACTAGCGTAATTCCGGCCGGTATTGTATCCATTGAATACGATGTGGATCTTTCCACATTACAAGGACAACCATTCTGAAAAACTCCAACTCCAGAAACACTCGCCAAACCTGACTCCAAACAGGCACGGTATGCAAACCGTGCCTGAGCGCGAACTCATGCAACAGAAAATCCAGCGGTGTACCCAGCTCTGTCAGGCCATTCAGCTCACACCGCTATCGACCTGCCCTTACATCACAAAGGAAGGCAGTGTCAGCACGGCATGAGTGGGTTGGTAGCGAAAGCCTTCTACATCGTTCAGACGGGCTTTGGCACGACGGGACAGATGCTTGAGGACTTGGCTGCGCTCCACGGTGGGCAGTGTGGACAGTGCATTTTCGATGGTGCGACCGGACAGGTCATTAAGTGCGTAAGCAAACTCGCGAGCACCGTGGGTTTGCAGCAGCTCCAGCAGGTAGCCTTGACGCTGGCGGGATGCGGCCAGGCGCAGAGCGTCTTGCAGAGCGTTGTTGTGTGGGGCGGAACGGAACAGGTTGAGGCGGAACATAGCATTCTCCTTCGGACACAGGGGTCCAGAAAGAGTGCTCACCTCATCAGAGGGGCCCGCTTTGTGGTCCAGTGTCCAATTGACTGGTCATTAAGGAGGCTTGTCCTTTACAGGAACAAAGCCATAAAGAAGGATCAGGGTCCATTTACTTTTAAACGTGAGTAGTTAAAAAAGAAGGTGCGACGGTTTTTGCACCAACAGTATTTTCGCATCTGAGTGTGGGCTTGTCTGCCAGGCATTGGCACACTTTCCATCGCCTTGCAGACATCAAATTTATACTTAGGGATATGTCTCCTGAGCCGTCCCCACAAGCACTCAGCCCTGCCCGACCTTCCTGCGCCAGGGCCAGTGAGAACACGGACTCAGGTGCAGGAAACCGGCCATTTCATTAGAAGTGGTGTGTCACACCCAAGGCAACACGGCTACTACGTGGTTCACTGGCACTGGCAGCGGTTTCCATATCAAAGCGGCGTCCTTGCGCCGCAAAGGCATAGACGCTGGTTCGGGGCGACAAAGCATGCACGTAGCCCACAGACATCACCTGAATGCGACGTGCGCGCTCATCGGTATCCTCCCAGGTCCAGTTCGGACGACCCAGAGACCATTGCAGCTGGAACTCGCCCTTGCCTACAGGAATCGCCGTGCCCACATACCAGGTATCCAGTCGGCCACCGTTGATGAACTCCGCCGGGCCCAAGCCTTCCAAGCCCTGGTCTTGCAGATGGGCAGGTCCATCATCACCATTCAGGCCCACAAAGCCATTGCTCTGACGGCTCCAGCCAGCTGCAAGGCGGGCTACCTCAAAGTCATAGCTCGCGCCCAATTGCCAGGCCATAGGACGATGGGACTCGACACGGCTCAAACTCTCGTAACTGGCCCCCAGCAACCAGGGCCCCTCCTCGTAGCGCAAGGCCACGCTATAGAGTTTGCTGCGAGAACCCCCTAGGCCTTGCTCGCCCACATCTGCGCTGTAGCTGGCTCCTAACTGCATGCTTGCCCATTCCGGGCTGCGCCAACTGAACTGATTAGAGATCTGGTAGTTGTCCGAGGCACGCATCAAAGCGCCCATACCAAAGTCTTTCCAGGAACCCACTTCAATGGCAGAGACAAATTCCTGGCCCACGGTGTACTGGCGCCCAAAACGCAGCTCGCCCCAGTTATCACTGCCCAGACCCAGCCAGGCCTGATAGTTGAACAGACGCTCGGAATCCTCGGCCCGGCCTGTGGCCAGATCAATACCACTTTCAAGATTAAAGGTGGCGCGCAGCCCATCACCCAGATTCTCATGGCCGCGAATCCCCCACAGAGAGTCTGTCTGCCCGCCGCTTAACACGTCGCGCTGCGAGCCTTCGCCGCTCACGCGCGTCCAGCCCAAACCGGCATCCAGGGTGCCATAAAGCTGCACCGAGGTTTCAGCATGGCTGTGGCTGGGCATCAGAGCGGCTGCAAGACCAAACAGGGCCACGCCAGCCGCCAAAGAAGCGGCTTTGTTCAATTGAAAAGGACTGCACTCCAGCACACGACGCCAGCCGCAGGCCACAGGAACAGGTTCACGCATCAGAACTCCTAACAAGGTTTGATTACCCGTCGCCACCACTACACCTTGTGCGGTCCCGGCCACAACCCGGTCGCCCATGGCGCATGTATCGGGAGCAGCCTGCAAAATGGCACGGTTCAGAATCAGGTGATCCTGATGGATCAAGCGCAGATCCGCCGGTACGTAATCACCGGCAGACAGCAGCACGACATCACCGGGCACCAGCATACGAGCCGGCACGCGGGACTGGTGATCCCTTGCCAGCTCGTACATGGTCAAATCGCGGCGCACCTGACAGGTTTGTTTTTTCATGGTCTGGACCACCTGGACCAGATCAGCGGGGCTGGAACGTAGCACCCGTATTTGATTGGGGCCGTTCTGTATCAGACGGCGCAACACTTCATCAAAGGCCAGGCCATGGCGCTGGGTATTCAAGGCTTGCAACACTTGTGGCACGCTGCGGGTAGCGTAGTAGCTCAGCGCACAGTGGGCGCGGCGTACCAGACGCACCGGGCTCTGGTGTACGACGGCGCTGTGATCGGGATGGAAAAACCGGCTTGCATTCATGGATACCTCTACACATTGGTGCAGGGACGGCCACCCCGCTCTGAAAGGCTAGGGATGTGTTTACCGTCGAAGTGGAAAGACAAAAATCGCTAATTGATTCGGATAGGAGTTACCGCCCGCTGGCCTGCATTCAGAACCAACGGGCACTATCTCGTGGTCATCGGCCATCGACACCTCTGTTTCGTTCAATGAGTTCTTCAACAAACAGCCTGTGCACCGCCTAACCGGGCCAGCACACGGCGCTTACCCTCAACGCAATGCGCCCGATTTCTTGATTGTCCAGATCGGTACCGCCGTCAGCACCAACACGGTCACCAACTGCACCCACATGGTGCCCTCCCAAGATAACTCGGGCATGACATGGAAGTTCTGACCGTACCAGTTGATCAAGGCTGTACCGGGCACCAGCAAGGCCCACAACACCGTAAAGACCTTGGTCACATTCAGGTCGCTCATGGCCACGGACTCTCCGGCGGCACGCCAATGAAAACGCTGGCGTTCAATGGCGAAATGCGCACGGCGTTGCATGCCCTCGATGGCGGCAATCAGCTCGTCCACGCGGCTCAAATCCATGCTTTTTTCCTGATAAACCCAGCGGCGCAAGCGTTGTGCGGCCTGCTCCAGATCGTCAATGGAATGCATCACATGAGACAGCGGCTTGTGCAGGGTTGCCATATGACTGTCCAGATCGATCATGTCCTCGGCACCGCGCGAATAGTCCGTGCCTACATTGGACAGAAAGCCGCGCAAGGACAGGGTCGAGACACTCAGGCCCTGATCAATACGGTCCAGCACTTGCGAGGTCTGCGCCAGCAATTGATAAAGCAGAGTCAAAGCCAGGGCATGGGAGCTGGCCAGGGACATTTCCTGGGCACTCAAGCGCTCCAGAGCCTGGCCGGGACGCAGCAGACGATGGCCTGTTTCCACGGTATACAAAGGCTGATCGTCCTGCCCCAAACACCAGATCAGGTCAGACACCTGCATCTGTTCGTCACTCACTCGCACACAGCGTATGCGTGTGGCCATCCCCAGGCTGGCCTGGGCTTGTGGCAGCAAATCCACGCGATACAACTTGCCCAGATCTTCCAGCGCCTGACGGTCAGGGGCCTGCAAGCGCCGCCAGGAAGCCATATCCTTGAAACGGGCCGTCATCGCATCCACCCTTTACGCTTTACATAGGCCAAGGGAGCCAAGGCAAATACAGCGGTCATGCCCATGACCAGCCACTCGCCACCGATGATTTCCAGCTCGGGCATATTGGCAAAGTTCTGGCCGTAGAACGCAGCGATCAGCGTAGGCGGCAAGAACACTGCGGTAACCACCGTAAAGACCTTGATCACCTGGTTCTGTTTCAAATCCAGCGTGGTCATCAAGGACTGCTGCAGGTTGCGAATCTTGTCGTGCTGAAAGCGGGCGTAGCGACGCAAGCTTTGAATATCGGAGAGCAACATGGACAGGTTCTCTGCGCTTTCGCCACCGGGCGTACGACGCAACCAACGGCCTGCGCGAGCCAGCATCAACTGCCCCTCCACTGTTTTGGCGACCAGCTCCTCGGCCTCTCCCAGACCGATGGCGGTACTGGCAATATCCGCCACCCCGGCCTGACGCCCGGAGGTATCAAAGCCGCCACTGGCTGCCGCCACCGTATCGCTGCACTCGTCCAGACGCCCGGCAATATCCGAAATCGTGGCGCGGGCCTGATCGTTCAGAGCCTGCAAGATCATGAACAGAATTGAAGCGGGACTGGGCACGGCGTGCCCGACCTCTACCCTGGCGTTCAACTGCTGGCTGACACGCTCCAGGGTATCGACCCGCACGTCCTGCTCCACGCTGATCAAACGGTCCTTGCTCAAGGCGAACAGCAGGCTGGTTTCGCGGTACTGCTGGCCCTGACGTATCACCATCTCCACGGGAATCAGAATAAAGCCCGCTTCTTCCGCGGCAGCACGGCCCCGTTTGACGCTCAGGTCCAGGCCCAGTTTGGCTTGCGCCTCGGCAAGCTCATCATGCCGGCTGGCCGACAGCTGCAACCATGCCGTTTTTTGCCCACGCTTGTCGCTCAGGCTGGACACCACCGCGCCCCCCTGTTTTTTTTCAGTCATGGCTTAGTCCTCGCTTTGTACCTGTTCAGCTTCCGGGGAAACCATGTAGTGGCCATACAAATGCAGACCGGCAAAACTGCCCAGAATCAGGATGTACAACACCACCACCGCAATCATGATTTCGCGCTCGATATGCGCGGTGCGTGGGCGGTTGGCACGCGCTCGGTCAATGGCCTGACGGCGCTGCTGGACGGCCGCGTTGGAGTCCGACTGCAGGCTCAAGTCTTCATTCCAGACCAGACCGCGTAATTTATCCGAGCCTGCCGTTGCCACCTCGGTGCTGCTTTTCAATGTGTTCAACATACGAAATTCTTCCCATTCATTTAAGTATCAAAGGCAGCGAGCCCCACGCTCGCACAGGCGCGCTCTAGCGCAGCCAGCCCCGGTGTTTCACATAGATCAGCGGCAACATGGAGAACAAGGCGGTGGAAATAATCCCCACTATCTCGGCGTGCTCCCATTGCAGAATCGGCATATAGGCAAAGTTCATGCTGTAGTAGGTCGAAATCAGCATGGCGGGCAGGAACACGGCGGTCACCACCGAGAACACTTTCACAATCTGGTTCTGCTTCACGTTCAGCGCCATATTGTTGGTGGTCTGCAAAAGGCGAACGCGGTCGTGCACAAAGTTCACCTGCTTTTCCACAGCCTCGATGTCGTCGATCAGGGTATGGAAAACGGGCTTCAGTTTTTCCTGGTCTGCGGGTAAACGCGCCAGGGCATGACGGGCAGCCATGGCCAGTTGCAACTGGCTCTCCAGGCAGTCGGACAAGAGCTCTTCCACTTCGCTCAAATCCATCTGGGTGGAGACCACGTCACTAACGCCAAAGTCCCGGTCTTTGGTTTCCAGGCTGTTGAGCACGGCGTTGGTCTGAGTCAGCACCTTGCCCAGATCGTGGCTCAGGGAGTCCAGCAGCTCATCGGTGGCATCGTTAATGGATTGCAAAATCACCGCAAAGCTTTCAAAGGCGTCGTTCTCGCGACCATCACGCTGCAAGCGCTGCAGGGCCTGGGCCAGTGGTTTGGGGCTTGGGTCAGGTTCGATGGAGACCAGCGTTTCACGGCTCAGAATGAACACCACCCGGCTGGCCTTCTTCTGACCCTTGTCCACGTTCAGAAACGTCACGGGCACAAAGCTGAAGGGGCCTTCCTGTGTAGGACTGTTCTGCAAGGTCTGTGGAATTTCCACGCCCAGCTTTTTACGCAGGCCCCTGATCTGCTCGGTGGCATGGATGCTGATGCGCATCCAGTTATTGGGCTGGCCGTCGTTGCCAAAGAGCGGCGGCGTTTTACCTTGGTCCGTCATTGTTGATCTCCATCAGAACGGGTCTCTTGGGAGCTGGACGCATCGGGCGACGGCGTCGTGGTCCCCATGTAAAAGCTGGAATGCGAGCCGGAGGTGGAGCTGGTCCGGGTTTCCAGATGCGAGTTGCTGAAAAACAGCCAGCTCACCACCACAATCAAAATGCCCCACGAAGACAGCAGCATGGAAAAAGACAGGCGCTCGTAGCGCGACCAACGCTTGCGACCCTTAAGCGGTGCAACACTGGGGCGACGCGCCGAGCGGGTCCAGACCTGGGCGGCCAGCGAGTTGTCCTGATACGGTTTGCTGCTCAAGGAAGAGGGAATGGTTTGCGGCATAGCACTCTTTTGGGTTGATGAAAGCCACAGCAGCCGTCCATGACGATGCGAGCCCCGCATGGGCTGGTCTGCTGTGACAGGTTGAACAGAAAAGGGGTAGGGCCCAGTGCTCAAGAGCGCTGGGGCTGGCGATACTCACGCAGCCAGTCCTGCGTGCCGTAGCGGTGCGGGAACAGGGTGAACAGGCTGGGCGACGGGCCATGAGTGCGGCGGCGACCCAAATGCCCTACTCGCACGCCGGTATACATGGCGCTGTAGACCTGACTGCGATCAAATTCGGGCAGCATGGCCAGAACATCGGCACGCACACGAGTCGAAAGCTCGGGCAAGGCCTGGGCAAAAGCCAGGGTGCCGTGCGAGGCCAGCAAGTCGCACACGGCGACGGGGCGGTAAGTGGCGACAGCCATACGCAAAGCGCGCTGCAAGCTATCGTGAGGGCGGGAAAACAGCATGAGATTCTCCTGGGCACAGGGCCACAGAAGCACCCCACACGTCTTAGACCGTGAGGAACCTGGAGCCGGTGCTCAATTCGCAATGGGGTTTCATGCGGACATGAAACGCGGGGCGCAACGCAAATGTGCGTCTTTCAGATTCAGGGTCAGGGCCCAAGAACGTGCTCCTTTAACAATCAAACAATGCCAATCGAACTCAAGCCCCAGGTACATCAGTACCTGAGGCTTGTGTCCGAGCGATAAAACAGAAAGAACGGATGAAATCTACGGATCCCTCAAGAAAAATCCCGTTCTTGAGGAACAACAGAATTTTCGCATCGCAACTCTGGCAGGGCCAGCCTGCATTGGGGCCTTGCGCATGGCTTTAAACATAAGGCGAATATGCCAAGGTATATATTTGCCACAGCCACAGGCCAATCGGGCTTGCATCCGTGGCCAGCCCCCTGCCCGAGCCAAATCCCTACCGCACACCAGCAAGCCGGCATACGGGTTTTCCTGCGGGCACCGGCCAAATGGATTATTCTTGCAGTGTTTGCCCAGCAAAAAACCAATTCTTTATCCGTCAGCAAAGACGGATGCGCAACAAAGCACCACCATGACCCAAACAGTGAACAACGATCCCTTTATCCTGGCCGGAACCAGCTACCAATCCCGGCTATTGGTAGGCACCGGTAAATACAAAGATTTTGATGAAACTCGTCAGGCTATTGAAGCCAGCGGCGCTGAAATTGTGACGGTGGCCATTCGCCGCACCAATATCGGCCAGAACGCCAACGAGCCCAATCTGCTCGACTACCTGCCCCCCTCCAAATACACCCTGCTGCCCAACACCGCGGGTTGCTATACCGCCGAGGACGCCGTGCGTACCTTGCGTCTGGCCCGCGAACTGCTGGACGGCCACAAACTGGTCAAACTGGAAGTGCTGGGCGACTCCGGCAATCTGTTCCCCAATATGCCCGAAACCCTGAAAGCCGCCAAAACCCTGGTGGATGAAGGCTTTGATGTGATGGTGTATTGCGCCGACGACCCTATCCAGGCTCGTATGCTGGAAGATATTGGCTGTGTGGCCATCATGCCCTTGGCCTCCCTGATCGGTTCGGGCATGGGCATCATCAACCCCTGGAACCTGCGCCTGATCATCGATCAGAGCAAGGTGCCTGTGCTGGTCGATGCCGGTGTCGGTACAGCCTCGGATGCGGCCATTGCCATGGAACTGGGCTGTGATGGTGTCCTGATGAACACCGCCATTGCCGGTGCCCGCCAGCCTGTGATGATGGCCAGCGCCATGAACCTGGCTGTGCAAGCCGGTCGCCAGGCTTATCTGGCTGGCCGCGTGCCCCGCAAATACTACGATGCCGACCCCAGCTCCCCTACCGAAGGGCTGATCCACTCCCGTACCTGATTGAGACATGATTCCCAATACGCTGACCATTGCCGGAGTTGACCCCTCCGGCGGCGCCGGTATTCTGGCTGATGTCAAAGCCATGAGCGCCCTGGGTGCTTATGCCACCGCTGTGATTGCCGCTTTGACGGCACAAAATACCCAAGGGGTAACCGGCATCAGCCCGGTTCCTGCCGACTTTGTGCGCCAGCAGATTGATACGCTGTTTGCCGACGTGCGCATTGATGGCGTCAAGATCGGCATGTTGGGCCAGGAGGCCGTCACCACCGTGGTGGCCGAGCGCATGGCTCACTTCAAACCCAAGCATCTGGTACTGGACCCGGTGATGATCGCCAAAAGCGGCGATCATCTGCTGGAAAAGTCGGCCGTCCATGCCTTGCGCGAGCAACTGGTGCCCCAGTGCACCATGATCACGCCCAATCTGCCCGAAGCCGGTGTCCTGCTGGACGCCCGTCCGGTAGAAACCGTCAAGGAAATGCGTCAGGCCGCCGAGCGTCTGCGTCGCCTGATGAATCACAGCGATCAACGCTGGGTCTTCCTGAAAGGCGGTCACCTGCCCGGTTCGGACTGCATAGACTTGCTGCACGATGGCGACAAGATGATCGAAATGCCCGCCAAACGTATTGATACTGCCAATACGCACGGCACCGGCTGCACCTTGTCGGCTGCGCTGGCCGCCCTGCTGCCCCAATACAGCAATGTGCCTGACGCTGCTCTGGCTGCCAAAAAGTACTTGTACGAAGCCATTGCCCGTTCGGGTGAACTGACCGTGGGCAGCGGACACGGTCCGGTGCATCACTTCCATAAACTGTGGCCATCGTCCTGATACGTGCCGTTTGATCGGGCCGCTTGAAGGCCCCTGTCTTATGTCTACACTTGGAATTATTGTCGCCATGCGCGAAGAGCTGGAGATTGTGCTGGAGCGCTTGCAAGAGCCCCAGACCATCCAGCGCGCCGGCATGGATTTTCATCGCGGCAGCTATCTGGGCAAGCTCGTTGTGGCCGTGGTTTGCGGCGTGGGCAAGGTCAACGCCGCCGCCTGCACCCAGATGCTGATCTCGGAATTTGCCGTGGGCAGCATCATCAATATCGGCATTGCGGGTGCGGTTGAACCCAGCATCCGACCTGGCGATATCGTCATTGCCGATACCCTGGTCCAGCACGATGTGGAACTGAAAGCCCTGGGTCTGGCGCCAGGACAGGTTTTCCGTCTGGATACCTTCGATTTCCCCGCTGACCCCGCCCTGCTGACCGTGGCGCAAACCGCCGCCCAGCAGATAGAAGGCCACCAGGTCCATACGGGCCGAATTGTTACCGGCGACCAATTTATCGCATGTAACGATAAAATACAGTGGTTAAGCGCCACCTTTAGCGCCTTAGCCTGCGAAATGGAAAGTGGCGCCATTGCCCAGGTGTGCTATCTGAACAAGGTACCTTTTGTCTGCATACGCAGTATTTCAGACAATGCCAACAGTGAAGCGCACATGGATTTTGATACCTTCTTGCCCATTGCCGTCAACAACGCCAGCACCTTGCTCCATGCAATGGTGCCGTCCTGCTAAGCCCAACTGCGCATCTTTATCGATGTGCTGGCTTATAATCGGCTCTTTGCCAAGCCTTTAGTTTTCTGGAAGCTATGAACCATTTTGCGCTGTCTGAACTCGAACGTGCCCGTTACTACATGGTGGAACAACAGATCCGTCCCTGGAACGTATCCGACGAAAAAGTGCTGCAAGCATTGGTCGAGGTCCAGCGCGAACGCTTTGTTCCCTCGTCCTTGCGCTCTTCGGCCTTTTCGGACACCGAGCTGCCACTGATCATCAATGCCGTGGACACGCACGAGACCATGCTCTCGCCTAAAGTCGAAGCCCGTCTGGCGCAAGAACTGCTGCTGCAGCCTAGCGACGGCGTACTCGAAATTGGTACCGGCTCGGGCTACCAGGCTGCTTTGCTGGCTCACCTGGCCCAACAAGTCACCTCCATCGAGATTGACAGCAGACTGGCCGCTTTCGCCCAGGAAAACCTGCAGCGCAACAATGTGCGCAACGTCAAGGTTGAAGTGGGTGATGCACACGCAGGCTGGGGCACCACCGAATACGACGCCATTCTGGTCACCGGCTCCGTGCCCACCATTCCTGATGCCTTGAAGTACCAGCTCTGTATCGGGGGCCGTCTGGTTGTAGTGGTCGGTCAAAACCCGGTCATGACGGCTGTGCGTATTACGCGCACCAGCGCGGCCAGCTTCGAGACGACACCCCTGTTCGACACCTGGATCAAACCTTTGCGCGGCACCGCCGTTTCGCAATTCCGCTTTTAAGCACGTATGCGGTTCATGACTCCCTTGCGCCTGGCATTGCTCTCGCTGCTTGCCTTAAGTAGCACCGCCCAGTCGCAAGATCTGCTGCAGGCCTGGAACCAGGCCCTGGCACATGAACCGCAGTTTGGCGCTGCGCAAGCTGCGCATCAAGCCGATCAGGAACAAGTACCCCAAAGCCGGGCACAACTGTTGCCACAGATCAGCGCCATCGGCACAGCCGAACTGCAAGAGCGTCGTCAAACCAGCAAGCTGTCCAATCAGCATTCCAGCGACCGTGCCGCCTGGACCTTGACGCTGAGCCAACCCGTGTACAACCGCAATGCCTGGGCCCGTTACGAACGCGCCCAGTTACTGGCGCAGGGTGCGGATATTCAGCTGACGCTGGATCGGCAAGATTTGATGCTGCGCGTCAGCCAAAGCTATTTTGATGTGCTAGCTGCGCAAGATACGCTGTCCACCCTGAAAGCCCAGCAAGCCGCCATTGACGAGCAATTGCGTGCTGCTGATCAGAACTTTCAGCTGGGCGGCACCACGATTACCGATACCTACGAAGCCAAATCGCGCCTGGACCTGACCCGGGCTGGTGTCTTGCAGGCTGAAAATGCCCTGCAAGTGGCTCAGGACAAGCTGGCTGCACTGACGCTGGAGCGTTATGACACGCTGGCACGCCTGCGTGAGCCTTTACGCCTTCCCGCCCCGCAGCCTGCGAATTTGCAAGACTGGCTGGATCAGTCCAGCCAATCCGGCTTGAGCGTGGCACTGGCTGATATCAAGGCCCGTGCTGCTGAAGAGCAGTTGAAAAGCACCCAGGCCCTGCACGAGCCCACTCTGGCTCTGAAAGCCCAAACCGGCAGCGGTAGCGACCAGACTCTGTTTGGCCAAGCGGGCGGTGGCCCACGTTCGCTGAACAGCGCTTTGGGTCTGGAGTTAAGCATCCCGATTTTCCGTGGTGGTGAAACCAGCTCGCAAGTACGCGAACAAAGCTCGCGCCTGCAACAGGCCCGCTACGATCATCAGTTCGCTATTCAGCAATCCATCCAGCAGACGCGCCAGTACTTCTCTGGCGTCACCACAGGGCTGGTCCGTGTGCAGGCACTGGAAGCAGCCACCAAATCCAGTCAGGACGCCCTGGAGGCCAACAAGCTGGCTTACGAGGTCGGTGTACGTGTAAACATTGACGTACTCAATGCCCAGCAGCAGTTGTATGAAGCGCAACGCAGCTTGGCCCAAGCGCGTTACGAAGTTCTGATGAACAGCCTGCGCCTGAAAGCAGCCAGCGGCACCTTGAACGAAAACGACCTGCGTGCTGTCAACGATCTGCTTGAACCGGCGTCCTGAAGCCTGCGCTGGCAAAAAATACAGACTAGGCACCGCGATCTGGCCTTTAAAGTGACGCCTCTCCAGCCAGATTTAATATCTCCGAGTTATGCTCAATATCTGCCTCTGAGGCAGGCACGCCAAGCAAACCAGATCAAGCACGTGGGTCACATCAAACCTTGTTCAGCCACTGACAGTGGCATTAGCAACCCGGCCTGGCTTGGATCCAATGCCCCGGCATATCTCAAACACCAAGCAATCCTGGGCATCAGGAGAACCTCGAGTTCACGACTTAAAAGCAAAAAAAATCCCGGACCAAGCCGGGATTCAACACATCAATCTGTACTTCGCTTTTAGTCGCGCAGCTTCTTGACCAGTGCTGTCGTGGAACGCTGGAACTCGAAGGGAATCGCGACTGCATCGCCACCCCAGCTACGCACTAAAGCCGTTTCAGGCAAGGCTTCCATATCGTAGTCGCCGCCCTTCACGATCAAGTCCGGACGCAGCGTCGCGATCAAGGCTTCGGGCGTGTCCTCGTCAAACAAGACCACCGCATCCACGCAGGCCAGCGCAGCCAGCAAGGCGGCGCGATCCTGCTCGGGATTGATGGGGCGCTCCGGCCCCTTGTTCAAACGACGCACCGAGGCATCGGTATTCACACCGACAATCAGCGAGGCGCCCAACTGGGCGGCCTCGTCCAGGTAGCTGACGTGCCCACGGTGCAAGATATCAAACACACCGTTGGTAAAGACCAGCGGGCGCGCCAGGCGCCCCTGCTCCACCGCTTCACGCAGGACATTCAGACCCATCACCTTGGCCTCGAAACGTGCGCTCATATCAAGCCTGCACCAGCGTCGAATCAGAGCCGACCTGACGTGCCAGATCTTTGCGGTAGCGGTTCAATTCCTGCACGGTCTCGAACGAGCTACCCATCAGCAAGGACATATTGTGCAAGATGCGCGAGCTGACCTTGTGCTCCCATTCCTTGTCGAAACGAATCTGCGTATCCAGCCAGTTTTCCAGCCAACCGGGCGATGGCAGCTTGGACTGCACAGTATCTTCCGGGAACATGGCTTTGTTCACGTGCAAGTTGGTGGGGTGCAACGCCTGCGCGGTGCGATGAGCAGAAGCCATCAGAACACCAATCTTGGAGAAAGCCAGACGGGCTTGCAGGCCAAATTCCTGGCCCTTGTGCACCAGGGCACGCTTCATGTAGCGCAAGTAAGCACCGGCGTGACGGGCTTCATCCTGAGCCACGATCTTGTAGATGGCCTTGATCACCGGCTCGGTGTGCCAGTCGGCAGCACGGCGATACCAGTGGTTCAGGCGCACTTCGCCGCAAAAGTGCAGCATCAGCGTTTCCATGGCCGGGGCCGGATCGAAGTCAAAACGCACTTTGTGCAGTTCTTCTTCGGTAGGCATCAGCTCGGGGCGGAAACGGCGCAGGTATTCGATCAGAACCAGCGAGTGCTTTTGCTCTTCAAAGAACCACACGGACATAAAGGCGCAAAAATCGCTGTCATCTTTATTGTCACGCAGGAACATTTCGGTTGCAGGCAAGGCTGCCCACTCGGTAATGGCGTTCATTTTGATGGTGTAGGCTTGCTCGTCTGTGAGCTTGCTGCCATCAAAGTCATCCCACGGTATGTCATGCGCAAAATTCCAGCGCACCGCTTCCATGGATTTAAATAAGTCATGGTAAAGCATAACGATTCCTAAAAAGAATCAAGCGGTTCCTTGAGGGCGGCCATTCACCGTCCGGAAGGCGCCGGAAAGCGCCAGCTTAGCAATCAGCTGGCGGACCTGCGTCTATCGTAGAACCTGCAGTTATCAGAAATATGTCAGCCACAAAAAAACTGACGCGTTGCGGGGTCGTCACACTTATCGCCCCACCAAAGCCCAGATGGCCACCCCGACCGCAACCGCCAATACAGCACATAAGGCAGTCAATAATCGGTTGGTCTGCTGCTGCGACTGGCGCAACAGCTTGAGTTCCTGGTTCAACGCCTGCCCTGTCTCTGGCCTATTCAAAGCGGAATACACCAGACGCGGAAGCTGCGGCATGATCTGGGCCCACTGCCCTGCTTCCTGTTTCAAACGCGAATAAAAGCCCGATGGACCAATACGCTGGTACATCCACTTTTCCAGATAAGGTTTGGCGGTATCCCACAGATCCAGCTCCGGATCCAGATCCCGCCCCATCCCCTCCACATTCAGAAGGGTTTTCTGCAGCAGCACCAGCTGCGGCTGAATTTCTACATTGAACCGGCGCGAGGTCTGGAACAGGCGCAAAAGCACTTGCCCCAGGGATATTTCGGACAAGGGCCGGTCAAAATACGGTTCACATACCGCGCGTACCGAGCCTTCCAGCTCCTCTTCACGGGTTTCAGGTGGCACCCAGCCGGACTCAATGTGCAATTGAGCCACCCGGCGGTAATCGCGCCGGAAGAAAGCCAGGAAGTTTTGCGCCAGATAGTTTTTGTCGAACTCGGACAGCGAACCCACAATGCCAAAGTCCAGGGCGATGTAGCGGCCCAAGCTTTCCGGTGCGTCCGAGACATAAATATTGCCGGGGTGCATGTCGGCGTGGAAAAAACCGTCGGTAAACACCTGGGTGAAGAAAATCTCCACCCCTTTGCGGGCCAGATCCTTCAAATCCACATTGGCGGCACGCAGGCGATCAATCTGGTTGACCGGGATGCCCTTCATGCGGTCCATGGTGAACACGGTCGAGGCGCAATAGTCCCAATGCACTTCAGGCACAATCAACAGCTGGGTACGCTCTGCGTCTTTGGTGAAGTTGCGGCGTAGCTGACTGCAATTGGAGGCTTCACGAATCAGGTCCAGCTCGTCGTTCAGGTACTTGTCGAACTCGGCCACCACTTCACGCGGCTTCAGACGACGGGCATCCGGGCCCAGCCGTTCCATGAACGCAGCCAGCACGCGCATCAGACGCAAGTCTTTATGGATGACTTCGCGCATGCCGGGACGCAATACCTTCACGGCCACTTCGCGGCCATTGTGCAACTCGGCAAAGTGAACCTGCGCAATCGAGGCCGAAGCGATGGGTTCGCGGTCAAACTTCTGGAACAGCTCGTAAGGCGAAGCACCCAGGGCCTTCTGAATTGTGGCTTCCGCCACCTCCGAAGGGAATGGCGGCACGCGGTCCTGCAGCAAAGCCAGTTGCTCGGCAATATCCAGCGGGATCAAATCCCGGCGAGTGGAGAGCACCTGGCCAAATTTAACGAAGATGGGCCCCAGACTTTCCAGGGCCAGCCGTAAACGTACGCCACGTGGCAGCTTGGGCTTGCGACCCAGGCGCACAATGTGCAACATGCGTGATGCCCAAGGGTGGCGGATGCTCGATAGCACCAGCTCGTCCAGGCGATAACGGAATACAACCAGCAAAATGGTCAGCAGACGACACAAGGAGAACATGCTCAGGACTCCCGCCGACGCGCGTCAAGACGTTTCAAACGCTGGTCCAGTTCGTCCAGGCGTTGGACCAAACCAGCCGATTGCTCGCGCATCCGTTCCAGTTCGGGGCGGGTAACCAGCAAGGCGCTTTCTTCAGTCAGGTATTCGCTGGCATTGCCTGCCAAACGCTGGCCCAGATCCCGCAAACCGGAAAAGGCCCGGCGCGCCCCGCTGAACAGACGCACCGCCATGACATCACCCACAATTTTGGCCAGATCGTGCTCGGCATCCCAGCGCAGATTGGCTGCCAGGTCCGACACCAGATTGGCCAGCCCGGCCTCGCCTTGCACATGCATTAACTGGGCGACACGGCTGAAATCGCCGTCTTGAAGAATTTGTGGCAGTTCAGGCAGCTTGTCCTGAGGCAGTGTCAACGTGACATCCGGCACGACGGCAGGATGGCCCTGCTCCAGCTTCCCTTGAGAACTGATGGTGTAGACCAGTTGCAAACGGCCCACAATCAGCGACACGGTTTTGCCTGCATGGCTGCGCAAACGCTCACGCGCCCAATCCTCGCGATCAAGCAAGGCATTGAGCAAACGCACGCCCACGGCGCCAGGTTCTAGGAATGAAGGGATACCAAGCATGTCCATGCAAGTCTACTGCCGGGGCGAGTAAACCAGTCCAATTAAAACAGCCAGTTTAACCCGACACAGACACGGCCGGATGCACAGGGCGACAGGAACACGGGCAGATGGGATCACAGCGAAACGGGAGCGCTCATAACAGAACAGCCGCCTGGGTAAGAAGGCGGCTGTCTGTATAGATAGAGATCAAGCGTTGGGGTCAACCGGGATCTGCTGAATACCAGCCAGCAGCCAGCCTGCGCCGTCGGCCTTGAACAGATTCCAGACTTCCTCAAAGCGGAAAGCCTCTGCACCCACTTCTTCACGCAGCATACCGGAGTAGCGCACGCTGGCCAGGTGGCCGTCGGCTACTTTTTCAATACCCAGCAATTCTGCGTTCAGCAGTACCACTTGGGTTACGTTCTCGCCTTGGCGCTGAGCGATTTGAGGAGCGGCTTCCTTGAGCAGGTCATCGGTCAGGAAGGTACGCAGTTGTTCCACGTCGCCCTTGTCCCACAGTTTCTGGATTTCCACGAACTGGGTCTTGGCATTGGCCAGGAACGTAGGCGTGTCGAAATCACCGGGGATGAACCAGCTCTCGTCTACTGGCGGCGCTGGAACAGCGGCGGCAGCAGCGGGCTGAGCAGCTGGAGCGGCAGCAGGCATAGGTGCTGGCGCAGCTTGGGGCTGCTTCCATGGGCTAGGAGCAGGATCAGCATTGCGCATCATGGACTGACCACCGGCTTGTTGCATGGCAGGACGAGCAGCCGAGCCACGCAGACGACGCACGATGAACAGAACGGCGAAGATCACCAGACCGATCAACAACAGGCTGGACATCATTTCCAGGAAAGCACCGCCCAGACCCATGCTGGACAGCAAGGCGGCAATACCCAGACCAGCGGCGATACCGGCGATCGGGCCCAGGAAGCGGGACATGCCCGACTTGGCAGCGGTACCAGCCGCAGCCGTACCGGCAGCAGCGGCACCCGCAGCAGGCGTAGCCGAGCGAGTAGCGTTATTCGCTGCAGCAGGCGGCGTCGCTGCCGAGCGGTTGCTGGTGATGTTGGAGGATTGGCGGCCAAAACTGGAGCCACCACCCATGCGTCGTGCTTCCGCATCATAAGAAACGGTCAGCAAGGCGCCGGTGCTAAAAGCCAATACAGCGGCCATGAAATAACGAGAAAGCCGTCCAGACATAGTCACAAACTCCTGACCAGAACAAGCGCTTAACACACAGGGTTTTGACGCCCCCGGCCATGCCATCCCAGTCGATTATTCAAGAAAACTTACGATAAGCTGAACATTAACATGACAAGTTCTCATGCACCATGTTTTTTTTACCGTTCATTACAGACAAAAAACGAACGGCACCAGAAGGTGCCGCTGTATATAGAGAGGGAACGCCCGGAATCAATCCAGGCGGATGCCTTCGTGCAGCGCGGCTACGCCGGCTGTCAGATTGAAATACTGCACGCGCTCCAGGCCCACTTCGCGCATCATGTCGGCCAGAGTTTCCTGATCGGGGTGCATGCGAATGGATTCAGCCAGATAGCGGTAGCTTTCCTCGTCCTTGGCCACAAACTTGCCAATACGGGGCAGGATATTGAAGGAATACCAGTCATACGGGGCCTGCAAAGGCTTGGCCACGCGGGAAAACTCCAGCACCAGCAATTTGCCGCCCGGACGCAACACCCGCTTCATTTCAGCCAGCGCGCTATCCTTGTGCGTCATATTGCGCAAGCCAAAGGCTACCGAGACGCGATCAAAATAGCCGTCAGGAAAAGGCAGGTGCTCGGCATCACAAACCGTAACGGGCGTGATGATGCCCTTGTCCTGCAAACGATCACGACCCACGCGCAGCATGGAACTATTGATATCGGTATGCCAGACCTCGCCGTCCGCACCGGCCTGACGCGCAAAAGTCTTGGTCAAATCACCCGTACCCGCGGCAATATCCAGCACTTTCATGCCGGGACGCACTGCTGCGCGACCGATCGTGAAGGCTTTCCAGATACGGTGCAGGCCGCCCGACATCAGATCGTTCATAATGTCGTAGTTGTTAGCCACCGAATGAAAAACCTGGGCTACTTTGCCCGCTTTTTCGTTTTCGGCCACGGTTTGAAAACCGAAGTGCGTATCGGCGTTCTGGGCGGAGGAGGTTTGAGGACGCTGTTTTTCCATAGTGCATAATCGTAACGCAGATTTCCCGGTACAGAAACGAAAATCCGGCTCGCTGGGTGCTCCCCTTTTTTACACGTTCACAAACCTGAAACATTAACGCCATATGATGGCGCTATTACGTGCAGTCAGGGATTTGAAGCGCCTGCCGTATTGCACTTGAGCCGCCTGATGGCAACAGCAGGCCCCGCGCCCAAGCACAATACAGACAGCCAGCCTGACCCTCTATTATTTTTTATCGGACCAGTCTGAAGCTAACAATGAGTACAAGCATATTAGTCGTGGAAGATGAGCCTGCGATCCAGGAACTGATCTCTGTCAATCTGTCTTTTGCCGGCCATAAAGTGCTGCGCGCCTTCGATGCCGAACAAGCCCAGATCCTCATTCGCGCAGAACTGCCTGATTTGATTCTGGTGGACTGGATGCTGCCCGGCTCCTCGGGCATCAACCTGGCCCGCAAACTGCGCTCGGACGAACGTACTCGTCATATTCCGGTCATCATGCTGACCGCCAAAGGCTCGGAACAGGACAAGGTCGATGGCCTGGAAGCCGGTGCGGACGATTACATCACCAAGCCTTTCTCGCCCAAAGAACTGATTGCCCGCATCAAGGCCGTATTGCGCCGCCGCGCTCCCCAGCTAACTGACGATGTGATCTCCATCGGCACCCTGCAGCTGGACCCCAGCACGCACCGTCTGTCCAGCCAGGGCATGGCGCTGACCATCGGGCCTACCGAGTTCCGTCTGCTGCATTTTTTCATGACGCACACCGAGCGCGTATTTACCCGCTCCCAGTTGCTGGACCAGGTGTGGGGCGACCATGTATTTGTGGAAGAACGTACGGTAGACGTGCACATTCGTCGCTTGCGCAAGGCATTGGAGCCTAGCGGACACGACAAACATATTGAAACGATTCGTGGCTCGGGCTATCGTTTTGCCCTTTCCCCACTGGAAAAGGCTCCAAGCGCCTGATCCCATGTTCAGCATATTCACGTCTATTGTTATCTGGGCCCTGTTGGGCAGCCTGATTGGCTGGTGGCTCGGGCCATTCATCGGCCTGGCCTTGTTTTGTGGCGGCCTGTTGATGCTGGTTGTCATCAGCACCTTGCAGTTGTCCCGCGTTGAGCGCTGGACCCGCAACCTGAACGATCCCCCACCGCCCGCTGTCGGCCCCTGGGACGCCATCCTGGCTCCCATCTATCGCCAATTGCGCCGCGACCGGCAGGAAATTCAGGACCTGAATCGTTACGTAGACGGCATCATGATGGCCGCCGAGGCCCTGCCCGACGGTGCCATTACCCTGAATGGGGAGATGGAACTGCAATGGTGCAACCAGACCGCCTGTGAGCACATAGGCCTGAATCTGGCCACGGACCGCCATCACAGCATCTTCAATATCCTGCGCGAACCCGAGTTTTCTCGTTACGCCCGCCAGCCCCAATGGGATGGCCCCTTGCTGCTGCATCTGAGCAAAGACGGACGTGAGCGCTCCTTGCTGCTGCAATTAACCCCTTATGGCCTGGGCCAGTTCCTGATCGTGACGCGTGATGTCACCCAGGTGGAAATGCTGGAGACCACCCGCAAGGACTTTGTGGCCAATGTCTCCCATGAACTGCGCACACCACTTACCGTCTTGCTAGGTTTTCTGGAAACTCTGCAGGACATGCCGCCCGAAAGCTTGCCTTTGGAACAGCGTCAACGCTACGAGCAGATGATGCTGGAGCAGACCCGCCACATGCAGTCGATTGTGTCCGACTTGCTGACCTTATCCACGCTGGAATCCTCACCCACAGTGGAAGGGGAGACGGTACAGGTCAGCCAGTTGATTGAAAGCGCGCTGAAACAAGGCGAGGCCATTTCTGGCGGCCAGCACAGCTTTGTCACGGATCTGGACCCTCGCATTGCCATTCAGGGCATGGAAACCGAACTGAGCTCGGCTGTCTCCAACCTGATTACCAACGCGGTGCGCTATACCCCCAAGGATGGCACCATCACCGTGCGCTGGTATTTGAATGACAATGGCGAGGCCTGTTATTCGGTACAAGACACGGGCATCGGTATTGCCGCCCAGGATATTCCCCGTCTCACCGAACGCTTTTACCGCGTGGACAAGGGACGCTCCCGCTCCACGGGCGGCACCGGCCTGGGCTTGGCCATCACCAAACACATTATCGTGCGACATAACGCCGACCTGCAGATCCAGAGCCGTCTGGGCGTGGGCAGCGTGTTTATGTTGCGTTTCCCCAAGAGCCGGGTTCGACTCCAGGACAGCTAGAACATGTGGGGCCATATTGGCCCTACAATAAACGGCTCTGAAGACCACGTTGGCGGCCTTATGCCGCACAGGAGCCAAGCATGTCCCATACCAACGAGCTGCGCCCTTTCCACCTGGCTTTTCCGGTCCATGATCTGGCCGTTGCACGCCAGTTCTACGGACAGACACTGGGCTGTCCCGAAGGCCGATCCTCGGATCAGTGGATTGACTTCAACTTCTACGGCCACCAGATCGTGGCCCACCTGGCCCCTTCGGAATGCGGCAGCAATGCCACCAGCGCGGTGGATGCCCATAATGTGCCCGTGCGCCACTTTGGCGTCGTGCTGGACATGCCCACCTGGCAGACCCTGGCTGACAAGCTGGTTGCCGCTGGCACCAAATTCGTTATCGAACCTTATATCCGTTTCAAGGGCGAGCCCGGCGAACAGGCCACCATGTTCTTCATGGACCCTTCGGGCAACGCCCTGGAGTTCAAGGCCTTCAATAGCCTGGATTCGCTTTTCGCCAAATAAAGATGCACAAATCCTGGCAACTTAACGAGCAAGGCGACCGCTGTCTGCTAGTGCAGTTCAGCGGCCCGCTTTCTCTGGACACCGGCTTGCGCTGTACCCGCGCCGCCCGCTTGCTGCGCGACCACGCCCCCGCCTGTGTCCGTGATCTGGTCCCCAGCTTTACCGCAGTCGCCATCCACTTTTACCCGGATGGCAGCAGCGACCAGCTTGCCCGTTTGCACGACTATGTTCACCAAGCTCTGGCCGAGCTGGATGCCAACCAGGACCAGGCCGCTCCCGGCGCACTGGTGGATGTTCCCGTTTGCTACGGTGGCCCCTTCGGTCCGGACCTGCCTGCCATTGCCGAGCAATTGGGGCTAAGCCAGGAACAAGTCATCGAACTGCACAGCAGTCAGGTGCAACTGGTATTCATGGTGGGCTTTGCCCCCGGCGCTCCCTATATGGGCATCTTGCCCGAGCAACTGAATGTGCCGCGCCGCGCCACACCACGCACCGTGCTGCCCAAAGGCTCGGTCGCCATTGCGAACCAGCAAACCATTATTTACCCCAACGAATCCCCCGGCGGTTGGCATCTGATTGGCCGCTCGCCCGTTAATTTATTCGATGCCCGGCGCTCGCCCGCCGCCCTGCTCGCCCCCGGCGACCAGGTGCGCTTTGTGCCTCTGCCTCACGAGCAGTTTGATCACTGGACACCCGCATGACGGTGCATATCCTCAAACCAGGCATGATGAGCAGCCTGCAAGACCGAGGTCGTTACGGACACCAGCACCTGGGGGTTTCGCCCAGCGGTGCCATGGACGAACGTGCCCACCGACTGGCCCATTTGCTGGCAGGCAATACCACCGACCAGGATCTGGCCAGTCTGGAAATTACCGTACAAGGCCCAAGCCTGCGCTTTGACGAAGCTGCCCTGTTTGTACTGACCGGCGCAGATATGAATGCCAGCCTGGACGGCCAGCCCGTAGCAGTCCTGCGCCCTACTCTGGCACGTGCCGGGCAAACACTGACGATGCAGTCCGCCAAACCCGGCCAAGGTGCCCGTAGCTACCTGTCTGTTTACGGCGGTTTTCAGGTCGAGTCCCTGCTGGGCAGTCAAAGCACCCACATGCGCGTTGGCCTGGGTGGTTTTGAAGGCCGCGCCTTGAAAAAAGGCGACCAGATTCAATTGGCTCACCCACTGCCCAATCAGGAAGCGGCGCTGAACAAGCTGCAAGACGAACTCGACGAGCTGCGAATTTACATGCCGGCAGCCCTGGCCCTGGCCCCACGGGAGCGCCTGCGCGTCATTCTGGATCAAGCCGATTTGTTTACCGACGAATCGCTGGAACTGTTCCAAAGCCAAAGCTACCGCATCAGCCCGGCTTCAGAACGTATGGGCTATCGCCTGGAAGGTCAGCCCTTGCAGCGCAAGACACCCAAAGAACTGCTGTCCGCCCCCACTTGCTTTGGAACAATTCAGGTCCCCAACGATGGCCAGCCCATTGTGTTGATGGCGGACCGGCAAACCACCGGGGGTTATCCGCGCCTCGGACAAGTCATCAGCGTGGATCTGGCTCAAGTTGCCCAACGTTTGCCCGGTCAGAACCTGGGCTTTGAAGTGGTGACGGTAGAACAGGCCCATGCACTGGCTGCCCGCCAGGAACAGGCTTTCGCACGTCTGAATGACAGCCTGGAGCCGTTGCGGCAGGCTCTAAAACAGTGCGTGACATAGAGCTTGTTAAGTCGCCACCGTACTAACGGGCACCTGGCCTTATCGCACATTCGTATGGCCCAACAGGCCATCAGGCCGCAAAGGCAGTAAGGCGGCTTGAGCCAATCCCCCATGACGAACTCAGGAGCAAACACCCACTGCTCTTGGCTCCCAGGCTCAATACGGCTCCAACGACAGTCACCACATTCAAGCCCCAATAAAAAAACACCTCGCTTGGAAAAGCGAGGTGTTTTCATTTGCTCTGACGCAGGACAGCGAATGCCGTGCGCCGTCCATAGACTTACAAAAACAGCTTGTAAGCCGGGTTATCCGTTTCGTCCCAGTGCGGGTAGCCCAGATTGCCCAGGAAAGCCTTGAATTCCTTTTTATCGGAAGGCGGCACCTGGATTCCGATCAGAATACGACCGTAATCATCACCCTGATTCCGGTAGTGGAACAAGCTGATATTCCAGTCCTGGTTCATGCTGGACAGGAATTTACGCAAAGCACCGGGGCGCTCTGGAAACTCGAACCGCAGCAGGACTTCGTCCGTAGCCTGGCTGGACACCCCACCCACCATATGACGCACGTGGGTCTTGGCCAGTTCGTTGCCCGTCAGGTTCAAGGTACCAAAGCCTTTCTTGACGAAACGCTCTTCCAGCTTCTCGATCTCCGCTTCTGAAGCAATCGACATACCCACAAAGACGTGCGCCTTTTCAGGATTGGACATGCGGTAGTTGAACTCCGTCACCGAGCGAGTGCCCAGGGCATCGCACAGGCGGCGGAAGCTGCCTTTTTCCTCGGGGATCGTCAAGGCAAACAAGGCTTCACGAGCCTGACCCACATCTGCACGGTCTGCCACCATGCGCATACGGTCAAAGTTCATGTTCGCGCCGGACGTGACCGCAATCAGGGTCTTGTTCTTGAGCTTGTTTTGAGCAGCGTAGCGCTTGGCACCCGCCAAAGCCAGGGCACCAGCCGGTTCCAGCACGCTACGCGAGTCCTGAAACACATCTTTGATAGCCGCACAAATCGCATCCGTATCCACGATGACAAAATCATCCACATACTGACGCACCAGACGGAAAGTCTCGGAGCCCACCTGCTTGACGGCAGTACCGTCGGAGAACAGGCCCACGTCCGACAAATTCACACGACGACCGGCCTTGATACTGCGCACCATGGCACAGGAGTCTTCGGTCTGCACGCCGATTACTTTGATTTCAGGACGCAAGGACTTGATGTATGTGGCCACGCCCGCTGCCAGACCACCACCGCCAATCGCGACAAAGACCGCCTCAATCGGACCGGGGTGCTGTTGCAGAATTTCCATGGCCACCGTGCCCTGCCCGGCGATCACATCAGGATCGTCAAAAGGGTGCACAAAGGTCAGGCCTTCGTTCTTTTGCAGTTCCAGAGCGTGCTGGTAGGAATCCGAATAGCTCTCGCCCACCAGGACCACTTCACCACCCAGATTCCGCACACCATCAATTTTCACTTGCGGGGTGGTGGTTGGCATGACGATAACGGCACGGCATCCCAGCTTGCGCGCTGCCATGGCCACGCCTTGCGCGTGGTTACCCGCCGAAGCGGCCAATACACCCCGTTTTAATTCCGCGGCCGACAGATTGGCCATCTTGTTATAGGCACCGCGCAGCTTGAAGCTAAAAACAGGTTGATAGTCTTCGCGCTTGAGCAGGACCGTGTTATTAATTCGTGCCGATACCTGGGGAGCGGGTTCAAGTGGTGTTTCGATGGCAACATCGTACACTTTCGAGGTCAGAATGCGCTTTAGGTAATCGTTCGACATGACTCAGCTTTTAATAACAACCGGTTTTGCCACCAAGGCCAGCCGCAGGCCCCTGCCTGAGACCGCTCACCGGAAAAGAAAAACAGAATACCATAGGCGGATGCCCTAACTGGCGTTCATTATTCCCCACAAAACCCGTCCACTTTACTTATGCAAGCCTGGATCTCTGATCTTATTTCGTGGCTCTTGGCCGCCCTATCTCTGCCCGAAGTGGGCTTGAGCGCCATTTTCATCATCAGCCTGGTCTCGGCTACCCTGCTCCCCCTGGGTTCGGAACCCGCCGTATTCGCCTATATCAATCTGGCTCCACATATGTTCTGGCCCGCCGTGCTGGTTGCCACTGTGGGTAATACGGCAGGTGGGGCCATCAGCTATGCCATGGGTCTGGGCGCCGAGAAAGCCTACGAAGCCTGGCGCGAGAAGCACCCGCAACACACAGAAGACGGCGCAACTCCCAAGAACAAGGCAGCAGGCCGCTGGCACGAGCTGGGACAACGCTGGCTGACCCGCATGGGACCGCCCGCCCTGCTCTTGTCCTGGCTACCCGTGGTAGGCGACCCCCTGTGTGCCGTAGCCGGTTGGCTACGCCTGCCATTTTGGCCCAGCGTGTTTTACATGGCGGTGGGAAAACTGGCGCGCTATATCACCATGACCGCTGGTCTGCTGTGGATTTTCCCCAAATTGGGTTGGTAATTTGCAGCAAACTGGCCGCAAACGCCCCCTTAACCCCGACTTGGCCCTGTAGTAAGGGGGCAGCCCGGCTACGATTCGTATACACTTGTCTTTTGCCTATCTGCTCCTCGCTGAGCCGCCCTTGACGGGCCTTGCCAACTATCGCCATGAACGCCCCCATTGCAAGCAAGCACCTGGCTGCCCAGGCACGCAACAACGACACGCCGCGCCTGCGTGAAATCCCCTACAACTACACTTCGTACTCAGACCGGGAAATTATCCTGCGACTGCTGGGTGAAGAGGCCTGGGAAAAGCTGTCCGAGCTACGCTCCGAACGCCGCACCGGCCGCTCCGCACGCATGTTGTTTGAAGTGCTGGGTGATATCTGGGTCGTCAAGCGCAACCCCTATCTGCAGGACGATCTGCTGGACAATCCCAAGCGCCAGCATCAACTGATCGAGGCCCTGAACCATCGCTTGAACGAGATTGACCAGCGCCGCGACAGCGCCGTGCCCGATCGCGATGCCAAGGTTCTGCGCCTGCTGCACGCTGCTCGGGGTGCAGTAGCCGCGTTTGAACAAGAATTTACCGATATCCGCGAGCTGCGCCAGAAAATTGTGCGCTCCCTGTCGCGCCTGACCGCCAAGGACAACATCAAGTTTGATGGCCTGTCGCGCGTCTCGCACGTGACAGACGCCACCGACTGGCGTGTGGAATATCCCTTTGTCGTGCTCACCCCCGATCACGAAAACGAGATGGCCGCCCTGGTCCGTGCCTGTATCGAACTGAAGCTGACCATCATCCCGCGTGGGGGTGGTACCGGTTACACAGGCGGTGCCATTCCACTTAGCTGGCGCTCGGTTGTCATCAATACCGAAAAGCTGGATGCCATTGGCAAGCCAGAACAAACCACTCTGCCCGGCATGTCCGAGCCCGTCACCACCATTCTGACCGGTGCTGGCGTGGTGACCCGTCGTGTGGCTGACGCTGCCGAAGCCGCCGGTGCCGTGTTTGCGGTAGACCCGACCTCGGCCGATGCCTCCTGTGTGGGCGGCAATATCGCCATGAACGCGGGCGGCAAGAAAGCCGTGCTGTGGGGTACTGCGCTGGATAACCTCGCCTGGTGGCGCATGGTCGATGCCCAGGGCAACTGGCTGGAAGTGACCCGTCTTGAACACAATATGGGCAAGATCCACGACGTGGAAATGGCTCATTTTGAAGTCAAATGGTTTGATGGCCGTTACGCCCCTGGTGCCCAGTTGCTGCGCAGCGAAACCCTGCACATTGAAGGTCGGCGTTTTCGCAAGGAAGGCCTGGGTAAAGACGTTACCGACAAATTCCTGGCAGGTTTGCCCGGTATTCAGAAAGAAGGCTGTGATGGCCTGATCACGCAGGCCCGCTGGGTGCTGCACCGCATGCCGGCGCATACGCGCACCGTCTGTATGGAGTTTTTCGGCCAGGCCAAGCAGGCCGTGCCCTCCATTGTGGAAGTCATTGACTACCTGAACGGCGAAGGCAAACGCATCGGCGCCATTCTGGCCGGTCTGGAACACTTGGACGAACGCTATCTGCGCGCGGTGGGCTATGCCACCAAGAGCAAGCGTGATGGTCTGCCCAAAATGGTCCTGATTGGCGACATCGTAGGCGACGACCCTGATGCCGTGGCCACCGCCGCCTCTGAAGTGGTGCGTCTGGCCAATGGCCGCTCCGGTGAAGGCTTTGTGGCCGTCAGCGCCGAAGCCCGCAAGAAGTTCTGGGCCGACCGTGCCCGTACCGCTGCCATTGCCCGCCATACCAACGCCTTCAAGATCAACGAAGACGTGGTGATCCCCCTGCGCCGCATGGGTGAATACACCGAAGAAATCGAACGCATCAATATTGAGCTGTCCACGGACAACAAGCTGCGCTTGACCCGTGAACTGGAAGACTTCCTGCAAGGCGATCTGCCCGTGGGCAAGATCGAAGATCACAACGACGCCGAGCACACTCGCGAAGAGATTCTGGACGAGCGCCGTCACGACGCCCTGCAAATCGTGCGTAATGTGCGCCAACGCTGGCAGTGGTTGCAGGACAATCTGGACAAGCCGCTGAAAGACTCGCAGGCTGAACTGGCCGAGATTGGTGTGCCGCTGGACAGCGCCGCGATCGAGGCTCGTCTGCAAGAAGACCCGAACACCTCGATTTTCCAGCTGCTGCAAGATCACACGATCCGCACCTCCTGGAAGAGCGAGATTCGTGAAAACCTGGAAAACATCTTCCCCGGCGCCGACTGCGCGGCCGTACTAACCGAACTGCAAGCCATTCACGACCGCGTGCTGAAAAGCCGTGTGTTTGTGGCGCTGCACATGCACGCCGGTGACGGTAACGTACACACCAACATCCCCGTGAACTCGGACGACTACGGCATGCTGCAGCAGGCCAATGTCACCGTGGCCCGCATCATGCAAATTGCGCGCGGTCTGGACGGCGTGATTTCCGGTGAGCACGGAATTGGTTTGACCAAGTACGAGTTCCTGACACAAGAAGAGTTGGAGCCTTTCCAGAACTACAAGCGCGAAGTGGACCCGAACAACCACTTCAACGCTGGCAAGCTGATGCCCGGTGCGGATTTGAGCCGCGCGTGGACCCCCAGCTTCAACCTGCTGGGCCACGAATCGCTGATCATGCAGCGCAGCGAAATCGGTTCCATCTCCCATGCCATCAAGGACTGCTTGCGTTGCGGCAAGTGCAAACCGGTCTGTGCCACCCACGTGCCACGCGCCAACCTGCTGTACTCGCCCCGCAACAAGATCCTGGCCACTTCCCTGTTGATCGAAGCCTTCCTGTACGAAGAGCAAACACGTCGCGGGATCAGCCTGAAGCATTGGGAAGAGTTTGAAGATGTAGGCGACCACTGCACCCTGTGCCACAAGTGCTACAACCCCTGTCCGGTGGATATCGACTTTGGCGATGTGTCCATGGAAATGCGTTCCTTGCTGAACCGCATGGGCAAGAAGTCCTTCAATCCGGGCTCGGCCGCGGCCATGTTCTTCCTGAACGCCAAGGACCCACGCGTCATCAAGGCCACCCGTACCGCCATGATTGAAGTGGGCTACAAGGCCCAGCGTGCGGTGCACAATCTGCTGGCTGCCCCTGCTCGCAAACAGGTCAGCGCTCCCCCTGCCACCATCGGCAAGGCACCGATCCGCGAACAGGTCATCCACTTCATCAACCGCAAGATGCCCGGCGGCCTGCCCAAGCAAACTGCCCGTAAATTGCTGGATATCGAGAACTCGGATTACGTACCTATCATCCGTAACCCTGAAGCCACCTCCGTGGATTCGGAAGCCGTGTTCTATTTCCCCGGCTGTGGTTCGGAGCGTCTGTTCTCGCAAGTGGGTCTGGCTACTCAAGCCATGCTCTGGCATGTCGGCGTGCAGACGGTTCTGCCTCCTGGCTACCTGTGCTGTGGCTACCCGCAGCGCGGCAGCGGTCAAAGCGACAAGGCCGAGAAGATCATTACCGACAACCGCGTGCTGTTCCACCGCATGGCCACCACCTTGAACTACCTGGATATCAAGACCGTGGTGGTCAGCTGTGGTACCTGTTACGACCAGTTGGCAGGCTATGAATTCGACAAGATCTTTCCCGGTTGCCGCCTGATAGACATCCACGAATACCTGCTGGAAAAAGGCTTGAAGCTGGAAGACGTGCAAGGCGTGCGTTACATGTACCACGACCCTTGCCACAGCCCCATGAAGCTGCAAGACCCCATGAAAACGGTTAAATCCCTGGTGGGCGACAGCACCATCAAGGCAGATCGTTGCTGTGGCGAGTCGGGCACGCTGGCTGTGTCGCGTCCAGACATCTCCACGCAGATCCGTTTCCGCAAGCACGAAGAACTGCAGAAGAACCAGGATGCTGTTCGCGCCGATGGCTTCCAGGGCGAAGTCAAAGTGCTGACATCCTGTCCGTCCTGCCTGCAAGGTTTGTCCCGTTACGAGGACGAAACCAAGATGGATGCGGACTACATCGTGGTGGAAATGGCCAAGCACATGCTGGGCGAGAACTGGATGGCAGACTACGTACGCCACGCCAATGATGGTGGTATTGAGCGCGTTCTGGTGTAAACCACACGCATCACTCCCCCTGAACAGGCCGGCTTCATGTCGGCCTGTTTTGTAAGTGCTAGGTGGGTATTTTTGCCGCTGGGCCGATCCCCAAAAAAAACACTCCCTTGGGAGGGTTGAAACAAGGTAAGGCTATTCGTCGCTGGGCCATACCTCAAAGCGCCCATCGGATAGCTGCAAAGGGGCTTTTCTGCCGGGCCGCCGGAGATAATCTCCCTCAGGACGCCTTCAGCCCAAAACGCAGTATGGAAGCTTTTTCAGAATAGGTGCTTTTATGTCTGTTGATGATCCATTACTAATCAGCCTGCACGCCCTTCTCCGCAGCGAACGCACCGCGTCGCTGGGAACCCTCAGCAATCAAGGGTTGCCGGTGGTTTCCCGCGTTCCCTTTGCGATCTGCCCCGAGCAAGCCAGCATCATCATCCATATCAGCGAAATGGCGGCTCATACCCGTTATTTACTGCAACGCCCCGATGCCAGCCTGATGGTCAGTCAAAGCGAGCATGGCCAGGATGCCGTCCATGACCTGCCCCGTGTCACCTTTCAGATGCTGGCCCGCAAACTGGAACGCGAACAGCCCGACTGGGAACAGGCCAAGCAGGCTTATACCGCCCGCTTTCCCGACATGGAATTTCTGAGCAGCTTTACGGACTTCCATTTCTTTTCCCTGGATCTGGTTCGGGTGCGCCAAATTGCTGGCTTTGCAGCGGCACGCACCCTGAAACCTGAGCTGGTGCGCGCTTTACTGGCAAAGCCAGCAGCCATCTGAATATTCAGGGGCAATCGGCCTTGAAATCCTTGGGAGCTCACCCAAGCCACGCCCCCTAACCCCCCCTTAAAACGGCAATAAACCAAGGCATCCCCCCTTGCTGGCCCCGAGTCATCTCCAAAATGTTGCTCGTTTTGCAACAACATCGTCACTAAGCAGCTTTAAGACACAGAAATCAAACCACCAATTAAACGTCCCTCTTTCTAGAGAAATCGCCACTTCCTCTCCAGCCCCTCCAAAAACAGGTACACGTTTTCGCACATTCCAGACGCTAGGTATGACAAAACGTAAATTTTACCGCTATAAGATTCAACGGCTATGACGTTAAATGGCACGTTAGGACGTCGACAACACGCCCTCAGAACGAGTTGCCGCCAAGCATAGAAAAAACCTAGAAGAGGAAGAGATGCCGAACAAGAAGCGCAGCACTTATGTGCTGGTACAGATGGCTTTACTGAGCATGATTTTGCCGGGCATCGCCCACGCGGAACCAGACAGTTCACTGGAGCAATGGCGTACTAAAGAATACAAACGCCAGCCTGGCCTGGACATGATCAACGCCGGTAAAGCCTATTCGCTGGGCTTTACCGGCAAGAGCGTGACTGTTGGTATTCTGGACAGCGGCATTGAGGCCAAGCACCCCGAATTTACAGGTGCGATCGCAGGCGGCTTTGACTTCAATACGGATACTCACTATGCCAACGGCCAGGGTGTAGACTCGAACCCTCCAATAGGTCACGGCAGTCACGTTGCCGGCATTATTGGAGCACGCCGCGATGGCTTCGGCATGCATGGTGTTGCCTTCAACAGCCAGCTCTTTGCCGTTGCTTATCTCGAGTCAGAGGGGGTTGAGGGCGACCGTGTGCTTTCCGAAGGATGGAATTATCTTGCCCAGTTCAAGCTGCCTATTATTAATAGCAGTCTGGGGCTCAATAACTGCCGCAACTCAACTACCCCACCCTGCCATGTCCTGGATTATGGTTCAGCGCAAAGCGCTCTAGATAGACAACCCCTGATTATCGAGTCCTTCAAGAACAGCGTACAAGCGGGCACCTTGATGGTGTTTGCCACCGGTAATGAGAAACAAGACCACCCCGATTTCCTGGCTGGCTCTCCTCACTGGTTTCCCGAACTAAAAGACAATTGGCTGGCCGTCACCGCCTTGGGTGAGGAAGGCAATCTGGCCTCCTATGCCAATAAATGCGGTGTGGCCGCCGAGTGGTGCCTAGCCGCTCCCGGTGGAGACTACAACCCAGGGATTAAGTCAGTCAACTCTTCAGGCGGGTATGCGGTCATTAGCGGCACCTCAATGGCGTCCCCACACGTAGCCGGCGGTGCTGCTCTGGTCAAGGAAGCCTTCCCCTACTTCACCGCCTATCACCTGCAACAAACCTTGCTGACCACCGCAACGCCTCTAGGTGACCCCAGCATCTACGGCTGGGGCCTGATGAATGTGGGCAAGGCTGTTCAAGGACCAGGACAATTTACCCGTCTGTTCGATGTAGACACGCTGGGCTACAACTCCACCTTCGCCAATGACATCAGTGGCACAGGTGGCCTGCATAAGCGCGGTTCCGGCTCTCTGGAGCTGAGCGGCAATAACAGCTATACCGGCGACACCACCGTCAGCGGCGGTCGTCTGGCCGTCAATGGCACGCTGGTATCCGCTATCACTGTAGAGCGCGAAGGCACTTTGGGTGGCTCTGGTACGGTTGCTCAAGTAGATAACTACGGCACCCTGGCTCCGGGTAATTCAGTGGGCACCTTGACCGTCAGCGGCGACTACACCGCCCATGCCGGTTCGGTACATGAACTGGAAGTCGATCCCGCTGGGGCGACAGATCGTCTGGTGGTTGGCGGTGCAGCCCATATCGACGGCACCCTCAAACTGGCTGGCGGCCCCTTCCGCCAGAACGTCAGCTATTCATTCCTGAATGCGACCAACGGCGTGACCGGGCAATACAGCCACATTGCTTATGACATGGCCTTCCTGTCACCGACTTTAGTCTACGGTCCCAGCCTGTCCCTGATGGTCGAGCGCAACGACACGCCCTTTGCTGCCTTCGCCTATACCGGCAATCAGAAGTCTGTCGCCCAGGCATTGGATACCGGCTCCACACAGCCCCCTGCCGCCATGACTGATCTGTATGACACGGTGCTTAATGCCCAGTCCACTCAGGTCGCGGGCTATATGGAGCAGCTACAAGGCCAGATCCATGCAGGTACGACCTCGGCTCTGCTGAGCAACGGCGACCTGCTGCCCCGCACCTTGGGCAAACAAGCTTCGGGCGCACGTAATGCAACCGGCAAAGACACCGTCTTGTGGGCTGAAGTCATCCATCAACAACGTGATCTGGATGGTGACGACAACAGCCAGGATGTACGCCACAAAGTGGGCGGACTGTTCCTGGGTGGCGATACGGCCATCGGCGAGCAAGGCTGGCGCATGGGTGCCTCTCTGGGCTATCTGGAAAACCGCATCAAGCTGGATGATCGTCGCCAGAGCTCGCGCAGCAATAGCTACAGCGCGGCCCTGTACGGGACGCAGGCTTGGGAAATGGGTTCGGGCAGTCTGAATTTGTTGGCTGGTGGTGCCTACACCCGCCACAGTCTGGACAGCGAGCGCTCTCTCTCTGTTCACCAAAGCGAGACACTGAAGGCAGACTACAAGGCGCACAGCATTCAGGCTTTTGCCCAGTTGGGTTACCGCATGCCGGTCAGCCCACGCTCCAGCGTGGAGCCCTATGCCAGCGTGAACTGGCACCAACTGCGTCACGGCTCCTTCAGTGAATCAGGCGGTCAAGCTGCCTTGCGTGGCGACTCGCAACGCCAGAACCTGAGTACCGTCACACTGGGTCTGCGCGGCACCACTGAGGTGGACCTGTCCAAAACCACGCTATCCTTGAGCGCCGGTTTAGGCTGGCGTCATGCCCTGGGTGACACCACACCCGAGCGTGAACTGGCCTTTGCCGCACTGCCCGGCAGCAACTTCCGCGTCAGCGGCGCACCTATCGCCAAGAATGCCGCTGTTGCCGAACTGGGCGCAGAGCTGAAAGCAGGCAAGAGCACCTCCTTCGGGCTGAACTACCAGGGTCAGTTTGGCCGCAATCAGGATCATGCTGGCTCTATGTTCATGAAAGTGCGCTTCTAATCAAAGAACTTGCAGGGTGGTGCCTGCTCCGCACAGCCACCACCTTCGCAACAAAAATAAACAAGTATGAAGGGCATCGGTGTTGCACATACAAGGGCGGGACGCTTAATAGAGCACAAGCTCGACGGCATATAAGCCCGTAACGAAAAGATTAAACGGTTATGCCGTTAAATATGTCTTAAGGTTATTAACAGCAAGCTTTCGCAACGAATTGCCGCCATACATAAAAAGCCGGAAAGAGGAACAGATGTCGAACAAGAAACGCAACACTTATCTGCTGGTGCAGATGGCTTTGTTAGGCCTTGCCTTGCCGGGTCTCGCCTATGCGGAGCCAGACGGCACCTTAGAGCAATGGCGCACGAAAGAATATAAAAACCAACCTGGCCTGGACATGATCAATGCGGCCAAAGCCTATGCGCTGGGCTTTACAGGCAAGGGCGTGACTGTCGGTATTCTGGACTCCGGCATTGCAGGCAAGCATTCCGAATTTGCCGGAGCAATTGCTGGGGGCTTTAATTTCCGGACAGAAACCCCTTATGCGAATGGACAAGGCGTCGATAACGACAACCCTGCCGGGCACGGCAGTCATGTTGCCGGCATTATCGGCGCTAGACGCGATGCTGCGGGAATGCACGGCGTCGCCTTCAATAGCCAGCTTTTTGCTGTTGCCTACAACCTCAATGAGGATGATGACGATGATGACGATGATGATGATGATGGCGACGCAGCACTGCCCCCAGACCAGGACACAGATCTAGCGCTCTCTACGAGCTGGAATTATCTTGCGCAGTTCAAGCTGCCTATTATCAACAGCAGTCTGGGGCTCAATGACTGTCGCGACTCAACTACCCCACCCTGCCATATCCTGGATTATGGTTCAGCGCAAGGCGCACTAGATATGCAGCCCCTGATTATCGAGTCCTTCAGGAACAGCGTACAAGCGGGCACCTTGATGGTGTTTTCCACCGGTAATGAGGAACAAGACCACCCCGATTTCCTGGCTGGCTCTCCTCACTGGTTTCCCGAACTAAAAGACAATTGGCTGGCCGTCACCGCCTTGGATGAGGAAGGCAATCTGGCCTCCTATGCCAATAAATGCGGTGTCGCGGCTGAATGGTGTTTGGCCGCCCCCGGTGGCAAGAATCCCGGTATCTACTCCGTCGACTCTAGTGGTGGCTATGCCCATAATTACGGTACCTCAATGGCATCCCCACACGTAGCCGGCGGTGCTGCTCTGGTCAAGGAAGCGTTCCCCTACTTCACCGCCTATCACCTGCAACAAACCTTGCTGACCACCGCTACGCCCATAGGTGACCCCAGCATCTACGGCTGGGGCCTGATGAATGTAGGCAAGGCTGTTCAAGGACCAGGACAATTTACCCGTCTGTTCGATGTAGACACGCTGGGCTACAACTCCACCTTCGCCAATGACATCAGTGGCACAGGTGGCCTGCATAAGCGCGGTTCCGGCTCTCTGGAGCTGAGCGGCAATAACAGCTATACCGGCGACACCACCGTCAGCGGCGGTCGTCTGGCCGTCAATGGCACGCTGGTATCCGCTATCACTGTAGAGCGCGAAGGCACTTTGGGTGGCTCTGGTACGGTTGCTCAAGTAGATAACTACGGCACCCTGGCTCCGGGTAATTCAGTGGGCACCTTGACCGTCAGCGGCGACTACACCGCCCATGCCGGTTCGGTACATGAACTGGAAGTCGATCCCGCTGGGGCGACAGATCGTCTGGTGGTTGGCGGTGCAGCCCATATCGACGGCACCCTCAAACTGGCTGGCGGCCCCTTCCGCCAGAACGTCAGCTATTCATTCCTGAATGCGACCAACGGCGTGACCGGGCAATACAGCCACATTGCTTATGACATGGCCTTCCTGTCACCGACTTTAGTCTACGGTCCCAGCCTGTCCCTGATGGTCGAGCGCAACGACACGCCCTTTGCTGCCTTCGCCTATACCGGCAATCAGAAGTCTGTCGCCCAGGCATTGGATACCGGCTCCACACAGCCCCCTGCCGCCATGACTGATCTGTATGACACGGTGCTTAATGCCCAGTCCACTCAGGTCGCGGGCTATATGGAGCAGCTACAAGGCCAGATCCATGCAGGTACGACCTCGGCTCTGCTGAGCAACGGCGACCTGCTGCCCCGCACCTTGGGCAAACAAGCTTCGGGCGCACGTAATGCAACCGGCAAAGACACCGTCTTGTGGGCTGAAGTCATCCATCAACAACGTGATCTGGATGGTGACGACAACAGCCAGGATGTACGCCACAAAGTGGGCGGACTGTTCCTGGGTGGCGATACGGCCATCGGCGAGCAAGGCTGGCGCATGGGTGCCTCTCTGGGCTATCTGGAAAACCGCATCAAGCTGGATGATCGTCGCCAGAGCTCGCGCAGCAATAGCTACAGCGCGGCCCTGTACGGGACGCAGGCTTGGGAAATGGGTTCGGGCAGTCTGAATTTGTTGGCTGGTGGTGCCTACACCCGCCACAGTCTGGACAGCGAGCGCTCTCTCTCTGTTCACCAAAGCGAGACACTGAAGGCAGACTACAAGGCGCACAGCATTCAGGCTTTTGCCCAGTTGGGTTACCGCATGCCGGTCAGCCCACGCTCCAGCGTGGAGCCCTATGCCAGCGTGAACTGGCACCAACTGCGTCACGGCTCCTTCAGTGAATCAGGCGGTCAAGCTGCCTTGCGTGGCGACTCGCAACGCCAGAACCTGAGTACCGTCACACTGGGTCTGCGCGGCACCACTGAGGTGGACCTGTCCAAAACCACGCTATCCTTGAGCGCCGGTTTAGGCTGGCGTCATGCCCTGGGTGACACCACACCCGAGCGTGAACTGGCCTTTGCCGCACTGCCCGGCAGCAACTTCCGCGTCAGCGGCGCACCTATCGCCAAGAATGCCGCTGTTGCCGAACTGGGCGCAGAGCTGAAAGCAGGCAAGAGCACCTCCTTCGGGCTGAACTACCAGGGTCAGTTTGGCCGCAATCAGGATCATGCTGGCTCGCTGTTCATGAAGGTCCGTTTCTAAGCAACGCAACAAAGCACGGGGCTGACAAGACGTCAGCCCCGTGCACTATCAAACAGACAGACATGAAAAATCCCTGCGATGCTCCAGGCACGGCAGGGATTCAGGCTACAAAGCCAAACCGGCAATACGCCGGTTCTGGCAATTAGCGGTCAGATTCCTTAAAGCTACAGACGGTGTAAACCGACAGGCCGGAATCCGTCACCGCTTTGGAGCCGCCCAATTCGGGCAGATCAATAATCGCGGCAGCTTCCACCACGTTGGCGCCCAAGCGCTGCAGCAAACGAGCCGCAGCCAGCAAAGTACCACCAGTAGCAATCAGGTCGTCGATCAGCAAGACACGCTGACCAGGACGCACGGAGTCGGTGTGCATCTCGACGCTGGCATTGCCGTATTCCAGGGAATATTCTTCGGCCACTGTATTGAAAGGCAGCTTGCCTTTTTTACGCACCGGCACAAAACCCAGGTTCAATTCATAGGCCAGAACCGAACCCACGATAAAGCCGCGTGCATCCACACCCGCCACCAGATCCAGCTTTTGTCCCATGTAACGGTAGACAAACAGGTCAATCAACACCCGGAAGGAACGCGGGTCTTGCAGGACCGTGGTGATATCGCGGAAAGTCACCCCTGGCTTGGGCCAGTCCGGCACATTGCGAATGATTTGACGGATGTACTGGGTGGGATCAATTTGCATGTCAAAGCTTCTACAACAGAAAATCCGGGCGCGAAGGGCGCACTTGGATACGTTGCAAGTGTACACAATTGGGCAGCAGCAACAAGGGCTCGCCCGGCTTGTGCCCGTAAGTTGTACTAATACGACGCGGCTGGGCAAAAAACGCTACAGACTTGACCCAAAGTGTCCTTTTAGTTTGGTTCTAAAGTATCTATTGCTGCGCCGGATTTGCGCTGCAAACGCCCCGCCTCAAACCGATAAACGCTATCGACCAAAGGCAGCAAACGGGTATCGTGGGTCGCCATAATCACAGTTTTTCCCCGCGCTGCGGCCAGAATATCCTGCATCAAGGCCTGACTGGTCGGGCCATCCAGACTGGCCGTAGGTTCGTCCAGAAACCAGATATGGGCAGGCGACAACAGCACACGCGCCAGACACAGGCGGCGCTGCTGCCCTAGGGACAATTGCTGCCCGCCCTCGCCCAGCCAGGTATCCAGCCCTTGGGGCAAATCACGTACCACACTGTCCAGCTGGGCATCGTGAAGAGCCTGCCAGATTTGTTGCTCTGAAGCTGTCGGTTCTGCCAGCAAAAGGTTGTCTCGCACCGAACCCAGAAACAGTGGCGAGTCCTGTGCCAGCAAGGCGCAATGATCAAACCAGCTGGCGCGGCTCCAATGCTGGGCTGCTTTACCCTCAACCAGATACTGCTTTCCCGAAACAGGCAACAAGCGCATCAGCACACCCAGCAAGGTGGACTTGCCGGAGCCACTAGGGCCAAAAATAGCAATGTCCTCGCCAGCTTGGACTTGCAGCGACAACTGCTCCAATACGGGCTGTGAACCGTAGGAAAAATTCAGATCTTTGATTTCCAGGCAGGCTGGCTTGTCCAACGCAATCGCCTGCCCTTGCGCCTGATCGGTTGCCTCGGGCTCGTCCAGAATTGTCAGCAAACGATTGCTGGCCGCCTGAACCTCTCCCAAGCGGCACGCACCGCGCATCATGGGTGCCATGATCTCGAACAAACCCAGCAAAGCCAGCACCAGCCCCACCCACAAGGGGCCGCTCATGGCTTGCAGATTGACCTGTTGCGCTCCAACCAGCAGGCAGGTCATCAAGGCCACGCCCATCAAGACCTGCTGGGAAAACTGCCCGACAATGCCCCAGCCATTGCTGCGTAAACGGGCTTGTCCCAGCTCCAGGCCAAGCTTGTCCACTTGCTCTTGCACGACATCCGCAGCGGCAAACACCTGAATATCGGCATAGGCGCGGATGGCCTGATGCACCAGAACACGCTGGCGGTTTTCCAGTTGATGGACTTGCTGGGCTGCACGGCTGGCGCCACGGGCGCAAATATACGGAATCAGACAAGCGGCAGTCAGCAAACAAGCCAGAATCAGCCAGGCCCACCAGGACAGCCAGGTTTGCAGCACAGCGCTAAACACCAGACCAGCCACCACAGCCGTAGTCAGCGGCACCAAAATCAGCAAAAGCACCAGATCCAGCACAGCCACGTCAGAGGTCAGACTGGAAGCCAGCTCCCCATCTCGAAACTGGGCCAAGCGCGACTGACTGAATCGGCTCAAGCGTCCGAAAACCAGGCTGCGAATACGTACTTGCAAATCCAGCGTCAGGGCATGACCGACGACGCGCTCCAGATACCGGGAGGCGATACGCCAGAAAGACAGGCCGCGAATCATGGCCGAAGGGCCAAACAGATTGAATACGATGCCCAAGGTAGCCAGAAAAGCGCTGCTTAGAAACCAACCAGCCACACCCAAAAGGCCGACACCCGCGGCCACCGTGCTGATCGCCAGCAGAACTGTAAACAATACGGCCCCACGTCGTGCGCGCAGGCTGGAACCTAAGAGACGAAACCACGCTTTCATGCCGTCAGAACTCCTTGGGCAATGTGCAGTTGGTTCGAGCACATGGCCGCCAGTTGCTGGTCATGCGTGGCCACGACCAGACAGCGTCCCTGACAGAAGCGCAGAATATTGCGCATGACACGATCCCGGGTCGCCGCATCCAGGCGGGAGCTGGGTTCGTCCAGCAAAACCACATGCGGGTCTGTCAAAAACAGGCGGGCCAGTGCCAAGCGCTGAATCTGACCACCGGAAAGACCAAAACCACCTTCGCCCAGAACCGTATGCAAACCATCGGGCAAGGCCCGTACAAACTCGGCTGCACAGGCTTGTTCCAAGGCTTGCCACAGCTGCTCATCACTGGCTTGTGGGGCCGCCAGACGCAAGCCATCGGCAATGGTCCCCATGGCTAAAAAGGCCTGCTGGGAAATCAGTACGACGCCATCATGGCGCGTCAGCAAGCGCCCGGCAGTATCGCTATTGCGCAGCAAAATTTCACCCTGCGCCAAGGGGCGCAAACCAATCAGGCTTTCCAGCAGACTGGTCTTGCCGGAGCCGCTGGCCCCCAGCAAGGCGTAAGACTGATCTATATAAAGTTGCAGCCCGGGCACTTCCAGCAAGGTCCCCTGCCCGCCCAACTGCGGCAAATGCAGATGACGCAATACCAGTACCGGCAAGTTGGGAAAAACCGCTTCATTGTCGGCGCTGGTGGGAGCCGCAGGAATCAAATCCTGGCCCAAGTTTGCCCACAGTCTGTCGACTTCCACTGCAGCCGCACGCGCCGCTGCCCGATCATGATAATTAGCGGCCAATTGGCGCAAGGGCTGGTAGGCCTCTGGGGCCAGGAGCAAACAGAACAAGCCTTGTTGCAGGCTAATGCCCGAGAAGGACTCGCCCAGATAGCCCAGGTAACCCAAGCCAATGTAGACCGCTATCCCGGCCACACCCAATGCAGCGAAGAACTCCAGCACAGCCGACGATAAAAACGCGATTCGCAGCACTTTCATGGTACGTGTGCGCAGCTCCTGACTGGCCAATTCCACACGCTGCAACTCGTCCTGCCCACGCCCCATCAAGCTAAGGGTAAAAATGCCGCGCAGCCGGTCGGCGAAAAAGCCGGACAGTCGCAGCGTTGTTTGCTGTTGTTCACGGCTGGCTGCTTCCGCCCCCCAGCCCACCAAGGCCATGAACAGGGGAATCAGGGGCGTGCTCAACAAGAGAATCAAGGAAACAATGCCATCCACCGGCAAGACCGCCAGCACTAGCGCCAAAGGCACCAGAGCCGCCGCTGCCATGCAAGGGATATAGCGAGACACAAAGCCATCCAGGGCTTCAATTTGCGTGATCAAGCTGGTGGAAAGTTCGCCGCTATTGCTGGCCCGCAAGCGCGGCACCGTACTGCGGAACAGTCGGGCAAACAGCTCGGAGCGCAGCCCTTGTTTCAGTTGTTCTGAAACCTTTTGCGCACGGCGTTCACCAAAGGCGGAAATGGCGGCACGCAGCAACAAAAGTGCAGCCACCATCAGGATAGAGAAAAGCTGCCCTGTCCAGGGCAAGCCATCGACCACAATTGCCTGCACAATCTTTGCCAGCAACCAGGCCTGGGGAATCAGTAAAGCGCCGGCCAGCACAGGGGCCAGCATGGAAGCCCGCAAAGCCGTGCGGGCGCGGCTGGAGAATTGCCCCAGCCATTGTTGCGCCGTTGGACTTTGCGGTGTCAATCAGACCTCGATATCTGCGTTAGCCTTGGAGGCGGCTGCGCTCTGCAAAGCGGTGTTTTCACGAAGCTCGAACCACATCGCATTCAGGATGGAGAATGCGCAAGCCAGACCCAAACCTAGAACCCAAGAGAAGTACCACATATGCGCTGGCCTCCTTAGTAAGAATGAGAAGAATCTTTCATGCTGGCAACCGACACCTTGCCACGCATTACGCTATACACCCAGGAGGTATAGAGCACGATGATGGGCAAGAACACCAGTGTCACCAAAAGCATGATCCACAAGGTCAGATGACTGGCCGAGGCATCAAACAGGGTCAGGCTGGAACCGGGGTTCAAGGACGAAGGCAGCAGGAATGGGAAGACGGCAAAACCAAAAGTCAGGATGATGCCAGCCAGTGCCAAGGACGAGAACAGCAGAGCCAACAAGCCGCGACCACGACCAGCCAGCAAGGCACCGAACAGCAAGCCCGCAAAACCGACAATGGGGGCTGCCCACAAGGCAGGCCAGGTACGATAGTTAGCCAACCAGGCACCTTCAACCATATCGACCGTCTTGCCAATCGGGTTGGACATGGCGTGGGCCGCCTCGGGCCAAGGCATGCTATAGCCATTCATGGCACTGATCCACCAGCCGCCGGCAGCAAAAGCCACAATGGACAGCAGCCCCAAAGGCATGGCCCAGGCACGCGCACGACGAGCCACATGATCACTGCCCTTCCAGGCAACCACCACCGCACCTTGGAAAGCCAGCATCAGGACACTGAGCAAACCGCACAGAACGGCAAAGGGCTGGAACAGACCGAAGAAGTTGCCTTGGTACATGGGGCGCAGCGTGGTCTCGTCAAAGCCGAAAGGTACGCCCAGCATCACGTTCCCAATAGCCACACCAAACACCAGAGCACAAACCAGACCGGAGGCGGTCCAGATCGCGTCCCAGTTACGACGCCAGCGCGACGAGCTGAGCTTGCTGCGGTACTTGATGGCCACCGGGCGAACAATCAAGGCGACCAAAAGCAACATCATGGCCAGATAAAAGCCCGAGAAAGCCATGGCATACAGCAAAGGCCAGGCTGCAAAGGCCACACCACCGGCAACGATCAACCAAACCTGGTTACCTTCCCAGACCGGGCCAATTACGTTGTACAACGTGCGCCGTTCATCATCAGTGCGAGCAACCAGCGGCAGCACCATGGCCACACCCAGGTCGGCCCCGTCCATGATGGCAAATGCCGCCAACAAAACACCCAGCAGCAACCACCAGATGATGCGCAAGGTGTCGTAATCGAGAAGAATCAAATTTTCCATGATGGTTCCCCCTCCTTAACCGCGCAGCAACGGAGCGTTGCGCGAACCATAAGACAAAGCGGAAGGTGTGGCGGTCTCGCCAGCCTCGTCCGGACCTTTACGTACCGAGTGCAACATGACCTTGATGCCAATCACCGCCAAGGTGGTATAGAGCAACAGGAAGATGGTCATACTGATCATCAAGTCCACAAAGGACAGACCAGAGGCCGCATAGTAGGTAGGCAAGACGCCTTCAATCGCCCAGGGCTGACGTCCGAACTCGGCCACAAACCAGCCACATTCGATCGCAATCCAAGGCAGGGGAATGCTCCAGACCGCTACTTTAAGCAAGCGCGGGTGACGTTGCAGTCGGTCACGCGATGCCAGCACAAAAGCCACGCCAAAGAACAGGATGAAGTACAGCCCCAGCGCCACCATCACACGGAAGCTCCAGAACAGGGGTGCAACCTGTGGCACCGTATCCCAGGCAGCCTGGGCGATGGTCTCGGTATCGGCTTTGGTAATGTCGTCCGTATAACGCTTGAGCAGCAAGGCATAGCCCAGGTCTTTCCAGTTATTGTCAAAGACGCGGCGAGCCTCGATATTGCTGTCATCAGCGCGCACCAGCTGCAGTGCCTCGTAAGCACGCAAGCCATTGGCAATACGAATCTTGGCATGTTCGACCAGTTCATTAATGCCCAGCATGGGGGTACTGACTGAGCGTGTACCGATCAGACCCATCACCCATGGAATTTCCACGGCAAAGCGGTTTTCACGGGCCTCCTGATCAGGCCAGGCCAAGAGATTGAAACTGGCAGGGGCTTCCTCGGTTTCCCACATGGATTCCATGGCTGCAATCTTCATTTGCTGGTGTTCAGTAGTCAGGTAACCACTTTCATCACCCAGCACCACCACGGACAGGGACGCTGCCAAGCCGAAACTGGCCGCTACCGTCATAGAGCGCTTGGCCAGATCAATATGGCGACCACGCAGCAAGTACCAGGCACTGATGCCCATCACGAACATGGCACCCAGGACATATCCGGCACTGACGGTATGAACAACTTTGGCTTGCGCAACGGGATTGAGAATGACCTCGGCAAAATCGGTCATTTCCATACGCATGGTGTGGGGGTTGAAGATGGCGCCGACCGGGTTTTGCATCCAGCCGTTAGCGACCAGAATCCACAGAGCCGACAGGTTGGTACCGATGGCCACCAGCCAGGTGACGATCAGGTGTCCCAGCTTGGAGAGGCGATCCCAGCCGAAAAAGAACAGGCCGACAAAAGTTGCTTCCAGGAAAAAAGCCATCAAACCTTCAATGGCGAGCGGCGCTCCGAAAATATCGCCTACATAGTGACTGTAATAGGCCCAGTTCATGCCGAACTGAAACTCCATCACAATCCCGGTTGCGACACCCAGGGCAAAGTTAATGCCAAAGAGAACGCCCCAGAACTTGGTCATGCGGCGCCAGATGGCCTTGCCCGTCATGACATAGACGCTTTCCATAATGGCCAGCAAAAAAGACAGGCCCAACGTCAAGGGAACAAATAAAAAGTGGAACATCGCGGTGGAAGCAAATTGCAACCGCGACAAGGTAACAACATCCAGATCAATCATGACGATCCCCAGTTTGATCAGCTTTGCGAATCTTCCCGGCGAACCCCAGCACTTTCTGAACTTTGCTACCTAAACGCATCAGATTTTGCAGGGTCTCGGGCGGTAAGTGATGAACCTCGTCAAACCAACCACAAGCCAACTCGATCAATTCCAGCATTTCATTAATGCGCTGCTGCCCATATGCCTCTTCGTCATTGACGGGCGCTTCCATTAGGATACTTCGCAATAAGGTCAATGTGGGATCAATCTCGCGCTTACGCTTTTCCTCCACCAAAGTACGGAAAATATCCCATACATCCTTGGGAGATTCAAAGTATTCGCGGCGCTCGCCAATCTTGTGCGTCATGTTGACCAGTCGCCAGGACTGCAACTCGCGCAAGCTCATGCTGACATTGGAGCGGGAGATGCCTAGCGTTTCAGCGATCTCGTCGGCGTGGAGGGCTTCGGGGGCAATGAACAGCAGCGCATAGATCTGGCCCACCGTCCGGTTGACCCCCCAGCGCCCGCCCATCTCCCCAAAGTGCAGAATAAAACGCTCTGCCTGTGGTCCTAGATTCATGGCTTCCTGAATTTTCAGTAATTACTGAAATTACAAAACAAGACGTATCTTAACCCTAAACTATTCTGCTTGCCACTGGTCCAAGGGCATCTGTCCTTACAATTTGCCTCCTGCAAATCTACATGCCAAGCAGACACTTCACGTTTACAATTTCTCCATGAATACACCGGCACTTTTAGACCCCGCACATATCCTGTCCTCGGCACAACGCACCTTCGCCATTGAAGTTGACGCGTTACAAGCGCTGGGCGGGCGTCTGGACCAACGTTTTGTAGAAGCCACCAAGCTGCTCGTGCACTGCCAGGGCCGTGTGGTGGTGACTGGCATAGGCAAGTCCGGCCACGTGGCGCGCAAGATTGCGGCTACCTTGGCATCGACCGGCACCCCCGCTTTTTTCATGCACGCTGCCGAAGCCTTGCACGGCGACCTGGGCATGATTACCAAGCAGGACGTGGTCATTGCCATTTCCTACTCTGGGCAGGCCCAGGAACTGGTCACGGTGCTGACTGTGCTGCGCCGCATGGGTGCCAAACTGATTGCGATCACCGGCAATGCCCAGTCCGAACTGGCCCAAAATGCCGACCTGCATCTGGATGCCCATGTAGAGCATGAAGCCTGCCCACTCAACCTGGCTCCCACGGCCAGTACCACGGCCGCTTTGGTATTAGGTGATGCACTGGCCGTTGCCTGCCTGGAAGCACGAGGCTTTAGCCGCGAAGACTTCGCCCGCTCCCACCCCGGTGGTGCACTGGGCCGTCAACTACTGACGTTTGTGCGCGACATCATGCGCAGCGGCGAACAACTGCCTATCGTCTCCCCCGAGACCCTGATTCCCGATGCACTGATGGAAATGTCCAGCAAAGGCATGGGCATGACTATTGTCACAGATACACAAGGTCATCCCGTTGGAATGTTCACTGATGGCGACCTGCGCCGCCTGATTGCTCGTGCCGGCGATATACGCAATCTGCCAGTATCTGAGGGCATGTCGCGCGAACCACGCAGCATTGCCGCCGAAGCCCTGGCCATTGAAGCAGCCGAGCAAATGGATGCCCTGCGTATCAGCCAAATGCTGGTATTGGACACAAACGGGCTACTATTGGGAGCTCTGCACATGCACGACCTGTTGGCTGCAAAGGTAATCTGATCATGATGAATACGCCCACCATCCCGCTCCATCCCGCTGAAGCTCAAATTCTGGCCAAGCTGCCCGAGAACGTGCGCACCCAATTACGTCAGTTGCGCATGATGGTGTTTGACGTGGACGGCGTGCTGACCGACGGACGCCTGTGGTACAGCGCGAACGGCGAGGAGTTCAAGAGCTTTCACGCTCTGGACGGCCACGGTTTACGCATGCTGGGCGAAAGCGGCATTCATGTCGCCCTGATTACCGGACGCGAAAGCGGCATCGTATCGCGTCGCGCTGCCGAACTGGGCATTCCTTTTGTTTACCAGGGCGTACGCGACAAAATTGCCATCCTGACCCAACTGGCTCAGGAAAACGGCCTGTCCCTAAGTGAAGTGGGATATATGGGCGACGATCTGATCGACTTGCCCGCCATGCAGCGCGTGGGTTTTTCCGCCAGCGTGCCTGAAGCCCCCTTCTATATCAGTCAAATTGCCAGCTGGGTAGCCACACAGCCCGCCGGCCACGGCGCAGTTCGCGAATGCTGTGATGCCATCCTGGCCTCCCAGGGTCGCCTTGCGCCCTTTATTACAGGTGGTCCTTTGAAGACCACGGGAGTCATTCAGTAATCATGCGTGACCGTCTACCCACCGTCATTTCCCTGTTGTTGCTGACCTTGCTGGTGCTGGCAACGCTGTGGGCGGTCGATTACACCCAAAGCTCGGTCGCCATTGACCCGCCGCGCCGCATTACCCACGAACCCGACTCCTGGGCGCGCGACTTCACCATGATCAGCTCCGACCAGACCGGGATGGCCATCAACCGCCTGGATGGCAAGATTGCCTATCACTACCCGGATGACGATTCGCACGACATTACGGCCCCGCGCGCGGTCAGCAACCGGGCCGACTCCCCCCTGACCATTGCCACTTCCGACACGGCACATATGAATGCAGGCGGGGACACCATCACCATGAAAGGCAATGCCCATATTCACCGCCAGGCCACACCCGATGACGAGGCGATGGACGTGCGCAGCGAAGTGCTGATCATCCTGCCCGAAGAGGACGTGGTGTACACCAACGAACCGGCCCTGGTTGTCAACGGCCAATCCACCATGCGCGGTACCGGGATGCGTTACGATAATCGCGTTCGCCAATTGAACGTCATGTCGGAATCCGACGTTAAAATCTCCGGCCAACAAACACAAAAAGCGCGTTCTTCCAATAGCTCTAAGGATTCCCCTCCATGACCACGCCTGACAGCGCCCGCCTGGGCCACAAGCCCAAGCTCTCTCTTAGCCTTTTGCGTGGTGCCCTGGCCCTGTGCCTGAGCACTGCCAGCCTGGCTTTGCTGCCTACGGCCCCTGCTCTGGCCCAAGCGGCTGCCTCTGCCGCCGCCGAACCGGACACCTCCGTGCTGTCCGATACCCTGACCTACGACGATATTGCCAAGCAGACCATCTACAAAGGCAACATCATCCTGACCCGTGGCGCCATGACCTTGATGGCTGACCAACTGGCCATCGAGCAGGACGCGGAAGGTTTCCAGCATGGCACCGCAACGGTGACCGAGCGCGCCCGTGTCACTATTCGTCAGGAAGACCCGGCCAAGTTTGAACTGATGGTCGCCGAAGGCGTCCGAGCAATCTACAACGGCAAAACCGAAGAGGTCGAGCTGATTGGCAAGGCAGTCGTCAATCGTTATGTTTGCGGCAAGCTGCAGGACTCTGTCCAGGGCCAGCGCATTATCTACCGCCAGAAAGATGGCACGTACCAGGCCTTTGGTGGTTCAGACTCCGCCACACGTGATGGCCGGGTCCGCTCTGTGGCCCGCCCACGCGCCAATGCCGATGCTGCTCTGGCCGAATGCCAACGCAAGTCCTCCCCCCGCAAATAGCCCGGACCCCCTTGAATCATGGTTGCTTCTAACAACCCGTCTACCCCTACTCGCGCCAGCCACTCGACCAAAGGCAGCTTGATTGCACAAGGACTGCGCAAGACCTACGGCAAGCGTACGGTCGTGCAGGATGTTTCTTTGAATGTGGAAAGCGGCGAAGTGGTGGGCCTGCTAGGCCCGAACGGGGCTGGTAAAACCACCAGCTTCTATATGATTGTGGGCATTGTGCCCGCCGATGCAGGCCGTATTGAAATTGATGGCACGCCCATTACCGCCATGCCCATGCACAAGCGGGCACGGCTGGGCCTGTCCTATCTGCCCCAGGATGCTTCCGTCTTTCGCCGCCTGACGGTTGAAGAAAACATCCGCGCCGTGCTGGAACTGCAGCTGGACGATAACGGCCGCAGCATTAGCAAGAACGACATCAACGAGCGCCTGGAAACCCTGATCAGCGAGCTGCAAATTGCGCACATTCGTCAAAATACCGCCCTATCCCTGTCTGGTGGCGAGCGCCGCCGCGTAGAAATTGCCCGCGCGCTCGCCAGCAACCCTCGTTTCATTCTGCTGGACGAACCCTTTGCCGGGGTGGACCCGATCGCCGTGATCGAAATTCAGCGCATTGTGCAATTTCTGAAAGGCCGCAATATTGGCGTGCTGATTACCGATCACAACGTGCGTGAAACCCTGGGCATCTGTGACCGCGCCTACATCATCAGCGAAGGCACGGTACTGACCAGCGGGCACCCGTCCGAGATCATCGATAACGAAGCCGTGCGCAAGGTTTACCTGGGCTCGAACTTCCGAATGTAAGCCGACTTGTGGCCCTGTAACGGGGCCTGTCGGAGCAAGGGTTTTCCTGCACACCGCAGATTGATCCAGGTCATGTTATCTGACCAACATATAGGTATACTGGAATATCCAAGATCAGTAGTAAGGAGGCTAAACACGAAGATATTCCCCCCTCTGAAACATGTTGTTTGACTACTACGGAGAGCCTATATGAGCCTTAACATCACTGGCCGTAATCTTGACATAACTCCTGCCATTCGCGACTACGTCAAAAGCAAAATTGGTCGAATTGAAAAACACTTCGACAATGTGGTTGACTCGCAGGTTATGCTTTCCATTGAACGCCTGAAGCACAATGCCGAAGTGACCGTCCGTGTCCCCGGCAAAGATATACACTGCGCCTCTTCAGACGAAAACTTGTATGCCGCCATCGATCTGCTAGCCGACAAGATCGACCGCCAGATTCTGAAATACAAGGAAAAGGCAAACAGCCATGCGCATGAGCCCGCCAAGCGGCTCGAAGTTCCGGCAGCCTGATCACGCCGAACTGTTACAGCAGGCATAGCCGCCTGCCGACAAACCCCGTTCTTTCAGAAGTTCGGGGTTTTGTGTTTCTTGGCACAGTGTCCGCCTGTTGTTAGCCATCCAAAAAATGTTTAGCTAAAAAACATTCCCCCCTATAATGGCCGTCATGAATCTCTTGTCGCGTATTTTGCCTTTGTCCAACGTGGTTCTGGATCTTGCTGTTACCAGCAAGAAGCGCGCTTTTGAACAAGCCGGACTGATTTTCGAGAACCATCACGGCATTGCCCGGACAGCCGTTTTCCATAGCCTGATCGCTCGCGAGCGTCTGGGCTCCACTGCCCTTGGCCACGACGTAGCCGTCCCGCATGGCCGCATCAAGGACTTGAAGGAGCCTTGTGCCGTTTTCATGCGCTTGGCCGAACCGGTGCGTTTTGATGCCAGCGACGGTCGTACCGCCAGCTTGCTGTTCTTTTTGCTGGTTCCCGAAACGGCTACGCAAATTCACCTGGACCTGTTGGCCGAGATCGCCCGTTTGATGGCCGATCAGGACATCCGCCAGGCGCTGGCCCAGGAAACGGACCCTGTTCAAATCCACCAACTCCTGACCCAGACCCCTGATCTCAACGCGGAACACCCCGATGCTGACAGTTCAAGAACTGGTCAATGATAATCATGACAAGCTCGAGGTAAGCTGGGCAGCCGGAAAACAAGCTGCCCAACGCCCCATCCCCGATCTTGGCGCCTCTGCCGCGGATTTGGTCGGCCACCTGAACCTGATCCACCCTGGCCGCATTCAGGTTTTCGGTCCTGAAGAACTCTCTTTTTACAACCGCTTTGACGTCAAACGTCGCCTGCATCATCTGGATGATCTCAGGCAAGGCGGTGTTCCTGCCCTGTTCATTGCCAACGACGCCGTTGCGCCCGACGATCTGATCCAGTTTTGCGAAACCCAAGGGGTGCCGCTGCTCTACACCCCTATCGATGCGGCCCAGCTGATCGATTTGCTGCGCATCTACCTGGGCAAACGTCTGGCCCCCAAAACCACCATGCATGGCGTGTTCATGGATGTGCTGGGTCTGGGCGTGTTAATTACCGGCGAATCCGGTCTGGGTAAAAGTGAACTGGCGCTGGAGCTGATCTCCCGTGGGCACGGGCTGGTTGCAGACGATGCGGTTGAGCTGTCCCGCACGGCTCCCAACATGATTGACGGCCAATGCCCGCCCCTGCTGCAGAACCTGCTGGAGGTACGCGGGCTGGGACTGCTGGACATTCGCACCATTTTCGGCGAGACCTCCGTTCGTCGTAGAATGAAGCTTAAACTAATTGTGCACCTGGTTCGCTCCAACCCCGACAGCTTCGAGCGTCTGCCTACGCAGGACCAGACCCAGGAAGTGCTGGGGGTGGACATCAAACGCGTGATGCTTCAAGTGGCCGCAGGCCGGAACTTGGCCGTGCTGGTGGAAGCCGCCGTGCGCAACACCATTCTGGCCTTCCGCGGCATTGATACCATGGGCGACTTCATCGAGCGCCAGGCATTGGCTATCATGAATAGTCGCGACGACTAGGCGCTCAAGGGCCGGTTGGCACTTAACGGCCCTGACAGCTTTGTCCTGTTTCACCTAAACGCTGCCCGCCGGGCGGCGACTCGGAGCCCTTTGCCACGATGCTGAAAGTTGTATTGATTACCGGCATATCCGGTTCGGGAAAATCAGTTGCCTTGCGCTTGCTGGAAGATACCGGCTACCTGTGCATCGACAACCTGCCCCCCCGATTTCTGGCCGAATTTGTCGAGCGCTCTGCCGAACAGGGGCTGGAGCGTCTGGCCGTTGCCATTGACGTGCGCGGCGCCGGTGATCTGGACATTCTTCCCGGCGTCATCAGCAAACTGAATGAAGAAGGCTACTCCCTGCGTGTCCTGTTCCTGAACGCCAGCGATCACACGCTGATGCAGCGTTACTCGGAATCACGCCGTCGTCATCCGTTGACAGACCGCTTGCGTCAGGATGGCCGCTCGCCTTCCCTGGAAGAATGTATTGCCGTTGAGCGTGAAATGACGGCGCCCCTGCGCGAGCTGGGTCACATTATCGACACTACCGACCTGACCCCTGGCCAATTGCGTGCCTGGATTCGGGATCTGGTGCAGGCCGATCGCGCCAGCGTGGTGCTGACTTTCGAATCCTTTGCCTACAAGCGTGGCGTGCCCGGCGATGCAGATCTGGTGTTCGACGTGCGCTGTCTGCCCAACCCCCACTACGACCCGGAGCTGCGCCCCATGACAGGCCGCGACGAACCAGTAGCCAAATGGCTGGCCCAGTTCGGTTCCGTCGAGACCATGGTGGATGACATCGCCGGCTTTGTACGTCGCTGGTTGCCTTTGTATATGCAGGACACCCGCAACTACCTGACGGTCGCCATTGGTTGCACCGGCGGTCAGCACCGTTCTGTGTACGTTACCGAACAACTGGCGCTGCGTTTTGCTGATTACGCCCCCTTGCTGGTGCGCCATCGCAATCAACCGCCCATTAATCCCGTCCCATGAGCCCAACTGTACGCAAACTAGGCGCCATCCTGGGCATCCTGGCCTTATTGGCCGGATGCGCATCCAGCCCCAAACGCGCCAAGCCCAAAGCCAAATCAGGGGCCACCGTTTCAGCGCCCCGAGGCGGGGGCTACTACAAAGACGATGGCCCCGACGCCCGCATCCCAGCCAATCTTCAAGCCACCCCCGACGCAGTTCCCCGAATAGAACCCATCGCCCGCAGCAATACCCGCCCCTATACCGTGCTCGGCAAAAGCTTTGTTCCACACACCTCACACAAAGCCTTTACCCAGACCGGCACCGCCTCCTGGTACGGACGCAAGTTTCACGGCAAGAAAACAGCCAATGGCGAAACCTACGATATGTACGCCATGACGGCGGCGCATCCCACCTTGCCCATTCCCAGCTATGCCCGCGTGACCCGGCCCAAAACAGGCAAATCCGTCATTGTGCGCATTAACGACCGCGGGCCATTTCATAGCTCACGCATCATCGACTTGTCCTACGTTGCCGCCGCCAAGCTGGACTTGATTGCACCTGGCAGCGGCACCGTGGTGGTTGAGTCCATCACACAGGAAGAAATACGCAGTGGCAGTTTTGGCCGGGGCGACATTGAACTTGCCGAGGCACCGGCACCCAAGCCGGCTCCCACCGCTCCGGCTCCTAAATCCAGCCTGGTGATTACCGAAAAGCTGGAGCCCACGCCGGACGCCCTGGCCGCCTTGTCTGAGCAAGACATAGAGGTAGAGCTGGACGATTCGCCTAGCTGGAGCAGCGACGCCAGCGATCAGCAGTTGATTGTGCAGTCCTCGCCCACGACAGCCAGCAAGCCGCAGGCCCCGTCCGGCCAGAGTCGGGTCTATCTGCAATTTGGCGCCTTTTCTGCCCGTGAAAATGCGGCTGCCCTGGCACAGCAGTTGAATCGCCAGATTGCGCAGATAGAGTATCGCGATGCCCAGGTACAGATGCACAACGATCTGTACCGGGTACAAATTGGCCCGTATCAGAATCGGACCGAAGCGATTAACGCGGCTTACCGTATCCAGCAGCAAACTGGCTTGAGCCCCTCAGTTGCCGTACGCTAAGCCCCGGCTCCCTAGTCCTTGGGCGAGTTCGCCAGGCCCCAGGCATACAAAACATCACGAGAAATCCCGGTCGCCTGGCTGGCAATCCGGGCTGCATCACGCAGCGAAACTTGTTCCAACAAGGCTTTCATCCAGCGCTCTGTAGTGGCATCCAGCGCAGGCGCATCCTCGTCCACTTCGCGCACAGCGTCATGCAGAATCAGGACAAATTCACCCTGCTCGCGATGGCTGTCTTCATCTAGCCAGGCCAAGGCCTGCCCCAAAGGGGCGGTATGAATCTGCTCAAAACGCTTGCTGAGTTCACGTGCAAAAGTCAGTTCGCGCTCCGGGCCACACACCTCTTCCATATCACGCAAGGCCGCACGCAAACGGTGGGGGGACTCAAACATCAATACCGGCATACCCAGGCTGGACCAATGCTGCAGCCACTTACGGCGCGCCACAGTTTTGGGCGGCATGAAACCGGCAAAGGCAAAAGCGGGGTTCTCGTCACTGGTTGCACCACTCCCCATCAGGGCAGTAATGACTGCCGAGGCACCGGGCAAAGGAATCACCTGAAAGCCCGCCTCCCGCACTGAACGTACGACGCGAGCACCGGGGTCACTGACAGCAGGCGCACCCGCATCCGATACCAAGGCCACTCGCTGCCCCTGCTCCAGACGCTCGATAATCATCTGAGCGGCTTGGGCCTCGTTATGGCGATGCGCCGCCATCAAAGGCGTTTGTATGCCCCAGGCCTGCAGGAAAGGACGGGTTGCCCGCGTGTCCTCTGCCGCAATAATGTCGCACAGTTCCAGCGCCTGCCAGCCGCGCAGGCTAAGGTCTCCCATATTGCCAATGGGCGTGGCCACCACATACAGGCAAGACTGTGGCCAGACCTGACCTTGCACCTTGTCCATCATGCTTTGCCAGACGCCGGCATTCCCTGTTCGGTTTTCGGTATCGCTCATGCTTGATCCTGCTTATTGATCATCGTGTATCCCTATGAATCCCTTTGAATACGCTCGCCAGGCTCAAAACCGGCAACTGCGGCGCAAACAGCGTAGTCGTCCTGCAGCCAGAAAGGACAGGCCACGGCGCTCTCCCAGGCAGCAATGCGGCGATCAGGCTGAACAGCGCGCCTGCGATCATGTCACCGCGCAGGGTGCCCGTATTCTGGCCCGTCAACTGGGTGCTCGCTTTGGGGAGATTGACCTGGTTCTGTGGCATCAAGATCATCTTGTCTTTCTGGAAGTGCGCCAACGCAATCACAAGGGCTACGGCGGGGCGCTTGCCAGTGTAAACCGGGACAAGCAACGGCGCTTGATCCTGACAGCCCAACAATGGCTGCCGACGCTATGCCAGCGCTATTTCCAGGGCAGGCTGCCCGCCTGCCGATTTGACGTTATCGCCATTGAAGACGACACCCTGACCTGGATCCAGAACGCCTTCGAGCAGCGCTGAAAAATAAAAAATAGCAAAGCCACCCCGGGAATTTTCAGACAAGAACGCTGTCCTATACAGAAATCTCAACCGCCGTGCCGTATTTCGGCCCTGTTACAGCATCTGGTTTCAATACCGTGGCGTTTTTTTCAACATGACACGATCTGCCTGCCCCACGGGGAAATTCTCCGTGCGATAATGCGCGCTATGGACCTTATCGCCTTAATGACTTCGCATTTCGACGATTCCGTCGATACTCTCAAAGCCAGCACACGCGAACTGGCCGAACCTTTGGCCGCCGCTGTCGAGCTGTTGTTTGCCACCCTGGCCAACGACGGCAAGATTCTGGCCTGCGGAAACGGCGGATCAGCAGCCGACGCTCAGCACTTTATTGCTGAGCTGGTGGGCCGCTTTGAGCGCGACCGTTTGCCCCTGGCTGGCATTGCCTTGAATACCGACACCTCCATCATGACGGCGGTGGGTAATGACTATGGCTTTGACAGCATCTTTGAACGCCAGGTCAGTGCCTTGGGCCAGACTGGCGATATTCTGGTGGCCATCTCCACCAGCGGCAATTCGCCAAACGTGATCCGCGCCATCGAAGCGGCTCGCGAGCGCGATATGGTCATCATTGCCCTGACCGGCAAGGGCGGCGGACAAATCGCCGACCTGCTCTCGGATACCGACATCCATCTGTGCGTCCCGCACGATCGAACCATGCGTATTCAGGAAGTACACATTGTTCTGTTGCACGCCATGTGCGATGGCATTGATGCGCTGCTGCTCGGAGATCCACTATGAAACACCGTTTGATTCTGGCCGCCCTGCTGGCCAGCACAACCCTGACCGGTTGCGGTCTGCTGGTAGTTGGCGGCGCTGCAGCCACAACCGCCGTTGTCGCTACCGACCGCCGCACTACGGGCGAGCAGGTCGAGGACAAAACCATTGTCATGAAAGCCGGTGCGGAAACACGCCGCCTGCTGGAAAACAAGGAAGGCCGCATCAATACCACGTCTTACGCCGGGGTTGCCCTGCTGACGGGTGATGTACCTACCCAGGCCGACAAGGAAGAAGCCGCTCGCCTGGTTTCCAAGGTTGATAAGGTAACTCGCGTGGTCAACGAGCTGCGTGTGGGTGAACCTACCCCCCTGAGCGTACGCTCGAACGACTCCTGGATCACCACCCGAGTCAGCACCGCCTTGCTGAACGCCAAAGACGTTCCCAGCCGCACGATCTCCACCACCACCGAGCGTGGCGTGGTCTACCTGCTGGGTCGCGTCACCCGTGAAGAAGGCGAACGCGCCGCGATTGCAGCCTCCAGCGTCCCTGGCGTGAACAAGGTGGCCAAGCTCTTTGAATACGTCAGCGCCGAAAGCCTGGCACAGCCTTTGAGCACCAATAATCAGCCAAGCAATAGTTCTGGCACAGCGGCCCCTGCAACTGAGCCTGCGCCCGCCTCCTCTGTAGAAGTTATGCCCGTCCAATGAAAAAAGTAGTCATCATTGCCCTTGCTGTTGCCATTGCCGTAGGTCTGGGCGTCTGGACCATGTCCGGCAGCACCAAGGCCAGCGCCCCCGATGTCGCCTTTACCGATCTGAATGGCAAGCACTTTGAAACCAAAGACTTGCAAGGCAAGGTCGTCCTGGTGAAATTCTGGGCCACGGACTGCACCACTTGCGTGGCGCAGATGCCTGACAACATTGAGAACTTCAATGCCATGTCTGGCAAAGGGTTTGATATTGTGGCCGTGGCCATGAAGCACGACCCCATCAACTACGTGCGCAACTTCACCCAATCCCGCCAACTGCCGTTCACGGTTGTCCATGACGACAAGGGCGAAATCGCCAAGGCTTTTGGGGACGTCCGTTTGACGCCCACTGCCTTTTTACTCGACAAACAGGGCCACATCATCAAGCGCTACCTGGGTAACTACGACAAGCAGGAATTCATTGCCACCGTCGAAAAAGCCCTGGCCAGCAGCTAAAAGCCTGTTTCTGCCCCCAGCCACATAACCCCGGGTACCAGCAGTGGACCCGGGTTTTCTTCAAGTGAGCGCATCAATGAGCACCACAGATTCGCAGAATTACTCCTCGACCGTCAAAGCAGAAGTTTTGTCCGAGGCCCTGCCCTATATTCGTCGTTTCCACGGCAAGACCGTCGTCATCAAATACGGTGGCAACGCCATGACTGAAGAAGCGTTGCAGCGCAGCTTTGCCCATGACGTCGTCTTGCTCAAGCTGGTTGGCCTGAACCCCGTTGTGGTGCACGGTGGCGGCCCCCAGATCAATGACGCGCTCAAGCGAGTGGGCAAAGAAGGCACCTTTATTCAGGGCATGCGCGTCACCGATGCAGAAACCATGGAAGTGGTGGAGTGGGTGCTGGGCGGGCAGGTGCAGCAAGACATCGTGATGATGATTAATGAAGCCGGTGGCAAGGCCGTGGGCCTGACCGGTAAAGACGGTGGCATGATTCGCGTCACCAAGAAAATGCTGCCCGATGCCGAGCATCCTGGCGAGCTGCTGGATATTGGTTTTGTGGGTGATATTGAAAGCATCCAGCCTGAAGTAGTCAAAGCCCTGCAGGACGATCAGTTCATCCCCGTGATCTCCTCAATTGGATACGGTGAAGACGGTCAGGCCTACAACATCAATGCCGACGTGGTTGCCGGCAAGATGGCCGAAGTGCTTAGCGCTGAGAAACTGGTCATGCTGACCAACACTCCCGGTGTGCTGGACAAGGCAGGTCAACTGTTGCGTCGCCTGTCTGCTCAGACCATCGACGAACTGTTCGCTGATGGCACGATCTCCGGCGGTATGTTGCCCAAGATCTCTTCGGCCCTGGATGCAGCCCGCAATGGCGTCAACTCCGTACATGTCATTGATGGCCGTGTCCCTCACTGCCTGTTGCTGGAAATCCTGACTGACCGTGGTGTTGGCACCATGATCAGCTCGCACTAATCCGTGCGCGCTCCTATCCGTGCCCATACCTGGGCACGGCCTTTGTCAGCCTGTCAGCCAGATGAAACCATCTGGCTGTTTGATCTGGATAACACCCTGCACAATGCCTCCAAAGGCATTTTCCAGGCGATTGATGGACGTATGCGCATCGGCGTGGCGCAAACGCTGGGCGTGGATATGGATGAGGCCGACCGGCTGCGTCTAGAATACTGGAAGCGTTACGGCGCCACCATGATCGGCCTGCAGCGCCACCATGGAGCAGACCCGGCAACATTTCTGAGACACGCTCACGACTTTGACGTGCCTTCCCTGATCAGCGCCGAACCAGGCCTGGCCTACCAATTGCGCCGTCTGCCTGGCTACAAACTACTGCTGACCAATGCACCGCTAGAGTATGCACAGCGCGTCTTGAAAGCCCTGAATCTGCTGCCTGTCTTTGACGGGTTATGGGCTATCGAGCATATGCAGCTGCAAGGCCGTTATCGCCCCAAACCCTCTCAGGCATTGATGAAGCAGGCTCTGGCCGTGCTGAAATCACAGGCCCGCGACATTGTTCTGGTCGAAGACACCCTGCGCAATTTGAAAAGTGCCCGCCAGTTAGGGATGCAAACCATCCATATCTATAACGCAGGCACCCCGTTCAGCGCTCTGTATCATGGACGCAGCCCGTATGTTGACCATCGCATCAACCGCATCGCACAGCTGGTCAAGAACTGGCCACGCCCCTAGGCCTGCTTAGAACGCCAGCTGGCGCTCCCCTTGCTGAATGGTGACCCACTTCAATTCGGTCATGTCCGCGATCGAATAACGGCCATTTTCCTTGCCGTAGCCACTGTCCTTGAAACCACCGAAAGGCGCGTTCGGATCATCATCAAAGGAGTTGTCATTGATGTGAACCGAACCGGCCTCGATACGCTCGGCAAAATCCATGGCCTTTTGCAGATCGTTGGTCAGAATGGCAGAGGACAAGCCGTAGGAAGTGTCATTAGCCATTTCCAGAGCATGCTCATAGTCACGCGCCTTGTAAATGGCAGCCACTGGCCCAAAAGTCTCCTCGTGGTACAGATGCATGTCCGGGGTCACATCACACAAGGCCGTAGGCTGAATCACATTGCCTTCGCGGCCACCACCTGCCAGCAAGGTGGCTCCCTTGGAGACGGCATCCTGAATGTGGGCCTGCACAAAATCGGCCTGCTCGGAGCTGATCAACGGCCCGACGGCGGTTTGTGGCAATGCAGGGTCGCCTGTAGGAATGCGGGCAACCTGTTTGGCAAAGGCTTCGCAGAACGCATCGTAAATGCCCTGCTCCACAATAATGCGCGAGTTGGCCATGCACACCTGACCCTGGTTGAAATAGATGCCGAAAGCAGCGGAGCGCACGGCGTAATCCAGCGTGGCATCATCCAGCACCACCACCGGGCTTTTACCGCCCAACTCCAGCACAATGCGCTTTTGATGACGGCCAGCCAGATCCGCCAGGATACGGCCCACACGAGCCGAGCCTGTAAAGGTCACCAATTTGACGCGAGGATCGGAGAACAAGGTATCGCCCAGGGCTTCGTCCGTGGTCAGCAGAACAGTCAACACACCTGGGGGCAGACCGGCTTCTTCCAGAATCTCGGCAAACATCAGGGCGGCCATAGGCGTATGTGGCGAAGGCTTCAGAATGAAGCTGTTACCGGCTGCCAGCGCAGGCGCCAGTTTCTTGCCGTTGAGCAGCAAGGGGGCATTGAAAGGACCAATCCCGGCCACCACGCCCAAAGGACGGCGAATGCTCATGGAAATACGGCCGGGCAGGTCCGAAGGCATGGTTTCACCGCGAATATCGCGGGTCTGGCCTGCGGCAATACGGAAGGTGCTGACGATGTAATCGCACTCGAACATGGCCTTGCCAAAGACGTTACCGCCCTCTTCAACCAGCACACGCACGATGTCGTCGCGGCGGCGTTCCACAATGTCGGCCGCACGGCACAGGATGGCCTCACGTTCACGGGCCAGCATCTTGCCCCAGACGCGCTGTGCACGCTCTGCACTGGCTAGCGCTTCTTCAATGTCCTGTTTGGTCGCCAGAAAAACGCGAGCCAGCGGTTTACCCGTATAGGGATTGACCAAGTCCTTATGCAACTGACCTTCTGATTTCCAGGCTTGTCCATTGATGTAGGGGTAGACCTGCTTTAGCTGCTCTGTCATGACTGCTCCTTTCCTGTGTTGTCTCCAGGTGCGCTTTGGGCACCCTTCATGGTTAAACCCGATAGCCACCGAGGTGCGCCATAGCTCACCATGCAGTACTGTCTTAGATACTATTCTTGAGCCGAATGCCTCTCTGTGTCGTGGACTGGGGCGCAGCCCAATCTGGACAATGGCGCAGAAGACGGAAAAGAACGCATGAGCACGAACTACCACTGGGATACGCAGGCTTTGCCACCCGGACAAGGCGCCAAGCTCTGGACCCAAGCCATTTCACTGTCCTTTCAGCATGTGCAAACGCAGTGCCACGGACAAAACTTTCATGGCACCTTGCGCTCGCAACGCTTGGGGGAGGTAGCGATCAACCGGCTGACCGCTCAGCCCTATCGGGTCAGCACAAGCAGGCCGCAAACGGATCAGCCCTGGTTGTTCTTGAATGTGCATCAACAAGGCCACTGCCGCCTGATTCAGAACGGGCGTGAGCAATGGCTCCCAGCCGGGAGCCTGAGCCTGAATGTGGGCACCAGCCCCTTCACACTGGATTTTGTGGACGAGGTCATCATGACCACGCTGCGCTTGCCGCTGGATGGGCTGCTGCCCTATACCGGCCCTTTGAATGACGTGGTCGCCCAGCCTCTGGCGCAAGGCGCCAGCCTGCACTTGCTGGAACACTATCTGCAAGGCCTGCTGCTGTCTGCCGATGACCTGCGGGCCAATCAGCACGATCAAGCCTGGCGTTGTCTGCGCGACCTGCTGGCCATGAGCATTAACGAGCGGCGCTCTGCCCCGCCTGCTCCAAGCGCGGCTCGGTACGAAGATGCATTGGGCTATCTGTCTGATCGACTGGGTGATCCCGCCTTGAATATTGCAGCCCTGTCCAAGCATCTGGGTATGGCACCGCGTACCGTCCAGGAACTGTTCAAAACACAGGGAAGCACTTTTACAGCCCAGTTAATGCAGCTGCGGCTGGATGCAGCCGCACAGCTGCTGCGCCAGACACCGTCCAACACGGTGGCGCAAATAGCTTATTCAGTGGGGTTTTCGGATCTGTCCTACTTTCACCGCCAATTTAGACGGCGCTTTGGTATCACGCCAGGCCATTTTCATGCTCATGGCCTGAAGTCGTAAAGCAAAGATCAGAAACAGATCAAGTGTGATCGGCATGTTCAGCCGCTGAACCGCATACCGGGCAAGCGGGATCTTTGCGGAAACGCACGGTATGCCAATTCATATTGAAGGCATCCACACTTAGCAAACGGCCCACCAAAGGCTCTCCGAAGCCGCCTAACAGCTTCAAGGCTTCAACCGCCTGTGCGCTGCCCACCATACCCAACAAGGGCGACAAAACGCCTGTGGTGGCGCAACGCAGTTCCTCGACGTCGTCCGCTTCAGGGAACAGACAGTGATAGCAAGGAGCTTCGGGCTGACGCAAGTCGTAAGTACTGACCTGACCCGAAAAGCGAATCGCTGCACCTGACACCAACGGTTTACGTAGTGCCACGCAGGCACGGTTGATGGCATGGCGAGTGGCGAAGTTGTCGCAGCAATCCAGCACCAGATCCACTTGCTGAACCCAATGCATCAAGCCCGCCTCGTCCAGACGTTGAACGACAGGCGTGACCTTCACTTCCGGATTGAGCTGCTCGATATGCAGCTTGGCAGATTCAACCTTGTCCCAGCCCAGGCGATCTGTGGTGTGAGCAATCTGACGCTGCAGATTGCTCAGTTCCACCTGGTCATCATCCACCAGAATGATGGAGCCCACACCCGAGGCAGCCAGATAAGCCACCACGGGGGAGCCCAGGCCTCCGGCTCCAACAACCAGAATGCGGGAAGCCAGAATCCGCTCCTGCGCTTCTACCCCGAATTCATCGAGCAGAATATGCCGCGCATAGCGCAGTAATTGCTGATCTTCCACGTCAGGAACCTGTGTTTACGGTTTTACCGGTTCGAGCCCCTTGGGGGTGATTCGGAACCGCTCAACGCTGGGTTGCTGACTCAGGGGACTTTTTTTTTCTGGCGACTCGGACTCCACTTCCTTTTCGCGCTTGGCAGCCGCTTCCTTGGCGGCAGCTACTTTGGCTGGATCATTCTTGATCACAGGACGGCCAGCCAAATGATTCAGCGCTTGCTGCAACTGGAAGTCGTCGTCACCACCGAATTCAAACATCTTGAATTCCGGGCTCATGCCCAGATCAGGCTGTTCTTCTTCGGTAGTTTCGTCCACCTTGCTGTTGACCAGGTGACGCTTCAGGTCCACTTCGCGCGGCAGGCGGAACAGATTGCCCTGGGCGGTGTCATCCACGACCACGTCCGGCTGTACGCCCGTTACCTGAATGGAAGTACCGTTAGGTGTGTAGTACAAGGCAGTCGTCAGTTTCAGGCCCGATTCCTCGGACAGCGGGACCACACTTTGCACCGAGCCCTTGCCGAAGGTGCGGTTACCGATAATGGTGGCGCGTTTGTGGTCTTGCAAAGCACCGGCCACAATTTCCGACGCCGAGGCCGAACCCACGTTTACCAGCACCACGATAGGCACGTTCTTGAGCCAATCCAGTTTCTTCAGAACATCCGCGTCCGTATCCAGCTCGCCCAGCACGGACTGCATGGATTTGACGTAGTACTCGCGGTTGGACGAAGGAATGCGGCCCTTGGTGGAAACAACCAGATCACCCGAATCCAGGAAGGCGGACGTCACGCCGATAGCGCTTTCCAGCAAGCCACCGGGGTCGTTACGCAGGTCAATCACCAAGCCTTTCGGTGCGCCTGGGCCTTTATGAACTTCGGACAACTGCTTGACCAGATCAGCAGCGGTACGTTCCTGGAACTGGGCAATGCGTACATAGGCCACATCGTCAGCCAGCATCTTGGAGCGCACGCTGCGCACCTTGATGACATCACGTACCAAGTTGAATTCCAGTGGCTTGTCGCGGCCAGCACGACGTATCGTCAGCTTGATGGAGGTTTTAGGCTCGCCACGCATTTGCTTGACGGCATCGTTCAGGCTCAAATCCTTGGTGGGTTTGCCATTGATGTGCGTAATGATGTCGCCCGCCAGAATACCGGCGCGCGCAGCAGGCGTATCTTCAATAGGCGAGATGACTTTGGGCATCCCGTCCTCGCTGCCGATCTCTATGCCCAGGCCGCCAAAGCCGCCTTGAGTCATGGCTTCCATTTCCTTGAAAGCGTCGGCATCCAGATAGGCCGAGTGCGGATCCAGATCGGTAAACAAACCCTTGATCGCATTATTGACCAGGGCCTGATCCGTCAGGGGCTCCACATACGTGTTCTTGATGGCAGCGAACACATTGGCGAACTGCTGCAGTTCGCGCAAAGGCAATGGCTCGCCGCGTTGAGCGACCGCAGTAATGCCCAGGCTGATCAAAATACCGCCCACAGCACCTGCTGCCACTAGACCAATGCTGCCAATCCTTCGAGTGCTCATGCACATTCCCATTATTTTCAGATTCAAGACGGGGCCACCTCCCGGAGCTGACCCGACCATGCATTATAAGAGTAGCGTAAAGCGTCGACCAGCGTGAACTGGGCTGGAGTCGCTACCCGGCGCAACAAATGCGAGCAAAAGTAAACGCCAGTGGCAAAAGCGGCTCAGGAACCCAGCCAAACCTGCGGATTAATGGGCTTGCCTTGATGGCGCAGCTCAAAGTACAGGCCGGGTTCAACCTGCCCGCCGGTGGCCCCCACCCGCGCAACCGCATCTCCACGTCCCACAATATCGCCTACTTGCTTAAGCGTGCTCTGGTTATAGGCATAGACACTCAAGTAGTCGCGACCATGATCAATAATCAGCAAATTGCCAAAGCCGGTCATCCAGCTGGCGAAAACCACTCGGCCCGGGGCCACCGCACGAACCGTGGTGCCTGCCTGAGCGCGCAACACGATACCGCGCCAAATACCGCCATCCGGACGCTCCGCCCCGAACTTGCCCTGCATTTCGCCGCGTACCGGATAAGGCAAGCCACGTTTCAGACCCGGAAACCCCCCTTCTGGTTCCAAAGCAGGAGCAGATGCCTGCTCCACAGGCTCCTCAACAACCTGCACCTCACGCACTTTGGGAGCGGCCGGTTTGCTGATCGGCTCGCTAGGCTCGGACGAAGCTTCCAGGCTGTCTGACAAGAGACGCTCGTTCGCGGTCGGCGGCGTGTAGGTCAGCGGTGGACGCGGAATCATGGGTTCCGGATCTGGCTTCTGGGGCGCAGCAGGTTCCGGCTTGCCAGGTGGCAAGGCCGCAGGCAAAGGCGGTTGCGTAGCACGAGCCCGCTCCAGCAACTCCCGCTCGCGCTCCAGACGCGCCTGCTCACGGGCGGCCTGCTCTTGTTTTGCTTTACGCTGCAACTCTTGCTGACGAGCCAGCTCGGCTTTGCGCGCTTCCTCTGCACGGCGCGCCGCTTCCCGTCGGCGTTGTTCTTCAGCGCGACGGGCCAGCTCGGCCTGTCGGGCAATTTCAGTTTCCAGGCCGGAGATCAAATCCCCCAGCCGTTTGTCATTACTTTGCAGGTTTGCAGCCTGACCGCGCTGGCGTTCCAGTTCAGCGCTGATGTCAGCCACCACCTTGGCTCGTTTTTCTTTTTGTTCTTCCAGAGCTTCCTTCTGAGCCGCAGCCTCCTTGGCCAGTTGCTCCTGCTCTTTCTCACGCGCGGCAACCTGGGTCTGCAAACGATCCAGACGCTCTACGGTACGACGTACCTTATGAACCTGCTCGGTCTGCTGACGCGAGACATAGCCCAGGTAATGCAATTCTCGGTTAATGGCATTGGGATCATCACCCGACAAGAGGGCAGACCAGGGCGACACGCCATTGGCGTATTGCGCTCGTAATTGCTCGGCCAGCTCCTGCTGACGTTGCTCTTTGATCACTTGCTGTTCGCTGATCTGTTTGCCCAGCGTACCTAGCTGCTGGTGCAATTGTTCCTGCCGCTGCTCAATCTGAGCCAGCGTGCGATCGATATCGGAAATAGCCTGCTCGGATTCGCGCAAGGCATTGGCGGCATCACGACGCGAGCTTTCGCTGGTGTCGATGGTTTTGCGCAGCGATTCGATCTTCTGGCGCAGCTCTGCCTGCTGCTTTTGAGCCTGGGCCTGGCGGGCAGCCAAGTCCGGATCAGCAGCCAGGGCCGGTAAGGTCCAGGCTGCCAGCAACAGGCAAACGCTGTAGCGCCACATTATTTACTGCGCCTTGCCCTGATTGGCCACGGCTTGCATCTGAGCCGCAATCGCTTCCTGGTCGCCCAGGTAGTAATGACGGATAGGACGCAGGTTTTCGTCCAGCTCGTACACCAAAGGCTGGCCGGTAGGAATATTCAGGTGAACGATGTCCTCGTCAGAGATGCCGTCCAGGTGCTTGATCAGCGCGCGCAAGCTGTTGCCGTGAGCCGTCACCAGAACGCGACGGCCGGAGCGGATTGCAGGAGCAATGGACTCGTCCCAGAAAGGAACCACGCGGGCCACGGTGTCTTGCAGGCACTCGGTGCGAGGCAACTGATCAGCTGGCACACGAGCGTAGCGAGCATCAAAACGCGGGTTGCGTGGATCGTCTTCAGCAACGGGATCGGGAGCGATTGCGTAGGCACGACGCCAGACCAGGACTTGATCCTCACCGTACTTTTGTGCGGTTTCGGCTTTATTTAAGCCCTGTAAAGCACCATAATGGCGTTCGTTCAGGCGCCAGCTCAAACCTATGGGGGTGTGCATGGCGTCCATCGAATCCAGGGCGATCCACAAGGTACGGATAGCGCGCTTGAGGACCGAAGCGAAAGCCAGGTCGAACTCAAAACCGTTTTCTTTAAGCAGATCACCGGCCTGCTTTGCCTGTTGACGCCCGGTTTCGGTAAGATCGACATCGGTCCAGCCAGTAAACCGGTTCTCCAGGTTCCACTGGCTTTCGCCGTGCCGCATCAGTACAAGTTTATACATGGTAAAAACAGCCTCGAGGTTGAAAAATTGGCGCCACTCTATAATCGTGTGATCTTGCCCTTTTTTCTTGCTTTTCTTGGTAATCAACAGGATTTAACGTGGACTTCATCTTAAGTCAGAACAATCTTCTAATTTTAGCAATTGCGGTGCTTGCCGGCATTATGCTGTTAATACCCAGCTTTTTCAAAGGTCGTGCGGGACGCGCAGTTTCAAGCTCGGAAGCGGTACAGATGGTAAACCAGAAAGACGCTATTTTGATTGATCTGCGCAGCGCCGATCAGTTCAAGGCCGGGGCAATTGCACAATCTCGCAACATTCCTGCCGCCGACCTTGACGCCAAGGCCAGCACACTGCCCAAAGACAAGCCTGTCATTTTGGTGTGCGATACCGGTCGCAGCGCTCCGCGCAGCGTGGCCGTCCTGCGCAAGCACGGCATCAACGAAGCCTACACATTGCAAGGCGGTATTCAAGGCTGGCTGCAGTCCAGTCTGCCCGTCAAAAAATCGTAAGCTCCCCCTTCTACGAGGCTCTCATGGCAAAAGTCACGATGTACTCCACAATGGTGTGCCCTTATTGTGTGCGCGCTGAAATGCTGCTCAAGCAACGCGGCGTAACTGAAATCAATAAAATCATGATTGATCGCGAACCCGAACAGCGCGCTCTCATGATGGAGCGCACCGGTCGGCGTACCGTTCCCCAAATCTACATTGGCGACACCCATGTAGGTGGCTACGATGATCTGGCCGCTTTGGACCGCGAAGGTGGCCTGCTGCCTCTGCTGGCTGCCTGATTTTTTTTCTAACAATTTTTTTATCCCATAGGATCACCCATGGCCGACCAGAACACCCCAGCCGCTGAACAAGAAGCTCAACAACCCAGCTTCAGCCTGCAGCGCACCTACATCAAAGACCTGTCCATTGAAATGCCCAACGCTCCCCAGATCTTTCTGGAGCAAGAGGCCCCTTCCGTGGAAGTGTCCATCAATGTGGGCGGCCAACGCCTGGCTGACACGGTCTACGAAAGCACCGTCACCGCCACGGTAACCACGCGCATTGGCGACAAGGTCATGTACCTGGTGGAAGCCACTCAAGCCGGTATCTTCGAAGCTGCCAACATCCCTGAAGAACAGCTCGAGCCCCTGCTGGGAATCGTGTGCCCCACCATGCTGTACCCCTACTTGCGCGCTGCCGTGGCCGACGCCATCAACCGCACTTCCCTGCCTGCCCTGCACCTGACTGAAGTGAACTTCCAGTCCTTGTACGAGCAGCGCCTGGCACAGCAACAAGGTGCCGACCAAGCTGACGGCCAGCCTTTGCAGGCCTGATGATGTCAAACGCGCACACTCCTGTTCGTGTCGCAGTCCTGGGCGCAGGCAGCTGGGGAACGGCGCTGGCCGCCCTGGCCAGCACCCAGGCTCCCACGATGGTGTGGGCGCGCAAAGCATCAACAGCACAGGCTATCGGGCAGGATCATCGCAACCCTGCCTACCTGCCCGATGTCGTGCTGCCCGACTCGCTACAGGCCAGCGACAGCCTGCAGCAAGTCATGGAATTTGCCCTGGCTGATGACACCGGCCCGGCCCTGCTGATTCTGGGCGTGCCTGTACGTGGTCTGGCACAAACCTGTGTGGATCTGGCGCATTACCTGCCTGCCACACGCCGCCATCCCGTCCTGCTGGTCTGGACCTGTAAAGGCTTCCATCAGGAAAGCGGCTTGTTACCCCACCAGATTGTGCGTGAAAGCCTGCCCGACCATCCCTGGCTAGGCCGTGCCGTGCTCTCTGGCCCGTCGTTCGCCCTGGAAGTGGCTAAAGGCCTGCCTGTTGCGCTGACACTGGCCTGCGAACCTGCTGATATGGCCGGCATTGCCCTGGAGGCTTTGCATGGCAAGCAAGCGCGCCTTTACACCAGCACCGACATGATCGGCGTGGAAGTGGGCGGCGCTGTCAAAAACATCATGGCCATTGCCTGTGGCATTGCCGACGCTCTGGGCCTGGGCCATAACGCCCGTGCCGCCCTGATTACCCGAGGCCTGGCTGAAATGCAGCGCCTGGGTGTTGCGCTGGGTGGTCAAGCCGAAACCTTCTCCGGCCTGGCGGGTCTGGGAGATCTGGTCCTGACGGCCACGGGCGAATTGTCCCGCAATCGCCAAGTAGGCCTGGCGCTGGGTGCTGGTGAAAGCCTGGACAGCATCCTGGCCACCGGCATTACCGCTGAAGGTGTACGCTGTGCCCGTTCGGTTCTGGAAATGGGCCGAGCGCACCAGATTGAATTACCGATTACCGCCGCGGTCTGCCAAATCCTGTTTGAACAACTGGCCCCGCGCGAAGCTGTCCACGCCTTGCTTACCCGCGAGGCAAAGCAGGAAGGCCACTAATACCTTCGTCTGCCCGATCTGGCACTTCACCCGCGCTGCCAGAACTGCAGTCAACCGTCTCTTACTCAGAATAAAACAATGTCATTGCTTGCTCGTTCTCGTGATCTTCTGATCCGCTCCGTCCTGGGGCTGGCCTGCACTGGTTTGCTGGCTCAATCGGCTCTGGCCCAATCCAGCTGGCCAGAGCGCCCGATTCAAATGGTCGTACCCTTTCCGGCAGGCTCCTCGCCTGACGCCCTGGCCCGTGCCATTTCCGAGCCCCTGTCCCAAGCTTTGGGCCAGACTATCATTGTTGATAACCGCCCCGGTGCTGGTGGCAATATCGGCACCCGCTTCGTAGCGCATGCCAAACCCGACGGCTACACCCTGCTGCTGACCATCAATGGTCCCATGGTGACCGCCCCCACCCTGTACAAGACCTCGCTGGGTTACGACCCGCTGAAAGACTTGCAGGCCATCTCCATGATTGGCACCAGCCCCAACGTGCTGGTCGTGCCGGCCAACTCGCCTGCCAATACAGTAGAAGAGTTCATTGCCCTGGCGAAGTCTCGTCCCGGCGAATTGAACTACGGCTCAGTTGGCCCCGGCAGCTCAGCCCACCTGGCCATGGCCATGCTGGAACATGCAGTTGATATCAAACTGGAACAAATCCCTTACTCGGGCTTTCCACAAATCCTGACCGCCATTATTGGTGGTGACATTGACGCCGCCTTCATGGTGCCCGGCATTGCCATGCCCCAGGTTGAAGCGGGCAAGGTGAAAGCTCTGGCCGTAACCTCCTTGCAGCCCAGCGAATTGCTGCCCGGTCTGGACACCATGGCACAGGCTGGTCTGGAAAACTTCGAGGCGATTTCCTGGGACGCCTTCTTTGTGCCCCACAATACCTCGGACGATGTGGTCAAACGCCTGAACCAGGAAATCACCACCATCCTGCAACGCGACGACATCAAGGCCAAGCTCAACGCCTTTTACTTCTCGTCCGAGCCGTCCACCCCGCAAGAGATGACGGACAAGATCATTGCCGACAAAGCTCGTTGGGATGAAGTGATTGAACGCCTGAATCTGTCGCTGGAATAAGGACAAGATCGAAAAAAAAAGGCCCTGCAAATTCAAGATTTGCGGGGCCTTTTTCTTTGCAGCCATTACCCAAAAAAACAAATACGCGCCGTTCAATGACAAATGTGGCGTTGCCCACGACTACACCCTTGCGGCCTGCCTCTGCACGAGCTTAAACACCACCTTCGTAACCCGCTTGCCGCCAGGCATCAAAAACACAAATCGCCACGGCATTGGACAGGTTCAAGCTACGTTGCCCCGCCAACATGGGCAGACGAATCCGCTGCTCGTTGGGGAACAAGGCCAGTTGTTCTGCAGACAAGCCTGCAGTTTCGCGGCCAAATACAAATACATCACCCGGCTGAAAGCTTTGCTCAGCCAGCAAATGGCTACCACGTGTAGTCAGGGCAAACGCGCGATCCGGCGCGGAACCCGTGGCCTGCAAGGCTTCTTCCACACTGTCGTGCACCTTCACCTGCGCCCACTCGTGATAATCCAGCCCCGCACGACGCAGCTTGCTGTCTTCAAGCTCAAAGCCCAGGGGCCGCACCAGGTGCAGGACGCAGCCCGTATTAGCCGCCAATCGAATGACGTTACCCGTGTTGGGAGGGATCTCGGGCGAAACCAGGACGATATGAAACATGAAAAACCTAAAAAGTGCAGAAAAAGCCGCGAACAAGCGACGAAGTATACAGGGCTAGGATGCCTTCAATTTCCAGGGAGCTCGTGCAGCGACCAAGGCATAAACAGACTGTGCACCCGCCAAACGGCAGGCCCGCGCCAAGGCATCCAAAGTAGCCCCAGTGGTCAGCACATCATCGACCAACAGCACATCACACCCTTGTAGCGACTCTCGTAGGCTAAAAGCCCCCCGCATGGCCTGCCTGCGAGCCTGACGCCCCAAGTTCTTCTGGGCCTGCTCGTGCCGTAGCTGCGCCGTGACGATATGCAAACGTGCTGACAATCCCAATGAATGCGCCACACGCTTGGCCAGCACGGCTGCCGGATTAAAACCCCGCCGGTGCAAGGCTCTGCGCTGCGAAGGCACTGGGATGACCCGGCAGGCAGCGTTCAGCACAGGCCCATGACGACGCCATTGCTGCACCATCAGTTCCGCCAACACCGCTGCCATTTCCAGCCGACGGGAAATTTTAAACGCATGTATCAACATATCGCCAGGATGTTCATAATCGAATCCGGCAACCGTCGCTTGCAGGGACAATTGCCCTGCTCCGCAATCCGGGCAGGCCAGTAAAGCCAAGGGCGGCAAGGCCAGAGCACAACGAGGGCAGCGCAAATCCTGGGCCGGTGTTGTCAGCGCGTGTCGGCAAAAGCGGCACAGTGCGCCACTTTGCGAACGTAATCCGCACAGCACACAAGGCCGTCCCAGCAGTGGAATCCCTACAAGACGGTGGGTCGGCTCGCGCCGAAACAGGGGATGCGCCATAATAGATCATTACCTTTCAGAGCCAGGCTGATTCGATCACAGCACATACCACTGATCCAGGCCAGCAACGTCCGCGCAACTATGTCCCAGCTACCTTCTTTACCAATCAACTCCGCCCACGTCGAGCAGCAATTCAATCGCCGCGCTCCCCTGGATCACGCTCAGTTTCTTTATGGTGAAGTCGCGCAACGGATGTTGTCCCGGCTGGCTTTGGTACGCCTGCAACCCACTCATATTCTGGATGCTGGCTGTGGGGCCAGCCATGCGCTGGAACCTTTGCGTTCCCGCTACCCGGATATGAACTACACCGGCCTGGACCGCAGCGCCAAGCTGTTGGAAGTTGCCCGCGAGCGCTACCAATCCAAACCCAGCCTGTGGCAAAAACTACGCAATCAACCTACCCCTGCTGCCAACTGGGTTCAGGCCGATATGGCCAACAGCGGCCTGCCCGCAGAAAGCCAGGAGCTGGTCTGGTCGAACATGGCCCTGCACTGGCATCCGGAACCGCATCGAGTCCTGGCTGAATGGAACCGCCTGCTGAAACCCGAGACGCTGGTCATGTTCTCCTGCCTGGGCCCCGGCTCTTTTGCCGAGCTGCGCAGTGCCATGGAGCAAGCGGATCTGGGGACCAAAACGCTGGAATTCGTGGACATGCACGACTTTGGCGATCTGTTGCTGGAAAACGGTTTTGCTGATCCCGTGATGGATCAGGAGGTCGTGACGCTAACCTACCGCAGCGCTGAAAAACTGCTGGATGATTTACGTCTGCTGGGCGGCAATCCGCACCCTCAACGCAAGGCCAGCCTGAGCACCCTGCCCTGGCGTCAACGCCTGCTCAATGCGCTGGAAAAACAGCGCCATATGGATGGCACTTTGCATCTGAGCCTGGAAATTGCTTACGGGCACGCCTGGCGCGCCCGTAGCCGTCGCAGCACCCAGGGCGAGGTCAGCGTGCCGATCTCCACAATCAGCCGCCGCCCCAAACCCCAGGAATAAACCGCGCTTAGAAGCGGTATTCGGCCTGCAACCAGAAGCGGCGGCCATCTTCCGCGTAGGAATAGGCTCCGCTGGTACCCGAGTCGCGACGACGATCGGTCAGGTTATAGACGGCCGCACTCAAGCTCAGATCTTTTCTGGCACGCCAGCTGGCTCCCAGATCCACCGTAGCAATCGTCCCCATGCTTTCGCTGACAACACCGCCCTGTCCCCAGGAAATATTGGTTTCCCGACCACGCACGTTCAAGGTCGAGAAGGCTGACACGGCTTCATTCGGCGTCCAGTCCACGGTCAGGCTACCCATATTGCGTGGCGTCGCCACCAAGGGTTGTCCTTCAGACTGCGGGTAGCCAAAGCCCAAAATCGTGGCGCTGCCATTACGCACCTTGGAGTCCGTAAAGGTATAACTACCGCGCACTTTCCATTGCTCGTTGAAGCGATAGGCCAAGCCCAATTCCAGACCCTGCACCCGTGCTTCAGTGATATTGAAGTAGGTGCTATACATGCTGTTGGTATACGGGTCTGGTGGCACAGGACGGCCATCGGGGTAGTACAGCTGACGCGAGCCGGTATTGGCGATCTTGTTCTTGTAACGGGTGTGGAACAAGGTAGCGTTGGCGCTCAACGGACCGCCATCGTCAAAGTACAGGCCCAGTTCTACGTTGGTGCTGACTTCAGGTTCCAGATCCGGATTGCCCCAGGTATAAGCACCACCACGCTGTGGCAAACCGATTTGCGGATTGCTTTGCATGATGGTCGGGGACTTGAAGCCCTTGGCAATACCGCCTTTCAGCGTCCAGGCATCCGTGGCGCTCCAGACAGCGTACAAACGAGGAGTCCAGTGACGACCATAGAACTCGTTGTCATCCATGCGCACGCCGCCGGTCAGGGCAAAGGATGGACTCAGGCTCCATTCGTCTTCCAGGAACAGGGAGTATTCACGCACGGAAGTATCCACACCTGCGCCATTCGGATTGGCGTAGTAACCATCGGCCTTCAACTCGCTTTTGCGCCACTGAAAACCACCCACCAGCATGTGATCGGCCAAAGGCAAAGTGAGCTTGCCATCAATCACGGTATTGCGGATATCAGGACGGGCGCTTTGCGTTGGGCCATCGCGATAAGCCTGCTCGCGATTAAGGCTCAATTCGGTATCAAAGCTACCCCAGCGCACGGTATGCGCCAGCGTATAGCTATCGCGCACATACTCGTTTTCATTAGCCTTGCCCGTCAATGCCAGGGACTTGCCCGGTGTAGTCCAGAAGTGCTGAGTCGTGCGGCCTGCTTCAAACATGAACTCATGATTGTCATTGGGGGTCGCCCACAAGCGCACAGTACCGTTTTGACGCTTGGCGCGCGCAAAGCCATTCAGAACCTGATCTTCCTGACGCTGCTTGTGATAGCCCCAGAACTGCAAACCCAGACGCCCCGGCACAAGGGGGCCGGACAGGTGCAGATCGGCTGAGCCGCTATTTCCTGCCGAACCACTGTCTTGCAAGGTATAGCCCCCTGTCAGTGAGCCGTGCCATTTATCTGCCACTTTGCGCGTCACGATATTGATGACCCCACCCAAAGCCTCGGAGCCGTACAAGGTCGACATGGGGCCTCGCACCACCTCGATACGCTCGATAGCTTCCAGCGGGGGAATCCAGTTCATATCCAGAGCCTCAGACACCCCACCCTTCATAGTGATCTGGCGCATGTCCTGGCGGCGACCGTCAATCAGAACCAGCACATGCTCGGACTCCATGCCACGGATCGAAATCGCCCCCTTGTCACCTCCCAGAACACTGACACCCGGCACTTGCCGCAAGGCATCGGCCAAGGACTCGAAGCGTTTCCCCTCCAGTTCCTCACGCGGAATCACTGTGATGGACGCGGGTGCACTTACCACCTCCTGAGCAAAGCCCGATGCCGTCACCGAGATAGCACCCAGCTGTTCAACTTCATTACGCTCCTGAGCCCAAGCAGACATGCACGCCAAGGACAAGGCGGCCAAGGGCCAGCGCCGCCCCGTTTTCATTTTCATCACGGCTTCTTCCATTATTTATAATACGAACCAAACTCATTTCTATTTGCTACTATCATGAGCCCGGTTCCTGACCGTAGTCTGATGAAAACTATTCTGATTATTGAAGACCACCGGCCTTTGTTGAGCCTGTTGGCAAGCCATCTGCAAGGGCAGGGATACGCAATTCGCACCGCTACGACGGGGCGGATTGGCCTTGCCCTGCTGCAAGAGCACAGCTTTGATGCCCTGATTCTGGATCTGGGACTGCCCGATATGGACGGCATGGAAGTTCTGGCGCAGCTGCATCGTCCCGATCGCAGCCAGCGCCTGCCCTGCCTGATCTTGAGTGCGCGCGATGCCGTCCACAATCGCATCCAAGGGCTGCGTGGCGGTGCGGACGACTATCTGCTCAAACCCTTTGATCTGCTTGAGCTGGAGGCCCGCCTGAGCGCAATCCTGCGGCGGGCTGCGCCCCATCGTTATCAGCAACTGGTGATCGCGAATTTACGATTCGAACCTGAAGTGCGACAAGCCTGGGTCAATGACCAAGCCTTGATGTTGCCGCGGCGGGAAAGCCTGCTCTTGCTGGAACTGATGCAGGCCAGCCCCCGTTTGTTGATCAAGGATTATTTGCTGGAGCAGCTCTATCAAAACCAGACCGACATCAGTCTGAATGCCGTCGAAGCGTTGATCTCCAAACTGCGCCGCAAGCTGCGCGAGCAAAATGCCCTGGTTTGCATCGACACGGTGCGTGGCGTGGGCTACCGCTTGCGTGCTCTGTGAGCAGGCGCGCCTTCAGTCTGCGCGGGCGATTACTGATCAGCCTTTTGCTGATGCTGGCCTTGGGCTTTTGCGCTCTGGCCCTGTCCTTGTTCGATACACGAGACGAGCTGCGCCGCATCAGCCTGTTTTTGCAGGCCGAGGAAATTGCCCGCGACTTTAAACCCTCGGAATCATTGGACAGCTTGCCGCGTCAGTACGCCGGTGGCGAAATGTCCTATTCTCTGTACAGCGCCGAGGGTGAGTTGCTCCAGGCCTCATCCAATCTGGCAAGTCCACGACGCCTGCGCCCTGCTCAGCCCGAAGACGAGCTGGCCTTGTTCAGACTGAAGCATCGTAGTGGCTATGTAGTTTCGGTTTCGGTCACGCTGCCCAGTGGCGAAATCCTGATGGTCGCCAAACGAGACCAGCGCGAAAGAGAGCTGATCGGAGCCTTGCTGCAAACCCGCATGTGGCGCTCACTGCTTTTGTGGCTGCCGGTGTGTGCGGTGGGGCTGTTGTTGATCGCCTGGCTGATTCATTGGACCTTGCGCCCGGTACGACAAGCGGCAAATCTGGCTGCGACGCTGGGCCCTGCTCAACCCGAGCTGCGCTTGCCGGTCACTGAACTGCCCAAAGAAATTCGCCCCTTGGCACAGGCCGTCAATCAAAGTCTGGACCGCCTGATGCAGGCCTATCACCATGAACAACAACTGGTCGCAGATGCGGCACACCAACTGCGTACCCCATTAGCTGTGATGTCCTTGCGTCTGCAAACGGCTGAACACCACGGCGAGCAGGACCGGGATTTGCTGCGCGAGGATATTAGCCACTTGCAGCGTCTGGTCAGCCAATGGCTCAGCCTGGCCCGCAAGCAGGAGCAGGCTACGGAGCTAACAGACCACACAGCCCTGGCACCGTTGTGCCGCCGTGTGATGGGAGACTTATGGCCGCTTTTCGAGCAGGCCAATCGGGAGATCCAATTTCACGATGATAGTTCGCTCGATACTGTTCAAGCCTGCGAGGCCGATCTGTCCGAAGCCATTGTCAACGCACTGGACAATGCCCTGACACATGGCGAAGGCACGGTCAGCTTGCATTTGCATAACCCACAGCCAGACCAATGCGCGATCGATATCAGCGATCAAGGTGCAGCCTTGGACGCGCAAACAGCTCATCTGGCCTTTGAGCGTTTTCACAAGCAAGACAGCGCCAGCAAAGGAGCTGGTCTGGGGCTGACGATTGTGCGCCAGATTATGCTGCGCCACGGTGGCCAGGCCCTGTTCCTGCCCGGCGCACCCTGCACCCTGAGGCTCTTGCTGCCACTAGCTGCTCCCGCCTCTGACAAAAAAACGGTTTAGCGGTAAACTCGTCCGGTTGGCCTCCCCGGCCAACTACGTTCTCAGGGCGGGGTGCAAGTCCCCACCGGCGGTAATGGCACTAGCCTAGCCCGCGAGCGCCTGACCTTGTGTCAGGGACAGCAGACCCGGTGTGATTCCGGGGCCGACGGTATAGTCCGGATAAAGAGAGAACGGGATACCCTCATAACCTGTACAGGAGTCATCCTGCTATGGGCTTGAGCTATCCTGCTTCCTGCATGCCCTGTTTTTGTTGTCATAAAACAGGAAACCAACATGAACAGCATTACCCCAGCCAATCTTCTGGCTCCCCGTATCGCCTTTATTCAAGCTTGCTGGCACAAGGACATTGTGGATCAGGCCCGTCTGGGTTTTATCGACGAAGTCAAAGCCATGGGCCATGACAGCAGCCTGATCGACTTCTTTGAAGTGGGCGGCGCCTTTGAAATCCCGCTGCATGCACAACGTCTGGCCCAATCGGGACAGTACGCTGCTGTAGTCGCTGCGGGTCTGGTGGTTGATGGCGGCATCTATCGCCACGACTTTGTGGCTACCGCAGTGATTCAAGGTTTGATGCAAGTCCAGCTCAGCACCAACGTGCCCGTGTTTTCGGTCGTGCTGACTCCACACCATTTCCATGATGGCAAAGAGCACCACGATTACTTCCATCGTCACTTTGTGCTCAAGGGCCAGGAAGCGGCCCGTACGTGCCTGGATACCGTGAGCAAGTTGCAGGCGCTGCCTGCGGCATCTGTCGCCGCTCTCTAAACGGCAAGGCGGCCTGAAAAGGCCGCCTTCAATCCCGATCCTTCGGGCTGCGTTAACTCGTAACGCCAACACTGGCCGAGGTTCTTCGGCCATGCATCTGGTAACTACTGTATCAAGACTGGTTACGCTTGCGCGACGAGTCTATACCCAGCTGTTTGAGCTTGCGGTACAAGTGGGTGCGCTCCAGACCAGTACGCTCCGACACGCGTGTCATGCTGTGATTTTCGCGACGCAGATGATATTCAAAATAAATGCGCTCGAACTCGTCACGCGCTTCGCGCAATGGCAGATCCAACGAGATGCTGCCTAGCTGGGACTCATCCTGCTCCACTTCAGGCACGGCCATGGCTGGCGCCATGCCAGGAGCCATGCTGGCTGTTTCAGGGCGGCGATCACCACCCTGAACCACTGGGCGGGCAGCGGCTGCCAGCGCCTTGGGTGCAACGGTACGCTCCAGACCCGAGGCGACGGTCTTGAGCAGGCGCTGCATGGTGATGGGTTTTTCCAGGAAGTCCACCGCACCAATACGGGTTGCTTCCACCGCGGTATCCACCGTGGCGTGGCCACTCATCATGACCACTGGCATATCCAGCAAGCCTTGGGATGCCCACTCCTTGAGCAGGCTGACACCGTCAGTGTCTGGCATCCAGATATCCAGCAAGACCAGATCGGGGCGGCCCCGCAAGCGTGCCTCGCGAGCCTGGGCGGCATTCTCTGCCAATTGCACGGTGTGCCCTTCGTCGTAAAGAATTTCCGACAAAAGTTCCCGAATGCCGATTTCGTCATCAACTACCAGAATTCTGGCCATAAAACGTCACCTACGTGATTTTTACGCATTATCGTTTGCTCGCCGCCCAGAGTCCAGACGAATATGCTGGCCAGCAAGCCGGGTAAAGAGGATGGAAATGCGAGCCCCCCCCTCACGACGATTGGAAACATCGATTCTGCCGCCGTGCTCCTCGATGATTTTCTTAACTATAGCAAGTCCCAGACCCGTGCCGGTGGGCTTGGTGGTTACGTAAGGTTCAAAAACGCGCACCAGCATCTGGGGATCAAAACCTGGCCCGTTATCTGACACCACAAAACTGACCGCATCAGAAGAGTCGGAACCTTCTACGCCCGCAATCATGGTTTTAACAAATACATGCGCCTGGTCAAGTGATTGATCCTGGGCAGCCGCTTCACGAGCATTGGCCAGCAGATTATGGATAACCTGCCGCAGCTGCGTGGGGTCGCCTTGAACCATGGGCAAATCAGGGTCCAGCTCCACATCAATTGCCACACTATAACCATCGTCCCGGACCATGCCTTCTTCCGGGTCCCAACCATATAAAGTCAGCACTTCGGTAATCAGCTCGTTCAGATTCAGAGCTTGCATCTGAGTCGCCGGTTTACGGGCATACTCCCGGAAATCTTCCACCATCTTTTTCAGCGAACTGACCTGATTGACGATGGTATTGGTATAGCGCAGCAACATGGCAGCATGGACTTCATCCAGCTGCGACTCCAGTTTCATGGCCAGTCGTTCGGCCGACAACTGAATAGGCGTCAGGGGGTTCTTGATCTCGTGTGCCAGGCGTCGAGCCACTTCGCTCCAGGCCACCAGACGGCTGGCGGAAATTACATCGGTAATATCGTCAAACACCACCAGATAGCCGGTTGGCTGACCATCTACACGCAGCAAGGTACCACGGGCCAAAACGGTGACGATAGTATCACGCGCTTCATTACCTTCTTGCATTTCCAATTCAAACTGCTGCTGCCAATAAGGGTGATCCGAGCCCATGGCCTGATGCGTGGAAAAGGCTTCCCGTATCACCGAGGCAAAGGTCATGGCCCCTTCCAGCGTTTCCAGCGGGCGACCTTTAATCGAGCGCAAATCCACCTGCAAGATACGCTGCGCTCCCTGGTTGAACATGGTGACGCGGAACATCTCGTCAAAAGCCAGCACACCACTGGACAGGTTGCTGAGCACCGACTCCAGGTACATATTGGAGCGCTCCAGCTGCAGACGATTTTTCTCGACCATGCGGCGCGCTTCATCCAGCTGTCGGGTCATGGCATTGAAAGAGCGCGTCAACTGGCCAACTTCATCCTTGGCGGGCGGCTCAGGCAAAGCCCGGTAATCCCCTACCCCTACCGCTTGCGTCCCGGCAGCCAACGTCAACAAAGGACGCGTCAGGCGACGAGACAAAGCCAGGGCAGCCGCCACAGCCGTAAACACCGCCAGAATCAAGGCCAGCGTCAGCGTAATACCGTAGAGCTTGCGCAAGCCCTGACGAGACAAGGCCAGTTCCTGATAATCCCGGAAACCTTGCTGTACCTGGTTGGCATTGCGTGCAATCTTGTCCGGCACAGGCTGAATGACCTGCAGCCAGCGCGAGTCTGCCGTGCCACTCAAGGTTGCCGCAAAGCGATTGGGATCGGCCAATGGTAGAACCGTGCGCAGACGCAAACCTGTGGACTCTGCGGGAACCCCGCCTTCGTCCAGGCCGTTGTCGTGAACAGGCGCATCATCATCCACCTCGGCAGCCGAATAGCGGCCTGCAATACGCAGCTGATTCATCACGCTGGAGGGCGGCATATCCGGCAGCAAGGTGTCATACCGTGCTGAAGAAAAGGCAATCAAACGGCCATTGCCGGAGAACACCATTGCCTCCGTCACCCCGCTGTTCTCACGCAAGGAGATCAGCAAGCTGCTGTACTGCGCACTATCCGCCTTGTTCAGTGCCGACACCATTTCATTGGCACGACCTTCCAGCTCATTGAGCTGCGAATCCAGGGCGGCACGTCCCAGACTCAAGCCTGATTCCAGCGCCGTATCTACCCGCACGTTGAACCAGGACTCGATCGAGCGCGACATGAACTGCACCGAGAGCAGATAAATCAGCGCCCCCGGAATAATGCCAATCAAAGTGAAGTAAAAGGCAAAGCGCGCCGTCATGCGGGCACCAAACTGACGCCGGCGTATTTGTCTGAACAGACGAATCGTCAGCAACAACACCCAGGAAATCAGGGTGGCGGCCAGTACACCGTTAAGCACCAGCAGCAAGTCATACTGCTGCGCATAGCGCGAAGCATTACCCGTAGACCAGACAAGAAGAGAAAACAGCGCCAACGCGCTGACACCCGCTCCGAACAGAGCGGTGCGCAAGATCCAACGTATCAAGGTTGGGGCTCGTCGACGGAGACGGAAAAGGAAAAGGTTTTCCATGGAGTAGCCAATGTCCAGGCAGAACTATTGATGGCGTCCACTTGAAACGGACGGGCCAGCAAAGAGGTATCCAGGCGCAAACGTACACGACCCTGGTATTCCTGGTCGCGATCCAGATCAGCCACATAGGCCACGGCCCAGCCGCGAATATGCCGCAGCATGGCCAATGCGTCGTTCATGGAGGATTCGGGCAGAGAAAGGTCCCCGGTGCCCACGCGCCACTGTCGGGTCAGAGCGTTATACACGACCCGCCAAGTTTGTTGTTCCTTAACAACATTTTTATCAAACCAGTACCAGCGAGGTTTGGCCAATTCCACTTCAACCGTGAAATACAGCGGCACCCCTTTCTCGGCAGCGGTGCGCAACTCCGGGCTTAACTCGAACTCGACATCCGCGTCGATATACAGTTTTTCGTCCCGAATATGGGGCTCGACCTTAACGACCCGCTCTCCCGACGTAGCGACCGGCACAATCGTATTGGCCGAGCTTAGCGCGCAGTTGAAAATCAGCAGAAAAGACAGAAAAACGCGCCACATCGTGATTAACCGCAAAAAGGACAAAGTCAGAGCCCTAATTGTGACAAGTCAAACCGGGCGCGTAAATAAGGCATAGAAAAAACCGTCGCCATCTGCCAGCGATCGTCCCGCAACGCCGGGCAAAATCTGGCCAGGAGAGTCCAAAAGCTGTGCCTCGGGATGACGGGCCAAAAATGCCTCAACCTGTTGCTCCCCTTCAGCCGGGAAAATCGAGCAGGTCGAATACAGGAGATGCCCGCCAGGCCGCAACGTAGACCACAAGGCATCCAGTATAGAGCTTTGCAAACGCGCGGTATCGGCAATGTCCGACTCACGGCGCAACCAGCGAATATCGGGGTGACGACGCACAATGCCCGAGGCGGTACAAGGCACATCCGCCAGGATGGCATCAAAGGGCTGGCCATCCCACCATTGGGCAGTACGCGCCGCATCACCTCGTTTTAATTGAACCTTGTCGCTGGCCAAACCCAGACGACGCAGGTTGTGGCCCACACGCTCCAGACGCTCGCCGTCCGAGTCCAGGGCCAGCAAGGAAACATCCGCCTGTTCCAGCAAATGCGCCGTCTTGCCGCCCGGAGCCGCGCAAGCATCCAATACGCGCATGCCATCCTTGACCGGCAAGAGCAGACCGGCTTGCTGGGCCGACCAGTCCTGCACCGACCACCAACCCAGATCAAAACCAGGAATAGCCTGAACCGGCATGGCCTTGTCCAAGGTGACGGCACCCGTGCCAGGGCTGCTGGAAGCAATACCGGCCTCTGTCAGCACAGCCTGCAAACGCTCCACTGAACAACGACGCTGATTCACGCGCAAGGTCAAAGGACCAGGACGATTGGCCGCTTGCAACAGCGCTTCCCAATCACGCGGGTAAGCTCGGCGCAACTCCTTGACCCACCAGCCGGGGTGATTCCAGCGTGCTTCAGGACGGCTCTCCACCTGAGACAGGATCATCTTGCGCTCGCGTGTAAAGCGACGCAGCACCCCGTTCACCAAACCCTTGGACAGACGCAGCGCAGCCTGGCTATCAGCCGCACGCACAGCCTGATCCACCACCGTATGCACGGCATAGACCGGCACATCCGGGCGATCCTCAAAAGCCTTGGCATCCTCTTGCACACGCATGGCTGTATCCAGCAAGGCCAGCGACACCATCAGCAAGGCATCCAGCCAGGTATTGCTGGGCTGGCGTGGCACCAGCATGATACGAATCTGACGGGCATGGCCCAGACGGCGCAAAACATGGAAGCTGACAGACTGCACCGCCGCACGGGCAGGCGCTGGCGTTGCAGCCAGGCTTTCAGTCAGGGACTTGCCTGCCAGCACGCCTTCAATATTGCGCGCGCTCAGCAGCATGACTTCGGACAGGGGCAAAGAGGGGGAAAGATGGGTGTCGGACACAGAACAACCGCTAGAAAAGAAAAATATGACTGCGACTGTAGCACTATTTGCCGCATAAACCGGGCTCAAACGCACAAGATCCGCACGCATCCGGGCATGGGACGGTAAAATCAAGCCTATTTCCCAATTTCGAGCCCTCAAGCTCCAGAAGGACCCTCTATGAGCGCCCCCAAAGTCGGATTCGTGAGCCTGGGTTGTCCCAAGGCCCTGGTCGATTCCGAACGAATTCTTACCCAGCTGCGTACCGACGGCTATCAGATCACCCCCAGCTACGACAATGCAGATGTGGTGGTGGTCAATACCTGTGGCTTTATCGACAGCGCCAAGGCCGAATCGCTGGAAGCGATCGGCGAGGCACTGGCTGAGAACGGCCGCGTCATTGTCACCGGCTGTATGGGTGTGGACGAAGGCCTGATTCGCGACGTGCACCCCTCGGTGCTGTCCGTCAGCGGCCCCCAGCAATACGAACAGGTACTGCGCGCCGTGCGTGAAGCCGCACCGCCTTCGCTGGATCACAACCCCTATATTGATCTGGTGCCCCCACAAGGCATCAAGCTGACCCCACGTCACTACGCGTACCTGAAGATTTCCGAAGGCTGTAACCACAGCTGCAGCTTCTGTATTATCCCGTCCATGCGCGGCAAGCTCGTCAGCCGTCCTGTCGGTGATGTACTGGGCGAAGCCGAGCGTCTGGTCAAGGCCGGCGTCAAAGAACTGTTGGTGATCTCGCAGGATACCAGCGCCTATGGCGTGGATATCCGCCAGCGTACCGGCTTCTGGAATGGTCGCCCCGTCAAGAGCAGCATGCTGGACCTGAGCGCCGCCCTGTCCGAACTGGGGGCCTGGGTGCGTCTGCATTACGTCTACCCCTACCCGCACGTGGACAACATCATTCCCCTGATGGCCGAAGGCAAAGTACTGCCGTACCTGGATATTCCCTTCCAGCACGCCAGCCCTTCCGTGCTGCGCGCCATGAAGCGCCCTGCTTTTGAAGATCGCACCCTGTCGCGCATCAAGCAATGGCGTCAGGACTGCCCGGATCTGACCATCCGCTCCACCTTCATCGTCGGCTTCCCCGGCGAGACCGAAGAAGACTTCCAATACCTGCTGGACTGGATGACCGAAGCCCAACTGGATCGCGTCGGCTGTTTCCAGTACTCCCCCGTGGAAGGCGCTCCCGCCAACAAACTCGACGGCATCGTCCCCGACGAAGTCAAACAAGAACGTTGGGAGCGTTTCATGGAGCATCAACAAGCCATCTCTACCGCTCGCCTGGCCGCCAAAGTGGGCCGCGAAATGGATGTGCTGATTGATGAGATCGACGAAGACGGCGATGCCGTAGGCCGCTCCAGCGCCGACGCTCCCGAAATTGACGGCAACGTCTTCATCACCAGCGAACAAAAACTGGAACCCGGCCAGATGGTGCGCGTGCGCATTACGGATTCCAGTGAATATGACTTGTTTGGTGAACAGATCTAAGCACTGGCTAGTCCTGATAGCCTGATCAAGCCAGTGGGGTCACAATGACCACACTGGCTTTTATACGCAAGCCCCTCATTAACTTCCCTGCTCACCTGCTCTGCTGCCTATCCCTTCTCATTCAGGCATAGGCGGCCCGGCACATTACCCAAGGATCTTTCATGCCTGTCTACCAATTAGATCAACACGCCCCACAAATCGACGACAGCAGCTTTGTTGCCGCAGAGGCAACCCTGATTGGCAAGGTCGTTTTGAAAGAGCAAAGCAGTGTCTGGCCCGGTGCCGTTATCCGTGGCGACAACGAAACCATTACCGTGGGTGTAGGCTCCAACGTGCAAGAAGGCGCAGTACTGCACACCGATCCAGGCTACCCGCTGGATATTGGCGACCATGTCACCATCGGCCACCAAGCCATGCTGCACGGCTGTACCATCGGTGAAGGCGCGTTGATCGGCATCCAGGCGGTCGTGCTGAACGGTGCCGTCATCGGTCGCGATAGCCTGGTTGGTGCTGGAGCATTGGTCACGGAAGGCAAAGTCTTCCCGGAACGCAGCCTGATCATCGGATCGCCTGCCAAAGCCGTACGTACCCTGAGCGATGAGGACATTGCCAAGCTGCGCCAGAACGCCAGTGTTTACGCCGAACGCGGCGGTCACTACAAAACAGCCTTGAAACGTATCGACTAACTCCTTCTTTTCGATTTGCATTTAACTGGAAAGACCTATGGCCAAAACCATTCTTGTCACTGGCGGTACCGGCTTTATCGGCTCCCACACCTGTGTGGAGTTGATTACACACGGTTATCAGGTTCTGATCCTGGACAACTTGAGCAATAGCCAAAAAAGTGTCTTGGATGCCATCGAGAAAATCACGGGTACTCACGCCGGTTTCATCGAAGGCGATATCCGGAATCGAGCCTTGCTCGACACGATTTTTCAGCAGCATACAATTACAGCAGTTATCCATTTTGCAGGTTTGAAAGCAGTGGGCGAGTCGGTCGCCCAACCGCTCAAGTACTACGACAACAACATCACTGGCACGCTGACTCTGTTGCAAGCCATGCAGCAGGCCAATGTGCGCACCCTGGTGTTTTCGTCTTCTGCTACCGTCTATGGCGATCCCCAACAGCTTCCCATTCCAGAGACACACCCACTGTCCGCAACCAATACCTATGGCCACACCAAGCTGGTGCTGGAACAAGCAATGGGTAACCTCTACCAAAGCGAATCGGGCTGGCGCATTGGCCTGCTACGTTACTTCAATCCAGTAGGCGCTCACGAATCCGGACTGATTGGTGAAGCCCCCCAAGGCATTCCTAATAATCTGATGCCCTATATCGCGCAAGTTGCGACTGGACAACGTGAACAAGTACAAGTTTTCGGCCACGACTATGACACAGAAGACGGCACTGGCGTGCGGGACTACATCCATGTCAGTGATCTGGCCGAAGGCCATGTTGCCGCCTTGGAATACCTGGAAACCAAGGATAGCGAGCTGCTGACTGTCAACTTGGGGACAGGTCAAGGCTATTCCGTTCTCGAGATGATTGCAGCCTTCGCCCGCAGCTGTGGACGCTCTATCCCCTACTCGCTCGTCCCCCGCCGTCCCGGCGACATCGCTGCTTGCTGGGCCGATACCCAGAAAGCCCGCGAAACATTGGGTTGGGAAGCCAAAAAAGGCATCCAGGAAATGTGCGACGACGCCTGGCGCTGGCAATCCGGCCAGTCCTGATCTCTGCTACTCCTGCCATCGCCGTTGGCGATGGCACGTTGACAGATGATTGATTTGCAAGGAAGAAAACGGGTCCTAGAATGAAGACGTCAATCTAAAAACCACCTTCAGAGACAGATTCCTATGAAAACCTACCGCATCGGTCAGATCGTCCCCAGCTCCAACACCACCATGGAAACCGAGATTCCTGCCATGTTGCAGGCTCGTTACGCCGAGTTTCCTGAAGAGCGCTTCACCTTCCACTCCTCGCGCATGCGCATGATGCACGTGAACCCCGAAGAGCTGAAAGCCATGGACATCGCCAGCGATCGCTGTGCTGTTGAGCTGAGCGACGCCCGCATGAGCGTGATGGCCTACGCTTGCCTGGTAGCCATCATGGCCCAAGGCGACGGCTACCACCGCGTCTCGCAAGAGCGTCTGCAAAACACCGTAAAAGACAACGGCGTGGAAATTCCTGTGCTGAGCTCGGCCGGTGCCCTGGTCGATACGCTGAAAGAATTCGGCTACAAGAAAGTCTCCATCATCACCCCTTACATGAAGCCGCTGACCAAGCGCGTGGCTGACTACATCGAAGCTGAAGGCATCGAAGTTCAAGACTCCATCAGCCTGGAAGTGTCGGACAACCTGGAAGTGGGCCTGCTGAACCCGGAAAACCTGCTGGAGCACGTCAAGCGCCTGAACCACGACGGCGTGGACGCAGTCATCCTGTCCGCTTGCGTACAGATGCCTTCCCTGCCCGCCATCCAGCGCGCTCAAGACCAGATCGGCAAGCCCGTTCTGTCCGCTGCTGTTTGCACCGTGTACCAAATGCTCAAGACCCTGGGTCTGGAAACCCGCGTACCTAACGCTGGCCACATCCTGTCGGGCGCCAAGCCACAAGCCTGATCAAACAGGCTTAGCTGTACAAAGCCCTGCCGACATACAGTCGGCGGGGCTTTTTTTATGTTTAGACCTCATCAAAGCCTGCCGTAAAAACCGCAGTTGTGCCGGCTCATAAACAAACGCCAAGCCACGAGCAGTCATTCATCCTCGATACAGGCTGATGCCGCCCTCTGCTACTACATCCATATGGGCATATGGCGTAGGACGGTGATTCTCTACGCTGCCACAGTCACCCCATGTGCAGATCAGCAAAAAAAAGCGATATGATGCCTGCATGAAACTGGACCTGCTGACCCTCAAACTGTTTGTCCGCATACTGGAAGAAGGCACGATCAGCCAAGCGGCGGAGCGTGAGCATATTGCCGCCGCCGCGGTCAGCCGCCGAATTGCGGATCTGGAACAGTCTCTGAACACCACCTTGCTGTTGCGCACAAACAAAGGGGTCAGTCCGACGGCAGCAGGCCTGGAACTGCTATACCGCTCGCGTGCATTGCTCAATAGTGCGCAAGAGATCGAGACGCGCCTGCAGGCGTTCTCGCAAGGCCAGCAAGGCCTGGTGCATATTCTGGCCAATACATCGGCTATTTCCCAGTTTCTGGCCGAGCCTCTGGGCGAGTTTGGACGTTTGCACCCAGCTATCCCCCTGCAGCTGGAAGAACAGACCAGCCTGGACATTATTCGGGCCCTTGCAGAGGGTAAAGCCGATCTGGGAGTATTTACCCGTCTGCCCTACGCGGCCGACATCGAGGCCTATCCTTTTCGCAGTGACAAGCTGGTCGTGCTGGTGCCTATCAATCACCCCTTGGCTCAGCATGAAAAAATCCGCTTCGAGCAAACGCTGGAGCATGAGCAGATCACGCTGCTAACGGGCACGCAGCTGCATTACCAGATCACCAAGATCGCCATGGAAGTCAACCGCTCGGTGCGCATCCGCACCGAAGTGTCGGGCTACGACGCCATGTGTTTGCTGATTAATGCAGGCATGGGTATAGGCATCTTGCCGCGCAAGAGCGCCAGCATTTATCAGATCCCCAATACCCGTGTGATTGAGCTGGACGAAGAATGGAGCCAGCGAGAAATTCTGATCGGTGTGCGCCGCCGCAGTGACCTGCAACCGAGCGCAGAAAGCTTGCTGAGCTTCCTGCTCGAGAGCGGCGCTTAAGAAAGCCGACCTTAGCAGGTGCTACGGCCAAGGTCATATCGTCTAATAAGCAGGCCCGGCCTTTACAACATAACTGAGGCGGAGCAGCTATCCGCAAGACGCCTGGCGATCTAACAAGCTTTAGTAAGCTGCGCCGGGCTGAGCAACTGGCACCTCAACCTCGTCCTTGAATTGACCCAACAAAGCCGTTGCCGCCTGTCGCAACAACACTGCATCCACCCCTACGGCCACAAACAAGGCGCCCAAGGACAAATAGTGATGCGCTGCCTCGACATTCGACTGCAGGATTCCGGGGGCCTTACCCGCCTTGCTGATACGCACAATCGCATCCTCAATCGCTGCCAAGACGTCTGGGTGTCCTGGTTCGGTCAAATACCCCATACTGGCCGCCAAATCCGCCGGGCCGATGAAAATACCGTCCACGCCCTCTACCGCCAGAATCTCGTCCAGATTATCCAGCGCCTCGCGAGTTTCCACCTGACAAATCACACACATTTCCTGATTGGCCCGCGCCACATAGTCGGTAGTCGCTCCCCAGCGAGCAGCACGTGCCAAGGCTGCACCCACCCCTCGAATGCCATGAGGCGGATAACGTGTCGCAGCAACAGCCGCTTTGGCCTGTTCAGCGTTTTGCACCATGGGAATCAACAGATTCTGAGCCCCCATATCCAGCAGCAGCTTGATCTGCACGGGGTCATTCCAGCTGGGACGCACAATCGGCGCGATGGGATGAGCCGAGACGGCCTGCAACTGCGCCAGCAATGTCTGTACCGTATTGGGGACATGCTCACCATCCAGCAAAATCCAGTCGTAGCCCAGGCCAGCACAGAGGTCCGCTACATAAGGGCTGGCCAAGCCATGCCACAAACCAATCTGGGACTTGCCCTGCCGCAAAGCCTGCTTGAACGCATTTACCGGGTGCTTCATGTCCTCTCCTTGTCATGTGCTTAGGCGTCAAACAAGCAGTGTAAAGCGTACAAGGCAGAAGTGAGCATAGGGCTTGATTGTTTGGTCTCTGAGTATCGTCATAGATAACCAGCAGACAAGAGTAGACAACAGAAACGGCCCACTCAATGGGCCGTTGTTCTTGATGCAATGGCAGGCGTAATTACAAGGCCTGACCAACCTCTTTCACCAACTCCCCAAAGCGGGGCGTAGTGCGATCTCGCGGACGTGGCAAGTCCACCTCTATCCGAGCGCTGACACCAGCCGGGCTGCCACCCAGAACGATAATGGTATCGGCCAAAAAGACCGCCTCATCAATGTCGTGTGTCACAAATAGAACCGCTGCTGAACTACGCTGCCACACTTGAACCAGCTCGTCCTGCAAGGCCTGGCGGGTCAAGGCATCCACGGCGGAAAAAGGCTCGTCCATCAACAGCAAATCCGGCTGTACGGCCAAGGCACGAGCAATGCCAACGCGCTGCACCTGACCACCCGACAGTTGATGCGGCCAGCGGTCTCTCAGATGCGCCAAACCCACCTGATTCAAGGCAGCATCCACACGCTGATCGCGCTCTTCACGCGACAGACCCAGACCTTCCAGACCATAAGCCACGTTGGAAGCAATACGCCGCCAAGGCAGCAGACGGCTATCCTGAAACACGAAGGCATTGGCACGACGGCCAGGACTATCTTGCAGATTCGAACGCAGATGTCCGAAGCTGGGCTGGCTCAAACCGGCTGCCGCACGCAACAAGGTGCTCTTGCCTACACCCGAACCACCTACAATCGCCACAAAATGCCCTGCCTGGACTTCCAGATTCACATCGCGGATCACAGGTGCAGGCGCACCGGGGTACTGAAAACCAAACCCTTGGAACTGAATCAAGGCTGCCACTGAAGTACCCATTTGTTGAAAGCCAGAAAGAGCATGTCGCACAAGGTGTAGACCACCGAGATGATCAACATATAGACCACAACTGCATCGTAAGCACCCACACCCGCCGCGGCATTCATTTCCTGCCCCATACCAGGCACACCCAGCAACTCGGCTGCAATCAGCGTCATCCAGGCTTGACCAATACCGGCACGCACACCGCTCAACAAACCGGGGCTAATCGCTGGCAGCACCACCGTCCAGGCGCGAGAAAAATAAGAATTATGCCCAAAAGCCGCAGCCAACTCGTAATAGCGGGGATCGACCGAACGCACCGCACTGTAAGTGGCAAAGTAATTCAGCCAGAACACACCAATCGCAATAACAAAGGCTGCGCCAGTATGACTAACCTTGAACCAGGCAATTGCAAACACCACCCACGCCAAGGGCGGGATAGGACGCAGCAAGCGAACCAAGTAAGCTTGCAGCAAATCAAAGCGATGGATCGTTGCCGCCGCCAGACCAAAAGCAATGCCCAAGAAGGTGCCTATGCCCAAGCCCCAGAAGTAATGCACCAGACTGGACTGAGCAGCAGGCCAGAGACGACCGGCTTCAATCTCCTGGAACAAAGCCGAGGGCAGACTCAATGGATCAGGCAGCGTACCGCGCGGAGCCCAGCCATAGACATAAGCCAGGCGCCACACCACGATGAACAAGGCCAAGCCGGCGACCCCGTAGACAACCCGCTCCAGACCGCGACGCCATAAGGCATCAACCAAGGCCCCCGCAGGTGCTGGTGCCGCGGCGGGTAAACTGGCTTGTTTCGCAACGCTCATTACGGTGCTGCCTTCTCATAAAAGCGAATATCAAACAGGCTTTCAACATCATCCAGCTTGGTCGCCAGCGTACCTAAAGAAACCTGGAAATCCTGCAACTGAACCGTGCCATCAATAATCTTGCGAGGGTCAGGCTGGAACTGATCACGCGAACGCTCGATAGCGGCCTGCACAATGTCTTTAGGCAAGCGACCACCGCCTACATACTTCTGGACATAAGGCGTTGCCTTGGCAGGTTCGTCGCGCAGCATGGCAGTGGCACGCAGGTGAGTATTCACCAAGTGCTGAACCAGATCAGGATTGGACTTGATCAGACCTTCACGTACCAGCAATACCGAACCGGGTTCATTGGGGAACAGCTCACCACCATGAGCCACGATTTTGGCATCAGGCTGGCGTTGAAGAATCTGGCTAACGGTAGGTTCCAGAATCGCGGCAGCATCCACAGCATGATTGCTCAAGGCCTGTTGAATCTGCGCTTCGCCCTGGAAGATCACCTCGACAACATCCGGGTCTACTTTCAGCATATTGCGCAGCCAGTACTGCAAAGCAGCCTCAGGCACAGCGCCTTTGGGGTAGCTGGCAACCTTGGGCTTGTGACCCTTCTCCTGGGTGAACTTGGCTACAGCCGCTGCAAAATCAGGCTTGTCGGCATCCAGATAGGCAGCCAGATCGCCAATAGCCACCACACTGACCTGTTCCACGATGTTGGAGGCAACAACTTTGACGTCGGCCTTTTTAGCCTTGGCCACCAAGGCGGGACCAATACCGACATAGGCAACATCCAGCTGACCGGCGATCAAGGCCTGGGTCAGCGCTGGTCCGCTTTGAAACTGAACCAGCTTGGGCTCCGCTTGCCCCTCTGGCAATAAGTCGCCAGACCCTAAGCCCACGAACAATTGAGCGGCAGGCATGATGGGCAAATAGCCAATCTCCAGCGCTTGCTCGGCAGCCTGTGCGGAGAAGGAGACGGATAGAGCAAGAAGGCCAGGGGCTAAATAACGGGAAAACATAACGATCTCGTGAAACAGGCGAAAACTGAAGCTTAAACCTGTTGGGGAGACGCATCTTTATTTGCTAATAACCAATAGAAATAACACCCTTCAAAAACCGCAAAAACTGAAATACTGACTATTCATCCGCTCCAGAAGGCTGAAGCCCCCCCTGGGTGGATATGCAACAAGACCAAATCAAGATCCGTCCGGCAAGTTCAATACGCTCCCGACCTGACGAACACTACCTTAACTGTCTTGAAAAGAATCGCTATATCGTTCCATAAAGACCAGTTTTTCACATACCAGGCATCAAAATAAACCCGTTTATCGTAGTCCACATCATTGCGACCACTAACTTGCCACAAGCCTGTCATCCCTGGTTTGGCCAATAGATAGTAATCAACATTTTCTTTGTATCGAGCCAACTCTTCTTCGACGATCGGGCGCGGCCCCACCAAGCTCATCTGGCCAATCAGGACATTGAACAGCTGGGGCAACTCGTCCAGGCTAGTCTTGCGTATGAAGTCCCCCAAAGAAGTAATTCTAGGGTCATTCTTTAATTTGAAGTCCTTCTCCCACTCTTCTCTGGCAGCTGGATCATTTTCCAGCAAATCCTGAAGAACCTTCTGAGAGTTTCTTACCATAGAGCGGAACTTCAAACATTTAAATTTTTTGCCATCCTGCCCCACCCTTTCATGTCCGTATATTGGAGCACCACCATCCTTGGAAATAAGCACACCCAAGATCAAAAACACCGGACTCAAAACAACCAGCAGGAACAGGGAGACAATAAAATCAAAACACCTTTTCAAAACCCTGGAAACAGGCTTTGTAAGGCTGGTATTCAAACCCAATATCAGCATTTCCTGACTAAACAGGAATGACATTTTAGTATTATTAATGGGTATTCCTCTTGTTGCCGGAATAATTGAGACAGAACGACAATAACTATTTGTCAAACTTCTTATCCAATTCTCTCTCAGCCCTTCCTGACCCCCATCTGTAGCAATGAAATACTGGATCATCCTGTAATCCGGAAGATCCTTGATATCATCGAATCGAGTCAAACAGGGGATCAGCCCCTCCAGCAGATTCTCTTCCTCAGAAGAACACACCACGGCAATAAAGTCATAGCCTAGGTACGACTCTTTAGACAGAATCTGGTATGCCTCCAAGGCATTTTGCCCACCACCAAAAATGACTGCCCTGATTTTGTAGTTCCCGAAACGACGCCAAAGAAACTTGATGAAAAATCGGCTGACAGGCACCAAGGTCACAATAAAGAACCAAGTATAAATCCACAAGTACCTTGATAAGTTCCATTTTGAAAAGGCAACAATAGCCAGGTCAATAATAGATAGAACCACCAAAACACCAAGGATACCTTTTAGCTCAAACCAAAACGGTGGCCTTTCCTGATAATGCCTGAGCCGGAGCCAAAACCACGAAATGGAAATCAGGGAAATAAAGAAATAGCAAATCAGGCGAGACGAAACCTCATCAGCAGGTATATACCTATCAATATCACCGGAAATAAAAAACAAAAGTAAACCAGCAAGAATGGGGGATATATTAAAAACCAGCAGATCGGAAACTGCCAAAAAAAATGGCATTACAGTTCTATTTTTCATTTGATCGCGATATTTATTTTATATTTTCGAAAAACAAGTACAAGAAGAGAGCCAGAAAAGCGGTCTCTCGAAAAACCAAAGACGATCAAAAATATTTATCAACAGTAAATTTCGAAGAAACCAACAAGGCACCATAAGCATCATTCACAGCGAGCCCTACATTCTCAATAATTATTTTATTTTTAAGAAAAAAATCTGGACAATCCATATAAAGATCATCAGTTGTTTTTTTATCAAGAATATCCAGATTAGTGGCGTACACTTCTACACTGCGCATACAGAAAATTTCCTCACTTTCCAGGTCGTTAACCATCAAAATTACCTAATTAACACCGAGATTTACCTAGTCGAAGCATCTCATTCAAAACCACCTATCAACTCTTGATTTCCTGCAGATTTAAACTTTGGACCTCAAGCTCTCGAGCAGAAAAACTTGCAGCTTTTACTCTTCATTGGACCTTGAAATTTCCTGTTTTTATATTTCCGATAATGCAGTATATGGCGATCCCGATAGCATCGATGATTTTTTTCTTGAAACCACCTCTTACGATCCTGTCTGCCAGCAACATATAAGACTTGGCTCAACACCAAGACTGTCACTTGCTCGATCCCTCTGAACACATGGAACCCTGTACCAGAATGCCAATCCAGGACTCGACAAGGAGCCCGTCTCATACCCCCCCCCCAGAGTCATGCTGGGAAACGAAACTTGGAGGTTGCATACAGCATCTGTGCCATCATAGAGGAATTGCTCTCAGTCCAACCATCGGGAGTAAAACAATAGACAGGTATCATTACATTTGTAGCGGCCTGACCCCAGTAAAAATAAACGCCCACTTACTATTGCTAACCGTCCAAACCAAGAGCCACGCTAGCAAATACCAGAGTCCATTCAAACAGGCCATGCAAAATTGCAGCCTGACATCCAGAAGATCCTCCATGGCAGTAACGTGTTCCCAAGGGCAACGACCGCCCAACTCATCCAAAGGCCCAAGTACAAAAGGCATCATTTTGGCTGGAGGATCCGGCTCTCGCCTGCATCCGGTCACTATGGGTGTCTCCAAGCAATTGCTGCCCATCTACGATAAGCCGATGATCTTTTATCCTCTATCAGTGTTAATGCTCGCTGGTATACGAGAGGTCCTGATCATCTCCACGCCCGAAGATCTCCCCAACTTTCGCAAGCTGCTTGGTGACGGCTCGCGCTACGGCTTGTCCCTCTCTTATGCAGAACAAGCCTCTCCAGACGGGTTGGCTCAAGCTTTTATCATTGGCGCCGACTTTATTGGCCAAGATAATGTCAGCCTGATTCTTGGAGATAACATTTTCTATGGCTACGGTTTTAGCCAAATGCTCCGCGAAGCAGCAGAAAGAACAACTGGCGCCACCATCTTTGGCTATCAAGTCAGCGACCCGGAAAGATTTGGTGTTGTCGAGTTTGATCCTCAAGGGAAAGCCATTTCTATTGAAGAGAAACCTTCACAGCCCAAATCCAATTTCGCTGTAACTGGCTTGTACTTCTACGATAATCGGGTGGTTGATATCGCCCGCAAGGTCAAACCCTCCCTGCGGGGCGAGCTGGAAATTACGGACATCAATAACGCCTACCTGGAGTCCGGTGGACTGCATGTCAGCCTCTTAGGCAGAGGTTTTGCCTGGCTGGATACAGGAACGCACGAGAGCCTGCAAGAAGCAGGAGTATTTGTACGGACTATTGAACATCGCCAAGGACTGAAGATAGCCTGCCTCGAAGAAATAGCCTTTAACCAAGGCTGGCTCAGTCGCGAGCACCTGTACGAGCAGGCACAAGCTTTGGCCAAGACGGACTATGGTCAGTACCTGCTCAAACTGGCGGACACTCAAGATGAACATCATTGAAACTGATCTGGCAGGCGTACTTATCATCGAGCCTCGTGTCTTCGGGGACGAACGCGGTTTCTTCAAAGAAACATTCAACGCGCAACGCTATCGTGATCAGGCGAACATTACATTGCCATTCGTGCAGGACAATTACTCCCGGTCCCAGCGAGGGGTCTTGAGAGGAATACATTTTCAACGCACTAGACCACAAGGAAAGCTGGTCAGCGTTACACACGGTGCGGTTTACGATGTAGCTGTTGATATCAACCCAACCTCGCCTACATTCGGTTCCTATATTGGCGTAGAGCTTACGGCACTCAACCACCGGCAGCTCTGGATCCCCCCAGGCTATGCCCACGGTTTTTGTGTGCTGTCGGACTTTGCCGACTTCAGCTACAAATGCACCGACTTTTACTTGCCACAGGATGAAGGCGGATTGGCCTGGAACTGTCCTGAAGTCGCGATAGATTGGCCAATCCAGAACCCGCAGTTGTCCGAAAAGGACAAACACTATCCTGTGCTAAGTCAGCTCGTCGCCCAAGGCAAGGCCTGAGTCCATGGCAGATCCTGTCATCCTTATTACCGGGGCTCGCGGTCAACTGGGCCGATCCTTTGCTTGCTTGCGTGTGAGCACCGATCCAGATGTCGAGCTTGTCATGCTTGGACATGCGGAGCTGGACATTACTCAAGCCGACTCCATTGCTTTGGCATTGGAGCAGCATCGTCCCGATGTCGTAATCAATGCAGCGGCCTACACCGCAGTCGACAAAGCCGAATCCGAACCGGATACAGCACATCTGATTAACGGTGTAGCCCCAGGCCTTCTGGCCGCTGCCTGCGCCGAACGTGGCATAGGGCTAGTGCATGTCTCTAGCGACTACGTTTTTGACGGCCTGGGAAAGCAGCCCTATATCGAAGACGCTCCTACACATCCTGTCAGTGTCTATGGGAAAAGCAAACTGGCGGGTGAACAAGCAATTCTGGCTGCCCTGCCCTCGGCCGTCATTTTGCGCACCAGTTGGGTGTTCAGCCAGTTTGGAAACAACTTTCTAAAGACCATGCTTCGCTTGGGCAATGAACGCACCGAACTGAGCATTGTGGATGATCAGGTTGGTGGTCCCAGCTACGCGCCACATATTGCTCAAGTGCTACTCCAGCTGGCAGAGCGGCTGTATGAATCCAAACAGGGCAGCGACAAGCAGCAGTCTCCATCAGGTGTCTTCCATTTTGCTGGCCAGCCCTCTGTAAGCTGGTATGGCTTCGCTCAGGAAATCTTTGATCAGGCCGTCAGACTTGACCTACTAACTCAAGCACCGCGGCTGACCGCCATCTCTACCAGCCAGTACCCAACACCTGCCAAGCGGCCGGCGCACTCCAGCCTGCAGCAAGACAGGCTGGATGCTTTGCTCGGTACAGAACATATAGAAAGAAACTGGCAACACGGTATCGAGCAAAGTCTGCTTGCCCTGAAACAGAGGTAGTAAACCAAGCCGCATGGGTGCCGCAAGCAAAGCAGATGGTGTGCTCAGGCTGCGCTGCGGTAGCCGAGTTCGATCAATCAGGTACACCGACCGCCATTAGGAATCTCTACCTATACCTCTGACATAGTCGCAACTCAGGTGGTTGGTTGCTGTTGCTACCAGAAAATTAGAATTTCTAGCCCATCCGTCCAGCTGCTTCAGACGCAAAAAAGCCACCCCTAAGGGTGGCTTTTTCACGGATGCTACCGACTTGAGCTTAGTGCTTGCGCGCGTTGCTCAAGCGACGTGCTGCGGCAGCTTGAGCGGCCAGCATGGCCAGCTCGGCTTCCACAACAGCGATATCGGCCTTGTCCTTGGTGTTACGCAGGGCTTCTTCCGCATGCTTGCGGGCTTCCAGCGCCTTTGCTTCATCCAGGTCTTGTGCGCGAATCGCGGTATCCGACAATACAGTGACTTTCCCAGGCTGAACCTCGAGTATGCCGCCAGCGACAAAGATATGCTCTTCGCTGCCATCGTCCATAACGATCTTCAGCGTGCCGGGACGAATCCGCGAGATCAGTGGAGTGTGACCGGGCAAAATACCCAGCTCCCCAGCCTCGCCGGGCAGTGCCACGAACTTTGCTTCACCAGCAAAGATCGATTCTTCAGCACTAACCACGTCAACATGAAGCTTAGCCATGAGTAATCCTTATTACTGAATAGTCTTGGCTTTTTCGAAAGCCTCGTCGATCGAACCGACCATGTAGAACGCCTGTTCTGGCAGTGCATCACACTCGCCCTCGACGATCATCTTGAAGCCGCGCAGGGTTTCAGCCAGTGGAACGTACTTACCAGGCGAGCCGGTAAACACTTCTGCCACGTGGAAAGGCTGAGACAGGAAGCGCTGGATCTTACGAGCGCGGGCAACAGCCTGCTTGTCTTCTGGAGACAGCTCGTCCATACCCAGAATCGCGATAATGTCACGCAATTCCTTGTAGCGCTGCAGCGTTTGCTGAACACCGCGAGCCACTGCGTAGTGCTCTTCGCCCACAATTTGTGGATCCAGCTGACGGCTGGTGGAGTCCAGAGGGTCCACAGCGGGGTAAATACCCAGAGCAGCAATGTCACGCGACAACACAACGGTGGAGTCCAAGTGCAAGAAGGTCGTGGCAGGCGATGGGTCAGTCAAGTCATCGGCTGGAACGTAAACGGCCTGGATGGACGTAATCGAACCGGTCTTGGTGGAGGTAATGCGCTCTTGCAGCTTACCCATTTCCTCGGCCAGCGTAGGCTGGTAACCCACTGCGGAAGGCATACGACCCAGCAGAGCGGACACTTCTGTACCGGCCAGCGTGTAGCGGTAGATGTTGTCCACAAAGAACAGGATGTCACGGCCTTCGTCACGGAACTTCTCGGCCATGGTCAGGCCGGACAGTGCCACACGCAGACGGTTGCCTGGAGGTTCGTTCATCTGACCGAACACCATGGCCACTTTGGACTCGCTCAGGTTGTCCATCTGGATAACGCCAGCATCGGCCATTTCGTGGTAGAAGTCGTTACCTTCACGGGTACGCTCACCCACACCGGCAAACACGGACAGACCGCTGTGTGCCTTGGCGATGTTGTTGATCAGCTCCAGCATGTTCACGGTCTTGCCCACACCGGCACCACCGAACAGACCAACCTTACCACCCTTGGCGAACGGGCAAACCAGGTCAATCACTTTAATACCGGTTTCCAGTAGCTCTACGGAAGGCGACAGTTCGTCGAAAGTAGGCGCAGGCTGGTGAATGGCGCGACGCTCGTCGGACTGAATAGGACCGACTTCGTCAATAGGGCGACCCAGAACGTCCATAATGCGACCCAGGGTGCCGACACCCACGGGAACGGAGATGGGAGCGCCCGAACCGGCCACTTCCATACCACGGCGCAGGCCGTCGCTGGAACCCATGGCGATGGTGCGAACTACACCGTCACCCAATTGTTGCTGTACTTCAAAAGTCAGGCCTTTTTCTGCGAAAGCCGAACTTTCGTCAACGAGCGTCAATGCTTCGTAGACTTTAGGGATGCTGTCGCGGGGGAACTGAATATCCACCACGGCGCCGATGCACTGAACGATGGTACCGTTGCTCATGTTGAGTCCTTGCAATATAACTTTGATGGTGTGCCTTGCCGTGATTACACAGCGGCGGCACCCCCCACGATTTCAGAGATTTCTTTCGTAATCGCTGCCTGGCGAGTCTTGTTATAGACCAGCTGAAGATCGGCAATAACGGTCTTGGCGTTGTCCGAAGCGGCTTTCATCGCCACCATACGAGCAGACTGCTCGGAGGCCATGTTCTCGGCAACGGCCTGATACACCAGACCCTCTACGTAACGCAGCAACAAGTCGTCAATAACCGACTTGGCATCGGGTTCGTAGATGTAATCCCAACCGTATTCGGAAGAGTTGACGCTTTCTTGCGCGACTACCTGATCACCAGCCTGGAAAGGATCTTTCAGACCGGAAGGCAGAGGCAGCAAGCGAATAAATGTTGGGTCCTGCTTCATCGTATTGACAAAGCGGCTGGTCGCCAGATAAACAGCATCAATGCGGCCTTCCACGAAGTCGTCGATCTGCACCTTGATGGCGCCAATCAGACGTTCCAGGTTAGGCGCATCGCCCAAGCCCACTTCCTGAGAAACCAGATTGGCACCAACACGCGCCAAGGTTCCAGCAGCTTTACCACCCAGAGCCGTTGTCTGAACTTTAATACCCTTGTCTTCAAACTCGCGAACACGCGCAAGTACCAGACGCAGAATATTGGTGTTCAGGCCGCCACACAGACCTTTGTCCGTGCTGACAACCACGATACCTACCGATTTGACTTCGGCAGGCTCAACCATGTAGGGGTGAGTGTAGTCGGGGTGCGCCTGCATCAGATGCGAAGCAATCTCGCGCACCTTGTCTGCATAGGGACGGCCAGCACGCATCCGCTCTTGCGCCTTGCGCATCTTGGATGCCGCCACCATCTCCATGGCTTTGGTGATCTTGGACGTGTTTTGCACGCTCTTGATCTTAGTACGAATTTCCTTGATTCCGGCCATCACACTTTCCTGTAAGGGCATTATCGGGAGCCAGACTAGGCTGTCGACTCCCGCTAATCATGACGCCGGGGTTTCCGGCGCCTGCCAACAATGATTAGAAAGCGCCGTGCTTTTTGAAGTCCTGGATGGCTGTAACCAACTCAGCCTCGTCTTCTTTAACCAGTTCCTTCTTGCTTTCGATACGCTCAACCAGGGCAGCGAACTTGCTGCGCAGGTGATCTTTCAGGCCTTTCTCGAAAGGCAGAACCTGAGCGACTTCCAGATCGTCGAAGTAACCGTTGTTCACAGCGTACAGGCTCACGGCCAGTTCCCACACAGCCAGAGGCTGATACTGGGGCTGCTTGAGCAGTTCGACCACGCGCTTACCACGTTCCAGCTGGCGACGGGTTGCGTCGTCCAGGTCGGAAGCGAACTGAGCAAACGCGGCCAATTCACGGTACTGAGCCAAGTCGGTACGAATACCGCCGGACAGCTTCTTGATGACCTTGGTTTGAGCAGCGCCACCCACGCGAGACACCGAAATACCGGCGTTAATAGCGGGACGAACACCAGCGTTGAACAGGTCGGACTCCAGGAAGATCTGACCGTCAGTAATCGAAATCACGTTGGTTGGAACGAAAGCGGAAACGTCGCCGGCTTGCGTTTCAATGATAGGCAGTGCGGTCAACGAACCGGTCTTGCCCTTCACTTCACCGTTAGTGAATTTTTCCACGTACTCGGCGTTCACACGAGCAGCGCGCTCGAGCAGACGGGAGTGCAGGTAGAACACGTCACCAGGGTAGGCTTCACGGCCTGGTGGGCGACGCAGCAACAGGGATACTTGACGGTAGGCCCAAGCTTGCTTGGTCAAGTCGTCATAAATGATCAGGGCGTCTTCGCCACGATCACGGAAGTATTCACCCATGGTGCAACCGGAGTAAGGAGCCAGGTATTGCATGGCGGCGGACTCGGAAGCCGAGGCGGCCACAACAATCGTGTACTCCAGAGCACCGTGCTCTTCGAGCTTGCGCACCACGTTGTTGATCGTGGAGGCTTTTTGGCCCACGGCAACGTAGATACATTTAACGCCATTGCCCTTTTGAGCAATGATGGTGTCCACAGCCACGGCAGTTTTACCGGTCTGACGGTCACCAATGATCAGTTCGCGCTGACCACGGCCGATTGGCACCATGGAGTCCACGGCTTTCGTGCCGGTCTGCATGGGCTGGGAGACGGACTCACGGGCGATAACGCCAGGAGCCACTTTCTCGATGACGTCAGTCATCTTGGCGTTGATCGGGCCCTTGCCGTCGATAGGCATACCCAGAGTATCAACCACACGACCCAGCAGTTCGGGGCCAACGGGTACTTCCAGAATGCGGCCAGTTGTTTTAACTGCGTCGCCTTCGGAAACACCGGTGTATTCACCCAGAATCACGGCGCCGACAGAGTCGCGCTCGAGGTTAAGGGCCAGACCGAACGTGTTGTTCGGAAATTCGAGCATTTCGCCCTGCATCACATCGGACAAACCGTGGATGCGCGTAATACCGTCGGTCACGGATACAACCGTGCCTTGTGTACGAACGTCAGTCGACGCACCCAGGCCTTCGATGCGGCTCTTGAGCAGTTCGCTGATCTCGGACGGATTAAGTTGCATGTTCAGACTCCTGAAATCCTGTTTACTGACTCGCGCTATGCGGTCAGCGTATCGCGCATGCTGGCCAGCCGGGCCTGCACGGAAGTGTCGAGCACCTGGTCACCAACAATCACCCGAATACCGCCGATAAGGTCAGCGTCGACGGTCACAGTCGGTTTTAGCTTCAGGCCAAACTTTTTCTCCAGCCCAGCGGTCAGCTCAGCAACCTGAGCCTCAGCCATCGGGAAAGCACTGATAATCTGTGCCTGCGCCGTGCCTTCGAGTTGGTGTTTCAATAGATCAAACTGTTCTGCAATCTGTGGCAACAGCAAGATGCGCTGGTTATCCACCAACAATTGAAGAAAGTTGCGAGCCTTTTCGGTGACCTGTGACTTAACCAGGCCCGTAAAGAGTTCGAGTCGCTGCCCGTTATTCAGGCGCGGATCGTTCAGTGCCTCGCGCACATCGTGGAGACCGGCCACCTGAGCCATTTCGGACAACAGGGCCGACCACGATTCGAGGCCCTGGCTGTCGTCGCGCACGGCGGCGAACAGGGCTTCGGCGTAAGGTCTGGCAATAGTCGATAGTTCAGCCATGGCCTGCCTTGATGTTAAAGTTCTGCCTTGAGCTGCTCGAGCAGCTGGGCGTGCGCATTCGCGTCAACTTCGCGTCGCAAGATTTGCTCGGCACCCTTGACAGCCAAGGCAGCCACTTCGCTACGCAGACCTTCACGTACGCGTTGCACTTCCTGGTTAGCGTCTTGCTGGGCCTGCGCAATAATGCGGGCTTTTTCGGCTTCGGCTTCACGACGAGCTTGCTCCAAAAGAGCAGTCGCTTGTTTTTCAGCGTCGACAATGCGTTGATGGTTTTCGGACTTGGCCGAAGCGTCCATCAGGCTGATACGCGCTTGGGCCTGTGCCAGATCGGCCTTGCCTTTATCGGCAGCAGCCAAACCATCAGCGATTTTCTGACGACGATCATCGATTGCTTTCGTCAGTGGCGGCCATACGAATTTCATCGTAAACCAGGCCAAAACGAAAAACACGATCATCTGAAAAAAGAGAGTCGCGTTTAAATTCACGGTCGTATCCCTTCAATACCACGTGTGTAGGAAGCGGTATGCGTCCTGACACATGTATGTTCAAGTCGACAAGCGGTGCATGATCAAACCGAGCAACACACCGCTAACGACGACTGCCTGCCCGTCTGCCAAAAGCGGCAACGGACTCGCCTTATTACCCAACGAATGGGTTGGCGAATGCAAACAACATGGCGATACCGACACCGATCAGGAAAGCAGCATCGATCAGACCGGCCAACAGGAACATCTTGGTTTGCAGAGCGTTCATCAGTTCAGGCTGACGAGCCGATGCTTCCAGATATTTACCACCCATCAGGGCGATACCAATGCAAGCGCCAAAAGCGCCCAGACCGATGATGATACCGCAAGCAAGAGCAACGAGAGCTACGTTGGTCATGACAACTCCTTGGTTAAAAATCAGGTGTAATTCAAAAAAATCAAAGCGTTAGCAGGCCAGGCCTGCTCCCCCCAACCAGACACCATTGTCCAGTCGGAATCGGATTAATGGCCTTCGTGTGCCTGTCCAATATAGACAAGGGTGAGCATCATGAAGATGAACGCCTGGAGCAACACAATCAGAATGTGGAAGATTGCCCACACAGAACCGGCCAGAATGTGACCGATACCCAGTCCCAGGCTGGCGCCATTAAACCCTGTCCATGCGCCACCCAGCAGAGCGATCAACATGAAAACCAGTTCACCGGCAAACATATTGCCGAACAACCGCATGCCCAAGGACACGGACTTGGCCGCGTATTCGATGCAGTTCAGCAAGAAGTTGAAAGGTGCCAGCACAACAGCCATCAGGCCTGTGGCAGTGAACGGTGCAGTAAACAGCTCTTTGACGAAGCCGCCGGGGTGCTTGATCTTGATGCCGTAGTAGAACATCAGCAGCAGCACGCCCATGGACATGCCCATAGGCACGTTCAAGTCAGCGGTAGGCAAAATACGGTGGTAGTACAGAGGGTCGCCAGGCTCGGAGGCCAGACCGGTCTGGATGAAGATCCAGCCCAGACCATCAACGGGCAGCAAGTCCAGCACGTTCATCATGATGATCCACAGGAACACGGTCAGCGCCAGGGGCGAGACGAACTTCCGGGACTCAGCGTTAGGAACAATGGATTTGGCCTGGTCTTCAACCCAATCGACCAGCATTTCTACAAAAGACTGCAAGCGGCCTGGTACGCCGGCTGTTGCGGCCGAAGCGGCGCGCCACAGAAAGAAAACCACAACCAGACCCATCAGCAGGGACCAGAACATGGAGTCGTAGTTAATGACACCGAAGTTGGCCAGAACATCCTGTTTTTCACCCAAGTTGTTCAAGTGAACCAAGTGATGCTGGATGTACCCTGACTGAGGCGAAATATCACTAGCAGCAGCCATCTGTATTTACCCTGTGATGTATACGTTATGGGACGAGCCCGTGAAACAAAAATTCGTTATGGCAGCTTGCGGAAAAACAGCAGCAGCACATATCCCTTCAAGACACACAGCAGGCCAAAGAGCAAGGCAGGCCAAACTAACCAGCCCGTGTTTGCCATGGCAGCCGTTGCCAGTGTCAATACCGCAAAGCCGAGTTTGAATGCCTCCCCCCAGAAGAAGGAAAGCGCTCCGGCGTTGCCGCCGCCCATCAAACCCAGCAAAAGACGCAATGCGAACAATGCGTTAGGCACAAAATAAGCAGCCGCACCAATAAGTGCCGAGGCTGCTGCATATGCGCCGGAAATCCATGCCGACAGGCCAACTGCCACCAGACCCATAAAAGCCTGGGCAACAAGTGTGCGCACAATTCCTTGCCCTGCCCGGCGAGCCATGCGGCTACGTTGCTCGGGCGTAAGTACTACGGGTTCCGGAAATGGTGGCTTGTCCCCTGCTGCCTGCACCGTGGCTGCGGTGCCTGTCTGCTGATAAATCGGCTGATTCATAGTAGGAAACAATCAGATAACGTTGTGTGGGTGGATGTACTGCAAAGGCCTTGGCCAATCCATCCGCGCAATATTATCGGCCCCTTTCAAAAGCCGGTGTCGTCAAACCCATAAAGTATAGCGTCTTTTTTTTGTTGTAAGCAAATTCAGCCTTGCTTGTTTGATACTTAATGCAAGGCTGATTTACGCAATCTCAATGGCATCAAGGGGTAAGCTTATTTTGTAACATTGCAGTGCAGCAATTTTACAACACACCCCTTGTTTTATCAGCGATTGAGAAACTTAGCGGTGCTTGAACTCGGGCTTGCGTTTCTCAACGAAGGCACGCATGCCTTCCTTCTGATCCTCTGTGGCAAACAAGCCATGGAAGTTGCGACGCTCGAACAGCAGACCTTCTTCCAGCGACGATTCAAAAGCACGGTTCACACACTCTTTGGCCATCAGGACCGACGGCAGGGACATGCTGGCAATAACCGTGGCGGCGTCCAATGCCTCTTCAATCAGCTTGTCGGCAGGCACCACGCGCGATACCAGACCGGAGCGCTCGGCCTCTTCGGCATTCATCATGCGCGAAGTCAGAATCAGATCCATGGCCTTGGCCTTGCCTACGGCACGAGGCAGACGCTGCGTACCACCGAAACCGGGGATCACGCCCAGCTTGATTTCCGGCTGACCGAAACGAGCCGAATCAGCGGCAATGATGAAGTCACACAACATGGCCAGTTCGCAGCCACCACCCAGGGCGTAGCCAGCAACGGCGGCAATGATGGGCTTGCGGAAACGGCGCAGTTCTTCCCACTGGCCACCCAGATAGTCCTGGGAGCTGACATCGTGGTAATTCCAGTCTTTCATGGCACCGATATCAGCACCGGCGGCAAAGGCTTTTTCGTTACCGGTCAGCACGATACAACCGATTTCGTTGTCGGCATCGTATTTCTTTAACAGGGCATACAACTCGGCGATCAGCTCGTTATTGAGCGCATTCAAAGCCTTGGGCCGATTTAATGTCAATAAAGCAACACGACCATGCACCTCTGCTTTGACTAAGGGTTCGTTCATGCTGACTCCCAGAAAAATTAAATAGAATAGGGGAATGGAACCTACACCCGTACTTTACCGTGCCGAGCCGACAGATCTCGCCGGCCACCGCCTGACTGTCCAGATACAGATCACTTCCCCCCAAACAGATGGCCAGATCTTGAGCCTTCCGGCCTGGATTCCTGGCAGCTACCTGATCCGCGACTTCTCGCGTCAGATCGAAAGCATAGCTGCCTTCGCTGGCGAAAAGCCGGTTTCCATCCGCAAGCTGGACAACCATCGCTGGCAGTGCGAACCCTGCGAGGGTCCCTTGAGCATTCAGTACCAGGTCTATGCCTGGGACCTGTCCGTACGAGGCGCACATATTGATCAGACCCATGCTTTCTTTAATGGCACCAGCGCCCTGCTGGCCGTTGAGGGCCAGACTGAACAGCCGTGCCTGCTGGAACTGGTGTCCAACAAGGACATGGAAGATTGGCAGGTTTACACCAGCCTGCCCGAGGCCACCGACATGCCAGGCGCGGCAGAGCGCTATGGTTTTGGCCTGTACCGCGCCAGCAATTACGACGAGTTGATCGACCACCCCATTGAGATGGGCACTCCCCAGGTCATCAGCTTCTTTGCCCACGGCGCTGAACACGAACTGGTCTTTACTGGCGTCATCCCGAACCTGGACCTGCCCCGCATTGCCCGTGACGTAGAGAAAATCTGTGCCGAGCAAATCGCCTTTTTTGAACCTGAAACCCGTCGCGCGCCCTTCCTGGATTGCAGCTCGCGCTACGTGTTCATGACCATGGTGACCGATGATGGTTACGGCGGACTGGAGCATCGCGCCTCGACCGCCCTGATGGCTTCGCGTCGAGACCTGCCTACCCAGGGCCAGGACAAATCGGTGAAAAGCGCGGGCTACCAGACCTTTTTGGGCTTGGTCAGCCATGAGTACTTCCATACCTGGAACGTCAAACGCATCAAGCCCGCCGTCTTCGCACCCTACGACCTGAGTCGTGAAAACCACACCCGCTTGCTATGGGTGTTTGAAGGCTTCACCTCGTACTACGACGATTTGATGCTGCTGCGCTCTGGCGTGCTGAGCGAGGCCGATTACCTCAAGCTGCTGGCCAAGAACATCAATGCAGTTGAACGTGGTCCTGGCCGCTTCAAGCAGTCCGCCGCACAAAGCTCTTTTGACGCCTGGACTCGTTACTATAAGCAGGACGAGAACTCCCCCAACGCACTGGTCAGTTATTACAGCAAGGGCGCCCTGATTGCCCTGGGCCTGGATCTGCGTATTCGCAGCCATACCCAGCAAGCCAAGAGTCTGGATGATGTGATGCTGCTAATGTGGGAACGCTATGGTCGTGACTTCTATCAAGGCAAGCCAGAAGGCATTCCTGAAGATGCCATGCCTGCCCTGATTCTGGAGGCAACTGGCTACGACGCCACAGACTTCATTGCCCGCTACGTGGAAGGCTGCGAGGACCTGCCCCTGAAGCCCTGGCTGGCCGAGCAAGGCCTGAAGCTGGAATGGCAAGCCTCCACCAAGCTGCCCAGTCTGAACGCCCGCTTGCGCCAAAGCGCAGGCCAATGCCAACTGGCCACGGTATTTACCGATGGTGCAGCGCATCAAGCTGGGCTGTCTGCCGGTGATACCCTGGTCGCTATTGACGGCTTGCGTGTCAGTGACACCGCCAGCCTGGAGCGCCTGCTGGCGGCCTATGAACCCGGCCAGACCGTACAAGTTCACGCCTTCCGCCGCGATGAACTACACTGCTTCACGCTGCAACTAGCGCGCCCTGCTCTGGACGAATGCGTCCTGAGCCGCCAGTCCTGACCCTCTTCCCAGGCCCGCCAGCCATGGCGGGCCTGCTACTTTGTTTTTGCCATGACCACACGCCGTATATTCATCAACAATCTGGTGGTGCAAGCCTCTATCGGCATGCTGGACCACGAACTGGTTCACCGCCAGCCCCTGCATATTGACGCCGAATTCGACACCACCATTACGCAGGACGTTCAGGACGAGGACATCGGGACCGTGTTGGACTACCGTCAGTTGCGTGAAGCGCTGATCGACGTCAGCACCACGGAACACACGAATCTGCTGGAAACACTGGTAGAGCGCCTGGCTGATCGCATCCAGAATGATTTCCCGACCGTGGAACGCGTTAAAATCCGCGCCAGCAAACCCGAGGCCTTTGCCGACTGTGATGCCGTCGGCATCGAGATCGAACGCAGCCGCTAAAGCCCCCCTGCCCCGCTTCTTGCCGGGGCCACGATGACACTTCTTTCCGCTTTTCCTTATGTCCCAAGACACCAGCACCCTCCCTCCTTCCGAAACCGAGACCCCCGTGTTTGCCAGCAAGGCTGAACGCAAGCAGCGCGTCAATGACAACAAGCTGAGCAAACGCATCATGCGTGAAGTGGGCCGCGCCATCGGTGACTTCAACATGATCGAGGAAGGTGACAAGATCATGGTCTGCCTGTCTGGCGGCAAGGATTCCTACGGCCTGCTGGACGTGCTGATGACCTTGCAAAAGCGCGCTCCGATCAAGTTCGATATCGTGGCCGTGAACCTGGACCAGAAACAGCCCGGTTTCCCTGACCACATCCTGCCCGAGTATCTGGAAAAGCTGGGCGTGCCCTATCACATCGAAACTCAGGACACATATTCGGTAGTGACGCGCGTGATTGCCGAAGGCAAGACCATGTGTTCGCTGTGCTCCCGTTTGCGTCGCGGGATTTTGTACCGTGTTGCCAAGGAGCTGGGTGCCACCAAGATCGCTCTGGGCCATCATCGTGATGACATTCTGGCTACCTTCTTCCTGAACCTGTTTTACGGTGGCCGTATGAAGGGCATGCCGCCCAAGCTGATGTCGGACAATGGCGAACACATCGTGATCCGCCCTCTAGCCTATGTGCCCGAAAAGGACCTGATCGCCTACGCCAAGCTCAAAGAATTCCCCATCATCCCCTGTAACTTGTGCGGTTCGCAGGAAAACCTGAAGCGCCAGGAAATCAACCGCATGATTGCGGACTGGGACAAGAAATTTCCGCATCGCTCCTGGAACGTGTTTGGTGCCCTGACTCGCGTGGTGCCTTCGCACTTGATGGACCCCAAGCTGCATAACTTTGCAGACCTGAAGGTCACAGGCCAGGCCGATCCGGAAGGCGATAAAGGCTTTGATCAGGATTATTTTGACGATCACCTGCCCGAGAGTTTGCTGGCTGCTGGCTTCGAAGAGGACGCCGATGACGCAGCACCTACCGTGCGCCAGGACGCTTTCACCCCTGCCCAGCCTGCTGCTTCCGGTGAACAGCAAATTGTGTTCATGAGCAAGCGCCGTTCCGGCCAATAAACATGGTACGTGGCTTAGCGTAGCGCTTGCCACCAGCAAACACACAAGCAACAGGCAATAAAAAGCCCCGATATAAACCGCTAGTGTCTGGAATGATATCCAGATTGTGGAGGTTTATATCGGGGCTTTTTTGCGCCCGCTGAACGGCTATCAGGCCTTAGCTCGGTTTTTGCGAACCATCCCAGCGTTCACCGGGCACCTGAATATCGAACAATTCCAGCACCCGCATCACCGTGTGATCGACAATATCGTCGATGCTTTTGGGGCGCAGGTAAAACGCGGGCATAGGCGGGAAGATAATCCCGCCCATTTCCGTCACAGCCGTCATATTGCGCAAATGCGCCAGATTGAATGGCGTTTCGCGCACCATCATCACCAAACGGCGACGCTCTTTCAAGGTAACGTCGGCAGCCCGGGTAATCAGGTTGTCAGACAAACCATGCGCAACAGCGGCCAGGGTACGCATCGAACAGGGCACAATCACCATGCCGGCAGTAGGAAAGCTGCCGCTGGCCAAGGTTGCACCCACATCGCGGAAGCTGTGCACCTGATCGGCCAGAGCCTGGATCTCGTGCCTGCCGATATCCAGCTCATATTTGATGTTCAGCACCCCGGAGGGCGAGATCACCAAATGAGTTTCTACATCCGGACAGGACTGCAGCACTTGCAGCAGGCGCACGGTGTAGACCGCCCCGGTGGCCCCGGTCATACCTATGACCAGGCGTCGCTTGGTGCTCACTCCAGAGCCCCAGCCTCGCGCAGCATGGTTTCCAGTTCGCCGTTTTCGTACATTTCAGACACGATGTCCGAACCGCCAACGAATTCGCCCTTGATGTACAGTTGGGGGATGGTGGGCCAGTTGGAGAAGTCCTTGATGCCCTGACGCACTTCGGCGTCGTCCAGCACGTTGACCACAACCACTTGGCTCAGGCCAACAGCGCGCAGGATCTGCACGGTGCGTGCGGAGAAACCGCACTGAGGAGCTTGAGCTGTACCCTTCATAAACAGCACAACTGGGTTTTCCGTTACGGTTTCGCGGATGAAATCTTGAACTTCACTCATGATGTTCTCTTAAGAAAAGAATTAACACTGTCCACCTGTGACCCGCCGGATTCCTGCCAGATCTTCATAACTGATGACCTGTTTGAACCCTGCCTGCCGCAGCATATTTTGCACATGGTCGGCCTGATCCCAGCCGTGCTCCATGAGAAGACTAGCACCAGGACGCAGATACGGCCCGGCTCCCTGAACTATTGTACGCAAATCCGTCAAGCCGTCAGAGCCATCTGTCAGTGCCTGACGCGGCTCGAACCGCACATCGCCCTGCGCCAGATGTTCATCATCCACTGCAATGTATGGAGGGTTGGACACGATCAGGTCAAAAGGTTCCTGGCCTGCCACGGCATCGTACCAACTCCCCAGGCAAAACTCGACTTTCCCACACAAACGCTGAGCATTTAAGCCCGCCTGCGCCAATACCAGCGTGCTGATATCACTGGCGACCACATGGGCATCGGGGCGTGCCAGCGCCAGAGAAACTGCAATGGCACCGCTGCCACAGCCCATGTCCAGAATGCGGGGAGACTGGATGTTCTGCACACGCTCCAAGGCACGCTCAACCAGGGTTTCCGTATCGGGGCGTGGAATCAGCACCGAGGGCGACACCAGAAACTCATGGCCCATGAATTCCCGCACACCCACGATATATGCCATGGGCTCGCCCGCAACGCGGCGGGCTTCCAGGGCTTGATAGCTTTGAATCTTGTCCAGCGGTAACTCGTCCGTGTCGTGCGCAATCAGCCAGGAACGACCGACGCCCAGCACCTGCATCCACAGCATGTCGCGCTCCAGGCGCGGCAAGGGACTTAGCGGCTGCAAGGCTCGCAAGGTACGGGGAGAATCGGCAGGCGCGGCCGTTAAGGGCATGGCCTGCTCACCGGATAGGTTCTTGCTCACGCCTGCGCCAGATCAGCCAGCAAACCGGCCTGATGCTCGGACAGCAAGGCCTTGATCAGCTCGTCCAGATCGCCGTCCATGATGTAGCCCAGCTTGTACAAGGTCAGATTGATACGGTGATCCGTCATGCGGCCTTGCGGGAAGTTGTAGGTACGGATGCGCTCGGAGCGGTCACCCGTGCCGACCAGGCTTTTACGCTCGGCGGCTTCTTTGTCAGATTGCTCACGCTGCTGCTTGTCTTTCAGACGAGCGGCCAGCACCTGCAAGGCCTTTTCGCGGTTACGGTGCTGGGAACGGTCGTCCTGACACTCCACCACCAAACCTGTAGGCAAGTGAGTCAGACGAACGGCAGAGTCCGTCTTGTTCACGTGCTGACCACCGGCACCACTGGCGCGGAAGGTGTCCACACGCAAGTCAGCGGGGTTAATGGTGATTTCTGCCAAGCCTTCGGCTTCGGGCAACACGGCCACGGTACACGTAGAGGTATGGATGCGGCCCTGGGCTTCAGTTTCAGGCACACGCTGTACACGGTGCGCACCGGACTCGAACTTCAGACGCCCGTACACATCCTGGCCTTCAATCCGAACGATCACTTCCTTGTAACCGCCCACTTCCGAATCGCTGGCAGACATGATCTCCGTACGCCAGCCGCAGTTTTCGGCATAGCGCATGTACATGCGCAACAAATCCCCGGCAAACAAGGCGCTTTCGTCCCCACCGGCACCGGCGCGGATTTCAATGAACACGTTACGGGTGTCGTCCGGATCGCGCGGCAGGAGCAGGATTTGCAGTTCATCTTCCAGTTGAGCAATACGTTCCTTGCCCAACTTGTATTCTTCTTCGCCCATTTCCTTCAATTCAGGGTCGGACATCATGTCCTGGGCGGCCTGCAGATCGCCTTCGGCAGCCTCATAGCTTTTGAATGCTGCTACAACGGGGTCCAGCTCGGAACGTTCGCGCGACAGTTTGCGAAACTCGTCCATATTGCTGGCAATTTCAGGCTCGGCAAGCATGGCATCAACTTCATGCAGACGGCGAGCCAATTGCTCAAGCCGACTGCGCATAGAGTCTTTCATAGGGAACAGCCTAAAGGGAAAATCAGAGGGTCTGGGCGCAGTTCAAGGCGGGGCTGCACCGCAGGAGAGTCGGTGAACAGACAACAGCCCAAACGCTAACGTCGACGGGTGGTCGAGGGCAACAGGCGAGGCAGCAGATTCAACAATTGCTCGCGCTCGGAACCTTCACTGCGCGTCAATTCAGCCATCGGGCCGTGCATGTACTTTTGAGTCAGGCCATGCGCCAGCATTTCAATGACTTCTGCTGGATCATCACCACGGGCCAACATGCGGCGCGCGCGCTCCAGCTCGTGTTGACGTACTTTTTCGACCGACTGCTGCACATCCAGAATGGCAGGCACAATAGCACGAGTGCTCAGCCAGTGCATGTAATGCTGCACCTGGGTGTCAATAATGGCTTCAGCCTGCACCACAGCGGCCTGACGAGCATCGGCACCCCGTTGTACAAAGCGGCCCAGATCATCGACGGTGTACAGGTACACGTCGTCCAGGCGACCTACTTCGGTTTCAATATCGCGTGGCACGGCCAGATCCACCATGACCACAGGACGGTGACGACGCGAACGCACGGCTCGTTCCACCATCCCCAGACCCAGAATGGGCAAGGTACTGGCCGTACAGGACACCACCACATCAAAATCCGCCAGACGATCAGGCACATCGGCCAGCTTCATGGTGCTGGCCATGAAGCGCGAGGCCAGGCTTTCAGCCCGTTCCTGAGTACGGTTGGCGACCACGATGCTACAGGGGTTCACCGCCGCAAAGTGCGTGGCACACAGCTCGATCATTTCGCCAGCGCCAATAAACAGCACCTTGGCCTGGCTCAGGTCACCAAACACACGCTCGGCCAAACGGACAGCAGCTGCCGCCATGGACACCGAATGGGCGCCAATAGCCGTTTGCGTACGGACTTCCTTGGCCACCGAGAAGGTGCGCTGGAACAATTGATGCAACAAGGTGCCCAGCGAGCCAGCTTCATTGGCGGCACGCACGGCATCTTTCATCTGACCCAGAATCTGGGGCTCGCCCAAGACCATGGAATCCAGCCCGCTGGCAACACGGAACGCATGGCGCACGGCCTCGTTCTGGTTGTAGCGGTACAGATGGGGGGTCAGCTCGGCAGAGCGCAGACTGTTGAAGTCTGCCATCCATTCGGGCAGACGCTCAGCCACATGGGGCTCGGCCGCACAGTAGATCTCGGTACGATTACAGGTAGACAGAATGGCTGCTTCACGCACACCCGTACCAAAAGTGGCACGCAAGGTATCAAGCGCAGGCTTTAACACATCGATCGGAAACGCAACGCGCTCGCGCACGGCAACCGGCGCGGACACATGATTCAGACCGAAGGTTAGAACATCTACAGACATGAGCAGTACAGGCTATAGCCCTGAAAAGACCAAGACAGGCAATTTTGCAAAAGCAAAACGCATGAAATTTAAGTGATTTTACGCCGCAAGCCAGGTTTTTGCCAAAAATGTTACTTGAATTGCCCTTTTGTGATTACAATTGCACTCCTTTATGCAGCCCTCTTTTCGCTGAAAAGGGCCTCCCCCTAGGGGTACGGCAAATTTGAAGTCGAAAAGATGCATAAATTTTTTGTTGTACTATGCGCACAAATTAAAAAACGTGGTATAGTTCTATTTTTACCGAGCAGTACACGTTGGCCTGGTAGCTCAGTCGGTAGAGCAGAGGATTGAAAATCCTTGTGTCGGTGGTTCGATTCCGCCCCAGGCCACCAAGAATTCAAGCAAAAAGCCCAGTCATCTGACTGGGCTTTTTGTTTTTCTACTTGCCAGATGCGCAGACTAGCCCATACACACGACGTGAAAGCATTTTCATTTCAGTGTGGAAATTTGCCCCTACCTGCCTCGGACACCTCGTCTATAGATCATCAGACAGCATGCTTTGCCTACAGCAGTGTCGCTGGCATCGCCGCCAAGCGCTTGGCGGACTCACGCATTCCCAGTTCAATTGCCTCAAACACTTCCATAGGAAACTCAACGGGCAGTTGCTGGGCGACCACCTCCAACACGTGCGGGACTCGTCCTAAGCAATCCATGATCAAGTCATCCATGTTCTCTCCCCACCCGCACAGTCGGGCCATGTGGTTGAAATGCCGGCGCTGAATATCACGCAATCGGTAGTGGGTGTTTTTCCCGCGAACGGCCATGGCCAGCTTGAGACGATTCACATCCAACTTGTTCGGTCCAGTACCCGTGACTGGCCAAGCCGACAAAACATCGTACAAAGGCGTCAAGCGGTAACGGCCACCAGGCAATAGAAAAATCGAAAAATTCTTCGCATGCCCATCAGTCGCTGCCAACATCCAAAACACTAATTGTGCTGTCAGCAAAGTACGCAAGTCCTGCTCCCTCGCTTCAGACAGCTGCAAAATACGCGCGATATCAACAACGCCCGGCCCGCCATCGGCCTCGTATTTAGCATCAGGAGACTTGCCTGTTGCCTGACAAAAGTCCTCCTGTGGCAGCCTCAGCCAATAAGACTGTGCAGCCAACTTCCGGTCAAAACGCTCAACGATCAATACCTTTTGCTCTTCAAAACTGGCCATCTCGCAGTTAGCGACAGGTAAATCAAAGGCGCGCAAAATCTGTGCACACAGCCATTCATTTTCTACAGAACTGCGCATATCCGCTTGGCGGCCCCCCACCAAGCCCAATGGTAGTTTGAAGATATGCGTTGTCGGAGTAGATCCAACAGGTCGACACCATTGTCCGTGATGCCATAAAAAGGCTGTTTTTTCCTGGGCTCCTGCCAAGGAAATTCTGAAGTCTTCATCAGACGCTTGCTGTTGCCCCAAGACCAACGGTGCAGCAGTAGCCGCCCTCAAAGCGTTAGCGATTTCAGCCTCGCTTAAAGGACAAGCCTGAATATCAAAGACATCATCGGGCTCCTCACCTTCGGGAAGCAGCTGAATAGCTCCAACACAATCACGCCCGATAGCCGTTAGCAAATCAAAAGCATCTGTGCTGGATGTTCTGAATCGTGTCTGCAGGCGACGGCGGATTACATCACTGTCTGGTAGCAGGTTGTCAAAATAATTCCGTACTTGAGGACCACGCAAAGGCGCGTTATCAATAGTGAACGGCAAAGAAAGCGATAAGGGACGCCCTTGTGATGATACGAGCCAAACAGGGTCGTAAGTCAGTCTATCCTCGCCATTGGCGGCTACTTGCCAAGTCCCTACCCGAAGGCCATTCGCCCATAAACCCAATAGGCGTTGCTGTGAACGGTGCGCCATGGCTACCATTCACTTGTACTTAAAGGGGCTTGAGAGCGCTGTTGTACGGCTAGCTCCAGCCCCAAAATACCAGTCAAGGCTAACAATCGCTCAACGGTTAACTGGCTCGGCTGACTTTCCAGTTCGGACAAACGATTTTGGCTGATCCCCAGACGAGATGCGACTTCCTGCTGCGTCAGACCTAAAGCCTTGCGTCGAGCAACAAGCTGATAACCAAGCTGATCACTAGTAGAAAGTATGTACATATCTATTTATCGCTAATGTCGATAATTTGAGTATATCGATTATCTCGATAAACAACAAATATCGGCAATACCGATAAAATTAAATTATCGATATTAGCGATAAAAACCTCAGAATCCCACCGGCTCCGCCATCCAGCCAAACCCGGCCGTCATGGTCGGTGGTGGTGTTACACAGGCCTTACGCCCCTGTCGCAGTTCCGTCCAATTTCCCAGCAAGGCCTGTTCGCAATGCGCCTCAGCCCGGCGCAGTTCGTTGCGTGCTTTACTGGTGGTGACGCCGAAGCGTTCAGCCACCACACTCAGGCTCTGTTCTTCCAGCCGGGCCGCCAGAAAGATGGCGCGACGTTGGCGGGGCAGCAGCTCGATGGCGTAGATCAGGACGGACAGCAAAGATCGGCCGATCAGGCTGGACTCTGGCCCCGGCATGGGGGAAATCTGCTGATGCTCTTCCAGTTCCTCCAGGGGCACCAGCGTCCCTCTGCCGGACTCGGCGCGCCATTCGTCAATCGCCAGATTGCTGGCCATACGCAGCAAATACAAACGAGGGTTGGCGACCGGCCCGATCTCCCGGCTGCCATGCAGACGCAGCCAGGTGTCGTGCAAGGCATCCGCTGCGCGGTCGCGGCAGCGCAGGCGGATGGTCAATTGACGCAGCAGCTCTTCGTAGTGCACCTTCAGATACAAGCACAGTGAATACTGCGGCGTCACACACTCTTCATTACGCTTGCGTGTAGGCAAGGGCAGGCAAGTGGACAGCATGATCAGATCTCCCAGGCTCAAGCTACAGTGTCATCCGCCGCCGCTCCTCGGGCGTCAAGCGATCCAGAGCGGATTGCGGATTGGTGCCCAGTCCCAGGACCTGCACCGTACTGTCTTGGCGATACGCAGAGGCATCTATCCTGGAAGTCGCTGGGCCTGCTCCTGATGATGTGGCCCCGCCCCCTGACTGCCCTGCATCCCCAAATCCCAGAATCTGCACAGTAATGACCGAAGGCAGATTCTGACGAGCCTGTGCACGAGCGCGGTTGACCGTATCCTGCGCCGCCGATGCGGCCGACGATGCTGTCGCGCTGGCGTTACTCAAGGCTCCCGTGTTGACGGTCGCCACCACCGGAATTCCCTTGGACTCGCCCTGTACCTGAATATTGTCTGCATTGACTACACGCAAGGCGGCGATATTGATGTCGCCCGACACACGAATCCCTGCCTCGCCCGCGTCCACCGTTCCCAATGGCGCAATCAGATCGATATAACCTGGCGGGACCTCGGGAACCGGGTTCAAGGTAGCGATACCCGCACCGGTATTGGGTGTTGATGGTGACAAGGCCACATTGCCAAACAGATCGTAAACACGCCGCTGCGGTGTGTAGACCACCGTTGTCTTGCTACCCCGACCCGCGTTGATGTCCCCTGCTGCCGACCAGGCCAGAATATTGCCACCAAAGGTTGTGAAGACCCGGCTCTGCCCCATCAGAATATCGCTTTGCGAGAAGAAGTTGATGTCCCCTTCCCCTTGCGTGATCACACCCGATCCCGGACCAGGGTTAAAGCCACCATCAATCCCCACCAAGGCACGACCGCCGGGAGTCAGGATGCTGATGTCACCACCAAAGTTGGTGTGAATACCCGCATCCAGCACGTCGTAGAACGACACGTTGTACCCCGGACTGCCCAAGGCCTCCCACTCGGCCTTGGTGATGTAATCCAGCTTGGGATTAGGTCGGCTCTTGCCCGCCGTGTTGTTCACGTAATCCGCGTCGTAATACAGCGCACTGCTGTACATCGTCAAATCACCCGTGTAGCTCAAGGCCTTGCCTTGAGCATCCTGTTCGGGGAACAAGGTGGCAATCGCTTCACGACCACGCAAATAGCTGCCTGCGCGCTTGCTGTCACTATCGTTGTACTCACGGCCCGATGCCTTCAGCTCTGCGTAGTACACATTGCGCAGATAGCTGCGTTGCTGCTCGGGCGGCAAGGCATCAAAGAAGCTGCGGGCGTCCATGCTGGCCGCATCAAAATGCAGGCCCAGGCCGTTCTTGTCGCCAAAGCGGGTGCTCAACCAATTGACCAGGTGCAGCTGGCTCTCCAGCTTGTACTCGCGCGCCAAGGGACGGCTGGACGCATTGCGGCCTTCAGCCCTGGCCTGATCGCGTACCTGGTCCAGCTCTCCCTGCTTCGCCAGCAAGAAAGCCTGCGCGCCGACTTCATCACCTGTGTAGCCAAACTCGCGTTGCAGCCATTGCCCCAGCGTCAGGCCACCGCTGTAGATGTACAGCGCCTTGCCCTGTTGATCTGCAAACGGCAGTTCCAGATCAGCCTGATTCTCGGGGTTCAGATAGCGCGCCGCAAAGTCGTTCCAATGCGCCCCTTCGCCCATCCCGGCCGAGACCGAAATACTGGCGCCGCCACCACGACTATCGGACAAGGCACTGCTCAAGGGTCCCAGACTCTTGATCTCGCCCTTATCAGCCAGATACACATGACGCCCGGCCGACACGTCCAGCAAACCCGGCCCCAAGATGTAGAAGCTGCTGTTACGGACATCTCGACCCGCTTCAACAATGGAAATATCGTCTGCCCAGGCATGGGTAATCAAATTACCGCGTGTCGTCGCAGTGGCGCTCTTGGCCCCTGCCACGGCATCTTTCTGCCCCAGACGTGTGCCCGAGTCGGTAATGTCACGCCCGGCCCGAATCGCCACAGGAACCGAGCCTTCCATACGTGAGCCCTGCGAGCCCGGTGGGTATCCCAACAACACTTCCTGACCGACGCGCAAGCCAACAATGTCGCCGTTGACGGCGTAGTAACGAGCAGGCTGACGTTGAGCTGCGGCAGTACCGATATTGACCGGCGTACCGAACACAAACAAGGAGCCTGTATTTTGACGGCCTCCGTACAGCGAAGTGATCGCCTTGCTGCTGACGGTGAACCAGTCGTTGAGCTTGACGGCCTCGCCATCCACGTTATGAATGATGCGAGGGTTATAGCCGTACTCGCCGCCGCCTGTCTGCGATAGCAAGCCTACAAAGGCAGGACGGAAGGGGCTGGACATGGCCGCTGCATCTGCCGCCGAGGCCGAGAAAACATAGCCGGCCGCCTGAATGGAGCCTCCCGCCAGGAACTGCAGTTCACCACGCCCTGTTGCGTTGACAAACTGCTCGCCCATTGGCGAAGGGGCCAGTACCGTACCAAAGCCATAACGCAATATTGAAGTGCCGGATATAGTGGCATCGCTGGCACTGGCTCCGTACTGAATATTGCCGTTAGCGGCCGCCGCACGCAGGATAGAAGGATAGAAATGGCCATCTGCGTTATGAGACTGGTTGCGGCCTGGGTCGCCCCAACGCGTATCTTCATACGCATTGCGCTCATCCCAGGACGTGGTGGGCGTCAGGTTGCCCCCCACGCTCAACAAATCAATCGCCGTCGCCGGAGTCCACAAGGAGAACCAGGACCAGCCATTGCCGTCATAGTGCTGGCCATCTACGGAGAAAGGCGTTGAGCTTAACGACAAGGTACGCCCTGGGTCTACCGTACTGCCCAGCACCAGATCGCCACGCGTTTGCATGCGTACAGCAGAATCACCCAAGACCAGAATCGGGCCACCGGTTGCGGCCCCTCCGCCGCTGGCATAAATATTGCCAGGACGCGTATCCATTTGATCTGTTCCACCAAAGCCCAGCTTCACCCCGCCAATCGCGCCGGCATCCAGAGCAATGGCTCCTCGCAAATTCACCAAAGTGCTGTTCAGGTCATGCTCGTTCAAGCGCACATCGGGGTTCGGGTTCAGCGTGCCGCCCAGGCGCAGGACCAGATCCCCGCCACCTGTCTGTACCAGTTCGCCCCCCGGGGTGATTCGGCCTGTGCTGCCCACCACCAGATGCAAGCCCTGGCTGCGCGGCGTATGCGTCTGCTGATTCCAGCTGCTGCGAATACCGCGCTGGTTCAACATGCCAGCATCCGCCCCGGCCTCCACGGTCAAGTTGCCCCCCCCCAAAGTACCCACACCGGTAAAGCCGCTCAGGAAAGGATCGTTGGCAAACAACCAGGTGTCGTACTCGCTATACCCGCCATTTGCGGTACCCGCCACATATGTCCCGAAGTTGACCCACCAGGCACTGGGAGTCCCTTCCGAGGCTGACACTGCACTACCCGTTCCCTGGCGCCACAACCAGTTACCCACTGCCGTAGAAGCAATCTGCTGACGCGTGTTGTAGAAGGTGTAGCTCAGATCATTCTTGCCGTCGTTATTGCCGACCAGATCCCCCTTCACACTGCCTTGAGCACGCAGCAACACATTGCCGCCCTTTTCGGGATACCAGGCCTGATACAGGCTGTCCGCACCACCGTCGACCAGCGACTCGAAACGCTTGCCTTCCGCACGCAAGATCGTGCCATCGAACAACTTGCCACGCGCCTGGTTATAGGCCGCCCCCATCGACGCCGACGGCGTGCCTGCGGTGTAGACCCCGTACAGCGAATTCATCTCGATGTCGCCACCAGACACCAGATCCAGGTCACCCACGCCCGTACGCAGGACACTGAACAGTTGCTCACGGGCGGGCTGTTTCAAGTCTTGCATCTCGGGCGGTGTAGCGGGCGAGAGCTCGGCGGCCATATCGCCCATGCCAAAAATATTCAGTTCAGTGACATCGGCACCGATAATGCCGTACGCTTGCAGCTCTTCGACCTGCGCCTGTGTCACCTGCTCACCGGAGACAGGCACAAAGCTCAACCAGTAGCCCCCCGCCAGCAATTCAATCAGCTCTTCAAAGCGGCTGACCTCTCCCCAGCCATACACTGCTGGTTTGCCCGTTCCTGGAATTTCGGTTGATTTCACGCCAAGGCCAAAGTGCGTATCCGCCAGCATCAAGCGACGCTCGGTATCAATCAGCGTCAAGCGATTATCCGCTGCCGAGGTATCCGCCCCGGCAACCAGACGCAAATCCCAGGACTGCGAGCCAGCGGCCAACATGGGGGCCAGAGCCAGCATACGACCTTGCGTGTCATCCCCATCTCGAGGACGAAGATCGACCATCACGGCCCCGCCCGGCAATACCACGTCCGTCTCGGAAGGCACCAGCGCCCCTTTCTTCAAGGCGACCTGCTGGTTCAATTTCATGAGCACCGGCAAGGGCACGCCTTTGGGCCACAGAGTGGCCGCCATTTGCGCGTCCTCCGGCAAACGGAAGCCCGCTGCCAACTGCATATTGGCTTGCAGGGTCACCGCCTCTTTCAAGACCGTGCCAGCGGCATAAACTACTTGCCCGGACGCATCCAGCACGGCCGCTGACAGCACCGTTCCTGCCTGCAAGGACAGACCTTGCGCCAGACTCATCAGGCTGGGGATTACGGTGCCGCGTGGCAAGCTCATGCCCTCCACGGGCAGGTCATAGTTAACGGTGCGACCGGCCGCGAACTGGGTCCCCACGTCCAGCGTGGCCATGCCGCCATGAGGGATGATGAGATCACCACCGAAAGGCATGCGACCTGCGGGCAGAACCCAGCCACCATCATCAGCCGTGACACCCAGCACGGAGGTATTGAAGCCATCCGTCAAACTGCCAAAAATCGTCAAATCTCCAGCGGCGCGCAACACCAGGGCCCCGGCCTCGCCCGAGCCATACACCGAGCTTTTCTGAGCATGAGGATTGACGCTGGCATAGCGGTAGCCCGACAGATCAATATCCCCATCCACATGCAGATCACCGTCTGGATTCGTGACGGCATTGCTGACAATCTCCACACCAGGGCGCAGGTGGAATTGATCACCATAAGCACGCAGCCCGGCCAGCTTGCCTTGCATCAAGGCCTGATTCGCCAGAGCCTTGTTGATGAAGGTTTCACTATCCAGATGCTTCTGACGCAAGTACTCCTGATCGATACGCTGGTAGCTACGACCATCTACCGTTTCATCAAGGCCGAGCTGTGCATCGTCGTATTGCTGGAAAGCATTGACGGCAATCGACTTGGCCCCGGTAATGTTGAGTGCACCGCGTGCATCAATATCGACATCGTTGCCCGTCGCGCCACCCAGACGCGGCGCGTTCAGAGCGATAGTGCCGTAATTCGCATGGGAACCAGCCACACTCAGATTCATGCGCATGCCATCGGCCAGAACCAGACGACCCTGGCCCGAATCAATTTCAATGATGGCCCGGTTAGGTGCTTCAATCACTTGGCCGTAACTGTCCCGACGCAGCACACTGGCACTGGCATCCAGCACGGCGCTGCCAGTCAGGGTCACCCCTCGCTTGGCAGCCAGGCGAATGCTGCCCGCCTGCTCACCGCTGGCATCAATGGTGCCGTTGACCGTCAAGCTGCCATTGTCCACGGAGACATTGATTTCACGCGCTTTAAGCTCGTTGCCAATGAGCAGATCTCCCTGGCGCAGCTGGAAGCTGCGACCACCCCACACCGATCCTTCATTCAGACGGGCGTTCAGTCCCGCAAAGTCCGCAATCTGCTGTCCACGCAGCTCAATAAAGCCGGAAGCAAAAGGTACCAAGGTACCGCCCGCATCATAATGCCCTGTTCCAGCTCCCGACATACGGCCACGCAAGTCCACCAAACCGTTCAAGGCCAGGGCCGTCAGTTTGCCTGCACGATTCTGCTGGGCCGATACATCAATCAGGGATTCCGCCGCTTGGGTCACATTGCCGCCGCGACTCTCCAGCACAACCTCGCCACCCCAGCTGTACTTGTTCACATCAAAAAAGCCGATCGGACGCCCTGCCAGATCCAGCTGCGCGCCCTCTTGCAGAACCACATCGTCTTGAGCAGACAGCTTCAGCTTGCCGCTAGGCAGCAAGGCCGCACTGTCCCAGACCAGGGACCTGGCAGCATCCAGGCTCAGCTCTGCTCCCAAGGCGTGCACCGCTGTGGCCAGATCAGGCTGCACCGGGCTGCTCCCCTGCGGACGAGTCACCGCAATGCTGCCACCTGCACGGATGTTGTTGACCGAACCGGCCTGTCCGGTAAACAAGGGGGTGCTGATGTTCAGGTTGCCGCCCTGATAGGTCCAGCCATTGCTGGCTGCATCCCAGGCACCACGACTGTGGTACACGGACAAGCTGCCCCTGTGATTGGCTGTAATGCGCTCGGAAGCATTCAGGTTCACGCTGCTAAAGCCCAAGGCCAGACGGTCGTGCATGCCCACCGTATCGGGCTGGCTTTTCGGGCCGTAGCCAAACTCAATCTGCTGAGCATCAAATACCAGACGGCCATTCCCCGTGCCCGCGCCGCCTTCCACGATGCTGCCCGCCGGTATCGTGGCTCCGTTCCAGACCAGAATTCCGGTTTCGATACGTGCTTCACTATTTGCGTCGCCATAGCCATAAATGGCAGGTGCGCTTAACACCAGGCGCTCCAGTGCCGACTTGCCTGTCACCGGGTCCAGCGTGCTCAAATTGACATCGCCATAGAAGTTGACGGAGTCACGCGCCGTCAACACCAGGTTTTCCAATGCAGGCGCCCCCATCTGGGTATCGCCGCGCAGCAAGCGCTCCAGCACACGTTGATTCAGCGTCAGACCGGAGGGCAAGATACCCGCAGCAGACGCATCGGACAGAGCCTGCGCTCCGCCCACATTGATGCCGCCCATGGCCAGCACCAGATTGCGTGTGCCATAGCGCACCGACTCATCCAGCTCAAAGGTTTTATTGGTGGCAGCAGTAATCGTGCCTTCAGAATACAAGCGGGTTTCACCCGAACAGTTGCTGCCAACGGCACAAGTCCCAATATGCAGAAAGCCCGCCCCTACCGTGCCCCAACTATCGTCATTGCTGGGTGAAGTGACATCCAGCCAGCCATTGCTCAAGGCCAGAACCCCTTTCTGACCGGGCTGCAGCACATAGCCCTCACTGGAGTCCCAGGGCGCGGCGCCTTTGCCCAAGGTGTTGATCGTGGCGCCCTGCTCAACTGTCAGGCCCTTTTCACGATTACCCACCACCAGAAATACCTGGGCGGCTTCCAGCACGGCGCCACCGCGAATATAGATTTCATCTGTGCGCGTGTTGCCCAGACTGACACGCCAGGCATCGCGGGTCGAACCATAACCTTGCAAGGCAAACGTGGAGGTAGGTGACCCCCCGATACTGATGCCTGCCGCCCCCAGGCGATTGAGCACACCGGACTCTACCGACATACCATCAAAGCCTGTGGTCGGCGCTGCCCCATCGGCCAGCACTTCAATGCGCTGACCGGTCAGCACCACATTGCCCCCACGGCCATTCTTGGCCGGTTCAAACTTGGCAACACCGGACGCCACCTGCAAACGGTTCGCCTCCAGCTGCAGTTGGCGAGCATCCCGCTCCAGTTGAGGGCGCGGGACGTTATCCCGCATGGCCCAGTCCAGCCCAAACTGCGAGTAAGACGTTTCGTTGTATTGGGAATACTGGCGCAGAGTGTCTGCCGAGGTCAGCACCACGCGCGAGGGCATGGCATCCATGACATGGGTATTGGCGATCCCCAACCGAGCGGCCACATTGTAGGAACCATTACGCATGGCAATGGTGCCACCCATAGCCGCACTGGCACTGCCCGAACCACTGATTTCAACGCGGTAAGCACCAGGCAACAAGGCGTAGATAGAGGGCAGCAAGGTATACGTACCTGCGGCCAGGCCCGGTACGCCCTGTCCGATATGAATCTGGCGTCCCACCATAGGATCGCCTGCACCATTGTCGGCCGCCAATGGCGCCACCACTTGCTGTACACCTGGCACAACGGCATAGACCGGGTTGCCAGACAGCTCGGGCAGCATGAAGCCGTTATTGGTGCTCTGAATCAGGGGGTGCAGACGGGCATCCGTAGAACCACCCCGCCCAGGCAGGAAGCCTGCTCCTGTCAGTTCCCCACCACCCGACAGATCCAGCAAGGCACCCTCCTGCACGTCCACGCTGGTGGCTTTCAGGCTGAGATTACCCAGCAGACCGCCCAGGCCCACATAAGGCGCATCGCTACCTGCATAGTTATAGGTCAGCCCATCCACCGTCCCGCCGTAGGGCATGATCAAACCCGCGGCACTGACCGAGGTAATACTGCCAGGGCGCATCACCATGGAAGTTGGGGCTTGAGAGGCACCACCTACACCCACACCCAATTCCAACTGCCCCAAGGGAGCCAGCAACACACCGCCCTGATCAATATTGCCCGACATCAGGCGCAAGACACCCAAGGCAGAATAAGGCTGGGCGACAGGGCCACTGCCAATGCGCTCGATACGCAAGCTGCGCTGCGGGTCATACTGTGTCAGCGGGTTATTCCACTGATCGCGCTGGATATAACGGCCGGAAATCACCTCCGCCGTCACGCCAGTTCCCGGATAGATGCGGCCAGCCGCCAGCACCAGATCCCCTTCGGTCAGCAGCTGTGTACGATCACCGACCGCATGCTTCAAGAAACGAAGGTCGTTCTGCGCGCGCAGATCCACCGTATCAAAACCGGCACGCGATACCTCGGCCTTGCCACTTTGCAAGGACCGGCCCAACGCACCGAAGGCGATCTGGTTGGCTATGTCCAGCACATTGGCGTCGATACGCAGATAGGAGTCTGGCAGCAGCTCGGGCAATCGGCCTTCATTACTGTTCAGAGCCTGAATCAGCGGAGTCACATACTTGTCGCGGGTGGGATGCGTTGCCCCTGCCAAACGGACATGAGGCGCGGCCAGCTTGACCGTAGCACCGGGCATAGAGCCAGGGGCCATGGCAATCTTGGGGGTGGCCAGATGCAGGCTTTGGCCCATCTGCAAATCCACACCGTTTTCAATCGACAAAATGCCGTTGGACAGCAGGGCCAGATTATCAAAGCCCCCCGCCTGAATGCGGTCCACACCCACACGAGCATGGCCGTAGACCAAACCCGCATCAGCACGACCAGCTTGCAGATCAAGCGGCAGATTCTCCAGTTGCTGCTCTTGTACCAAGGTCATTTCGCGGTGTGCCAACACGCGATCACCCGGCCCACCTGACATTTCATAGTTCGGCGACTCCAGGGCGACCGACAAGGTTCCGCCTGCCGCATTGGCACCACCGGCCCAGGCCTGCATATCGCCATCCAGATACAGTCCGTTGAAGCTGGCCAGATGAATGACACCGCCATTGGAAGCGATGGTTTGCGCGCCCTGACCAGGCATGTCCAAAGTCGCTGCGGCTCCGGATGCCAGCAGGCGCGCGCCTTCGCGCACAATGACAAAGCTGTCGATAGCCTTGACCTGCGTCGCAGCCTGCTGGTACTTGCTACCAATTTCGATACGGCCACCATTGAGCACCTTGCCGTAGCGTTGACCCTGGGTATCGACAGCCGTCATGGCCTTGCCCGACACATCCAGCACGGCATTGCTGCCCAACCAGATCGAACCGTCGTGTCCTTTGAGGTGGCGCACGTCCTCGCTACCAGCACTCAGACCATAGATACCGATCTTGCCGCCCGAGGCTCGCAAGGAGCCATCCACCGTAATCTGACCGCTGCCTTGCAAGACAATGTTGCGACCATCATCTACGCTAATGTGCGCCGCCTTGCCCACGGACAAGGTGGGGCCACTGGGGTCCACATCTTGCTGCTTGTACTCAAAACCTGCCGTCAAGCTCAGATCGGCACCGCCGCGCTGGCTGATCGAACCTTTTTCAGGCGATTCACTGAACTCGGGTGGCAACCACAGTGAGGCAAGCTGACTCAGATCCCCACCATTGGCCAGTTGACGTGCAGCGGGCAGATCCAGCTGCATGACGGGCATGTTCAGCGCCAGATTGGCCCCTTCTGCCACGGCCACGCCATAGCCGCCTATCACGTCGTAATTCGCAAACCCTTTCTGGAACAGGCTGCTGTCCAAATGCAGCATGGACCCCACGGCCACATCCTGCGTCAAGCGCGTTCCGGCACGCAGCAAGGTGCCTGCGCTATAGCTCAAATCGGCATGAGCGACCGTGCCAGCCTTATAGACGCCAGGTGATGGCGCAATGGCGATGCCATCAGGCAGGATATCGGCTGGCACCACATAGTTGGTCGGGAAGCTGGCGGGATTCATGATCTCCATGATCACCGTTCCCGCTGGCAAGGTTGGCGCTACGCTCCAGCTATAACCGTCTACCCGCAACTGCTGGCCATTGGACAGCCAAACCGAATAACTGGAGTTCTCGTTGCTTGGCTTGGGCAAGGTCCAGGGGGTCGTCAAATGAATCCAGCTGGACTGATTGGCCTGCTCAACCTTGGGCGCCCCGCCAATCACCTCGCCAGCGGCGGCATGGGTACGCATGTAGTGGAAATCCACCGGCAAAATCGCACCAGCAGCAATGGTAAAGGCCTCGGTCGTCAGCAAATCGGCCAAAGAGCTTTGACCCGCTTGCAGGACACCATCACTGCCCTGCACCGTACCACCCAACACGACAGTCTCCCCGGTCTGCAAGCGCAAGGTGCCGCCCCCAGCCACACCATGACCACGGATTTCACCCTCCAAGACCAGTCGTCCACCTATGCCGGATACGCCGGACATATACGCATCAGCTGCCAAGGTGATATTGCCACCCTTGCCACCTAGCACCGAGCCATCGGCCATATAGGCCGCTGCCGAAGACACGTCCAACAGCGCGTGTTCGGCCACAGTCACATCACCGCTGCTGCGCAAAATGATCTCACCACCATTACGCCACGGCAGATAGCGCATCGCACGACTATCCAGCTCCTGATTGCTCCAGAAGCCTCTGGTATCCAGGGTGACGCCTGAGTCAATTCGTGTGGCAGCAATAGCGCCGGCTGCCACATCGGCAATCTTGCTGGATTGCCAGCCCAAACTGGCGCTGGTCCATTTATCCACCAGATCACCCAGCACAATACGGCCACCGCGCGCCGTCAGGTCAGCCTTCACATCAACTTGATTGGCATGCAGCGCGATCTCGCCCCCCAGAGCAAGCTCCAGCGCGTCGTTGACTTCCACACTTTGGCTGGCATAGGCACGTACAGCCCCCAGACCCATTTGCGTCAGCCAATCGGAGTCCAGGCTGATGCGAGAAGGGCCGGACGTCGCGTCGGACTGCTCACCCCCCTCTTGCGCCTGAGCCTTGCCAATCACAATCTGCTCAACCACTGCACTGGGGCTATAGCGCAGATTTTGCGTGTCCTTGTCATAAACCGGTGTCCAACCACCCAGAATCAGCTCGGCCCGACGCGCTACAGCCGTTTGCGACTGCTGATAGCCATCCAGCTTGGGAGCCGGTGCCTGAATCTGGCGCGGACCCTGGTAAACCTCGGACTCGATATGCCCTTGCAGGTCCGCAGCCTTGGTCGAGATGACCAGGCGGCCCGCATCACGTCCTACCGTATAGCCTTCTTCGTAACGCTGGGTAGGAGCCAGAATCGGGTTATAGAAGCTGCGGGTTTGACCCCAGCGCGCGCTGGTCTGCTCGTAACCTTTGTACAAGCCGGTGTAGAGCAAATCGCCCGGTGCACTATCGACCGTGTATAGACGGCCATCCACACCCCGCAGCCAGCTTTGACGCAGATAACCGCTTTGTACATCCAGCGTGCCGCCCGACAAGTTGATCAAGGAACCGGGACGCGTCACCACGCTGGCACCGCTGAATTGCACGGTGCCGCCCTGGGCAGCCCACTCGCCAATACTGTGGCTGGCGACGCCCAGATAACCACCCACTTCAAGCAGCCCGCCCGCGGTGTACCAACGGTCCTTTTCATAGCCGTTGGTGCCAGCAGGAACAAACACCAGGTTGCGGCGATCCAGCCAGACATCGCTGCTGCGCAGATTGTCGCCCTCGCGGTTGACCGGAGCATCGCGCTGCTCATTACCCTGAACGTTGATCATCAGGTTGTTGGCTTCCATCGCCACGCGAACACCCACATGGCCGGACACATCAATCACGGCGTCCTGACGTACTTCGCTGTTCCTGGCCGCGTCCACAAAGACCTGACCACCGGTCGCCAGCGTCAGGCTGTCGGCGTCAAAAACCACATCGCCACCGCTGGCAATCTGTACCAGCGACTGATCACGGCGATGACGCAAGCCATCGCCTTCCTTGTCCGATTCCTTGATCAGGGCTTCGCGTTGTACATCCAGGGCGGTAGCAGCACTTTCATCCAGCACAATGGCTGTGACGCTATCCTTGCCCAGGGTCACGCTGGATTGAGCATCCGTCTTGTTGTTCTGCAGATGAATCGTGCCTCGGTTGTGAACCGAGGTGCTGGCCACCAGCACGCCGTCCTGGCTGATCGTGCGCGCGGCCAAGGTGATGTCGCCCGTTGCGGCTTGAATCACGCCCGTATTGCGAACCAGGCCCGTTTTGTCAGATGCCCCTGCCTGAGCTACCACCGTGTTGCCACGGGTGGTGGAATTGACGTTTTCCTCTGTCCCCATCCCCTTGCGGATGATGAAGTTCTCGCCAGCGGCCAAGGCAGCCTGCCCGCCCGGAGTCGAGATACTGCCCGCATTGTGTACTTCCTGCCCCAGCAAGAGCACATAGCCCCCGCCCTGGTTCACGGTCTCGGACGCGTGTGTGCCGATACGTGCACCGGCGTGTATCTCGATCTTGCCTTGTGCATTAGTGAAGGACGCCGTGTTGGCATCCTTGCCGTACAAACCTTCGGTAAATTGCTGATCCGTGATCTTGGCGGCGGCTGTCACCAGATTGCGCACGTTCACTTGAGACGTGCCGCTGAACACCACCCCGTTCTGGTTCACCACCATCACGGTGCCATCACCCTTGATGGCGCCTTGAATCTGGCTCGGGGCGGTATCCGCTCCCACGACACGGTTCAACACCGCATCGGACGCTTTCTGCTGGAACTGCACCGTGGTGTTGCGGCCCACGTTAAAGCTTTCCCAGTTCAGTACGGCTTTGCTTTCGGTCTGCTTGATGGCAACGGTGTGCTGACCATTGTCTTGTGTGTGCACCGGACGATCTGCGCCGGTCCAGACGTGCAGATTGCCTGCAGCATCACGATCCCACACCCCGCCTTGCACATAACCGTCCGGCACACCGGCTTCTTTGGCGGCAGCCTCGCGCGCGGCTTTTTGTGCAGCTTGCTGAGCAGCAATCGCACTGGCGGTACGACCCAGGTTCTCGACCGAACGGGCCAATTGCTGACGTGCTTCGGCATGTTGGCGTGCTGCCGAATTCAAAAGGCCATTGCCAGGATCAACCATCCCACCTTGTGCGCCGGAAACATTGCGCTCTACCGCCCCCCGCGACGCGAACCATGCGCCTGATACGGGCTGGGTTTGCGCATAAGCCTGCGCACTTAAACCACCTGTGACCAGCAAAGTCGCTATGGCTCGGGCCACCGGCGTCAGGCGGTTTCGGGTCTTGTCGCGAGAAGCTCTATCGACAGGGTTTCTAGGATCAGATGACTTGGAAGACAAACTGCGTAGGCGTGGCGACATTGCTTGAGTTTCCCGGCTTAAGACTGGAGGGATTTCGTATCCATATCTACAAGACTGGTTCTGACGAGAAATCAATCATGCCTATTTTGTTACTTTATGTAACTACGCCTGTCTTACCAGGGCAATACCACCCGCCAACTCTTGCACCCGTATGCCGGACATGGCGCGCAGCATATCCAGGGCCAAATCCATATCGCTGATGGACAAGCTCAAGTACACCGGGCGGCTCTTCAAACTATCGCTGTAAATCACGATTTTTCCGGGCCGATAGCGGTTCAATTCTTCCACTACATCGGCCAGGGGCTGGCCTTCAAAAGCCAGATAACCACGTCGCCAGGAACTGACCTGATCCAGGTTAGGGCGCTGCACCGCGTGGATGCGCTCATAGTCGTAAATCGTTTGCTGGCCCGCCTGCAAAGTGACGGTTTGACTCGCCTGTACCTGGACCTGCCCTTGCAGGCACGTCACCGTCACGTTCGTCCCCGTGTAGCGCACGTTGAACTGCGCCTGTTGCGCTTGCATGCGCCCTGGCCCAGCCTGAACGTGGAGGTGGCTGGTCGCTCCATCCAGCACACGGATTTCGACTTCGCCTTCAACAAGCTCAATGCCTGCCCCCTGGGCAGTATCACGACGGTTGATGCAAGTTTGCGTGTTCATCTGAATGGCAACGGCCTGCCCCAGTTGAATCTCACGCTGCTCGCCCACCCCTGTTCGAAAATCCGATGTCAGTTCCGTGAACGATGGCCACAAGCCCCAGGGCGGATGTACCACTCCCACCACCGCCAGGGCCGAGGCTGCAAAAGCTCCACCCATGAAGGCGCGCCGGGCCGTAAATACGGGTGGGGCAGCGGGAGCTTTCCATTCCGGCAACAAGTCTCTGGCGGCCTGCAAACCCGGCGTTACCGTGTCCATCGTTACCGTCAGCTCCTGCCAGGCCACACGATGTTCGGGACTTTGCTCCAGCCATTGCTGAAAGCTCTGCGCATCGGACTGCCGGGCACTGCCCGAATGCAGCCGCACCCACCATTGATTGGCTTGAGCACGCACGGCGTCAGACGGGGAGGAGGAAGAAAGACTCATGGGGCAAAACTTAAGCGTCGGTAAGGCTGTCAGAGACGCTGACACCCACAGCATCATTGAATTGTTCCGCGCAACGCAGACGCAGATAGTCCAGCGCGCGCATCATTTCCTTGTTCACCAGGGAAACCGAAATATTGTACTGTTTGGCGATCTGGGCATAGGTCAGACCATCTACCCGCGAAGCCATCAAAATCGTGCGCTGACGAATCGGCATGTCCTGCAGCACAGCCAGCAATTGCGCCGTCGTGATGCGCGCCCAGGCACAACGCTGGGTATCGTAGGTGTCATCGGCAATATGGCTCAAGGCGTCCAGATCCATGGCTGTCAGCAAGCTGTTGCGCTGTTTGTAGGAATCAATGGCGATATGGGTGGCCATGCGCAGCAAGTAGGCCTCGTCATTGTTCACCGATACCCCGTTGCCTACTCCCCCTATCCGTATCCAGGTTTCCTGCAAGGCATCCGCCGCATCTTCACGCGAACCTATCGTGCGTTCCAGCCGCCGACGCAAATGCGTGTAACGGGCGATCAGACTTTGGCGCAAACGGCTACGCAGAGCTTCGGACATGATCTACTTCCCGGCCTGCGCAGGGCAGTCGTCACGCACATGGCCCGAGACGGGAGCCAGCAACAGGACCAAGGGTTGCGGCAGACTGGCATCCGGTGCCACGCCCATTGCCAGTGAATCCAGCACCTGGCTGATCGCCTGATCGCGGCTGGCCTGCCCGGTCGAGCCCAACAGGTGCACGCGTTCCACTTGCCCCTGTGGGTTCAGCCACAACTGCATGGCCAGCCGGTACGCGCCGGGACGGGTCTGGGGTGATCGGCACAAGGCATTACGCACGGTCCGCTGGACTCGGGTGACATAGGCACTGTAATCATGGGCACCATCACGCACGCCCGAGATGTGACTCAGATTCAAGGGGCGCTGGCCGGTGGCCGCTTTGCCCGGCCTGCTATCGGGCAAGCGGATCACAATAGAGCGGTTATCCACGTAATAGGCTTGCAAGCCCGAACCATGCAGCAAGGAGGACAAGGCTTGCTTGCGCGTCATTTCGCCGCGTACGGCCGGCATGGGTCGCTGCGGATCGGCACCGTCCAGCAGCACAGAAAGATCAGACCGTTGCCCATACGCTTTCAAGGCCTGAGCCAAAGGCTGAGCCTGAATATCGAAAGACAAACGTTCGGAAGAATTTAGCAGGGTGTCAGCATCAGACCGGGCAACTGCGAGACTTGCACAGGCAAATAACAAGAAAGCGCCGAGTAACACCGCCACACTGATCGCCACCTGAGTCATGGTCATGCGCACGTTAATAGGTCTAGCCGCGGCGTCGGACAGTGAAACGAAAAGGGGTGAGGCGAGGCGATTGTAAAAGCCCCCAATGACAACATAGTGACAGTTCCCGCCCGCTTTACTTGCCAAGCCACCTTAGCGCAGCACCAGCCAGGGCGTAGCGCCCTGCAGGTGTTCACGCATCTGTTCCAGACTGCGCTCCAGCGCCTGAGCATCCTGGCGATAAAGATGAATCAAGGAAAACAGCGGCGAGCGGGTATCAATCAAATATTGATTCGCCCCGCTCAAGGCAGGCACACACAGCACAGGCCGGTCGGCCAACAAACGCCAGCGCAAGGTCAGGTCGCGCGTTTCTTTCAAGTTGAAATGCCAATGGCGCGAGACCTGCGCACGGCGTATCAAATTCTGGCTGACACCGACTGAATGCAGGGCCTGGTGGCTGGGGATCAGGTCTGGATGAGGCAGGCAATGGCGCAGTAAATAGGCGCACACTGCCGCCAGAGGGGAGGCATGATAGATGGCGATGGAAGAAGTTTTGGCACTGAACCACGGCGTGGCTTCATGCTGCTTTTCCCAATGCGTACTGCTGATCCGCCACAATCGCATGCCGTCCTCCTTCACCCGCCCTGCCCCTGGGTCTGCTGCCTGCTGCCTGCTGCCTGCTGCCTGCTGCCTGCAACATTCTGCATGGCACAAGCAGCCAGCATAGCCCCCAGGGTTCAAGACTATTGGGTCTGCTGCAACAACTGACTCAACACCTTGCCATCCACGCTTACCGTATCGGCATCCAGCATGCCGGCTACATAGGCCTGCGTTGCTTCCTGCTGTCGCTGACGACGCAAGGCATCACGTAGCGCCGGCTTTACTTCCTCCAGCGAACGCACGCTGGCCGGGCGCAGATCAGTCAATTGCAGAATATGCACACCATCGGCCTGCACAATCGGATCACTCAGCTGCCCCGGCTCCAACTTGGCAACCGTAGCGCGCATGGCTGGCACTAGCTGGCTCATCGGTAAAAAGCCATTATCGCCACCGCGCTCGGCACTGATTTTCTCGTCCGAATGCTCTTTGGCCAGGGCTGCAAAATCCGCCTTGCCTTCGCGCATTTGCTTGACCCAGGCATCGGCCCGTTTCTTCGCTTGCGCCAAAGCCTGTTCGTCCTTGTCCGGCACGCTTAAAAAGATCTGGCTCAAGCGATACATGGCCGGCAACTGGAACTGATCCTGATTGGCCTGATAAGCCGTTTGCAGATCCTGCTCGGACGGGTAATCCGCTGCGGGTTCAGACACGGATTGCAGATAGCTGCGCAGGATCACCTGATTCTGCGCTTCTTCAATGGCACTGCGTATCTCGGCCTTCTTGTCCCATTCCTGAGCCTTGGCCTGCTCTACCACGGCTTTCTCGGCCAGGCGACTGCGCAACCACTGCTCCAGCACCACGCGATCATTGCGCATGGCTTCACGCTGGGCAGCGGGCAAAGCCTGCAGGAACTGCTGCAACTCGTCCTGGCTGACCACCACCTGTCCCAGCGTGGCGACCGCAGGCGTCGCAGCACTGCTTTTTGCCGTCGATGCCGGAGCGCTGCTTTGTTGCACGGCAGCTTGCGGCTGCTGGGCTTGAGCATCGCCATTTTTCCCACAACCCACCAACAGGGCCGACAGGCTCAAAGCCAGCACACTTTGCAGCAGAATTTTGGGGTGTGTCATCGTACTCACCTGATTCAAGCTTGTGCCGCTTCAGTTTGTTCAGCGTCGGCAGGTGCAGTAGGCACTTGGGCTACTTCTGGCTTAGCAGCAACCGCTTCATCCTTGTCGGCACTCTTGGCTTCATTATTGGCCGCCGCATGCTGACGCAAAAACAGCAAGAATTCCTGCAACAAGCGGTCCCACAACTCAGCGGTAGCTTGCAGGTAGCTTGGTGCAACGCCACCGGCCACGATAACGTCCATTTCCAGCACCAGAAACTCGCCTTGTACCGCCAGGCGAGCAAAGCGCTTGCCAATATTCCAGGCCGATTCGATACCGGCAGGCATCTCGCCTTGAACGCGCAAAGCGCAGCTCAAGGTGTAGTCCAGTGCCTGGTCCGCCTCATGCGCAGGATTACCCAGGCGCAGCGCAAAACCAATGCCTTGCGAAGCCGACAAAAGCTGGCGATTCCCAGCCTGCTCGGACTCGGTCACGCGATAGCCCATCTGTTGCAACAGCTCCTGCAATTGCTTCAAGGAGACGGATTGGATGGTTTGGGAGTCAGTCATACATATTCCTTGTGGGTATCAATCAATAAGGCTCAGGGCGCGACAGGCGGCTGTTCCGACGTCGTGGCACCGGGCGTGTACAGGCCGTCGTAAAGCTTGTCGCCCAGCGCCTGCGCGTGCTCGTCAAACTTCACGCGTGCCGAGCCGGCCAGCGGTTGTCGGATCTTGAGCAAGTCGCCCGTGCTGAACTGTTCATACGCCGCCAGGATTTCTTTCCCGGCTGCATACAATTCCTTGTTTTTTGCCGTGCACAGCGCCAGTTCCTCTTCGCGCTGGGCCAGACTGGAAGCCAAACTGGCACGTTGCGCTTCAGTGGCACGAGCTTGCACCTGCAAGGTTTCAAACTCGTTACGCGCACGGCCTAATTGCGATTGCGCTGCCGCCACTTGCTGACGCGCAGAGGTCTTGATCCCCTCCTGCTCGTCTTGCAAGCTTTGCGCCTGCTTGCTGGCCTTGTCCAAACGGGCCTTCAGTTGCTCGACCTCCTTGCGGGCCGCATCACGTTCGGTTTCTGCGGCGGTTTTTGCCGCCGTCAGCTGCGCCTGCTGACTTTGCAACTGCTGCAATTGCTGGGTACTGGAGCGCAACTGCGTGCGCAGCCGCTCCTCCATATCCGATTTTTGTGCCATGGCTGGGCCAGCCCACTGGCCCAAACCCGCCAGCAGCAGCGCGCCCAGCGTCATGACAAAAGGTTTGCGCCCGCTTGGCTGCACACACTGCTTCCAGGATGAATTCAATATCGTCATGGCTTAGAACCTGGCGTTAAGTTCAAGCTGGATGATGTCGATAGACAGCGGCGCACCATAGACTTCCTTGGAACTGCTCCAGCGCAGATGGCCGGTTACGTTCTTCTCGAAGGCATAACCTGCGCCCAGGAAGTAGCCACGTGCATTGGTGCCACCCAAGTGGAAGGAGGAGTCGTTATAGCCATCAGGCATGGCATCCGGTTCGATGTACTTGTAGCCCGCGAAAGCCAGCCAATCGCCCTTGTCCTTCAAGCCCAGGCTACTGCCCAAGGTCGCTTGAACCATCCAGGCATTGCCGCCGCTTTCGATACCGGTCGGGTTACCGGAGGCATCGTAAGTACCGTTGGAGGCAATGTTGTACAGACCACCGGCACGATCTGCCATCTTGTTGCTGTCGTAAGCCAGGTTGCGCACGTAGTTACCGGCCAGACGCAGGTTCAGGCCATTCATGACTTCGGTGTCCCAGCGCATGTTCACGTCCAGCAAGTTGAACTTGGAGGCCAGGCCCACGTACTGCCATTCGTTCCAGTTTTTAGGGTCTGCCGACCACTGACGAATGTCACGCAAGAGGAACACGGTATTGCCCTTTTGCATGAAGGCAGGACGCGACCAGTCTGTGTCACACACATCGCTGGACGAATACAGCGTGCAGGCGCTGGAGCGTTGGCCGGCGATATTGTCAAAGTGGTAATACGCTACGCTGCCTCGCAAATTGTTTCGCTGATTGATCTTCCATTCGGCACCGATCTGCGCACCCAACAGCCACTTGTTTTCGCTGGAGCCTTCGGACAGGCTGTTGCGATCCCAGGGCGTGTTGGCGTATTCCAGCGCATAGGCACCCAGATTGCCAAAGACAGTTACTGGACGATCCGACATCGCGTGCTTGAAGGCGGCAGAAATACCGTCCACGTTCAAATCAGACGACCACAGCAGATCCGTGGAATCAAAGGGACTGGAGGCACGACCCGCCACAATGGTGGCCCAATTGGTAGGACGGTACGACAAGTAGGCCTGGTCCAGCCACAGGTGCTTCTTGCCCATGCCGTTGCCCAACGTATCGGAAGTGGACACCGGATTGTCATCGCTGCCCGTGGCCAGGCGGATACCGGCCTCCCAACGCTCGGACAGCGTCGCTTTCACACCCAGACGAGCACGGATACGCCACAGGTTACGGCGATCCTGGCGGCTGTTCAGATAGGGGATCTTCAGGCCATAAGGCTTGTTCTCGACCACGGTAGGAATGGGGCCGTTGTCGTTCCACTTCGCAAAGTTGATCAGCTCGTTGCTGTTCGCGCCATCCATCAGGCGGGACTCGTTACGCACCCGCACATCGCCTTCCACCGTGATGCGCGAAACCCAGTCCGGGAAGGTGTTGGGCTGGGCCCAGTTCTCGGCCTTGGCTTGCGACATCACTTCATTCTTCACTTCTTCGCGGATCTGCTCGCGCACAGTCTCCGGGATGTACGTGACACGCACATCACCAGGCCGGGCCTGGGCGGCACCTGCTGCACCAATATCGGCTTTGCGCGCCTGGGCGGCTTCCGCCTCAGCCTGAGCCACCAGGGCATCGGCCTGAGCCTGGGGCAAGACGCCTTGCTGCACCAGCAGACGAATCAGGTTAACGGTGGCGTTCTGGGATGGCGCCTGAGCCAGCACAGGGCCAGCGGTGCAGGTCAAGGCCAGCGCCACCGCGCAAGCCAGCCGACTAGGATGGGTTTTCATGAAAAGCGCACTCCAAATCATTCGGTCAAAAAAGGCAGACAATCAACTGGGCCTACGACCCGTTACCTGGGCTCGGATAGGCATGCTTACCGACGCCGGTGGCCGCTCGCTCAAGCGCCCGACTTCACGCAAGGCAGCTACCAAGGCCTCATCAATCTCGGTATCGCCCGAGGACTGTGCCAGGGCGACACGGGTAATGGACCCGTCTTCGGTCAACCACAACTGCACCTGAACGCGGTAGACCAAGTTGCGGGTGCGGCTGTCCTCACGCAGGATTTTTTGCAGCGCATAGGCCAGGTACTGGCTATAGGTGGCATTGCCTGCACGGCCACCGCCACTGCCACCCATGCCTCGTCCCTGTCCGGCACTGATGTTGAAACTGTCAGTACCGGCCTGGGCGTCGCTGTCCATCTGCATCGGGTCTGACAAATCGTCCGATGGCGTGGGTGGCGCTTCATCCTGCGGTTGGGACTCTTCAACCGGCGTAGGCTCGGGTTCGGGCTCCGGCTCGACCACTTCCTCTTCTTTGGGCTCTTCAGGCTCCGGTGGCGGCTCGGGTTCGGGCGGCGGAGGAGGCGGTGGCGGCAAAGGAATCAACATGGGCTCTTTGGGCACCTGGCGCTTGATCCCGGCCATGTCATTGGCCCATTTCCAGACCCACCAGCCCAGCAGCGCCACCAGCACCACAACCAGCACCTTGATGGCCAGCCGACGCCAGCGTGCGCGTTGCTTGGCTTGCGGTTTGGATGAGTTTGGCAACATCGTTAGAACACCAATTAACTTACTGAGGTTTGCCGGTCACCAGACCGACCTGGGACAGGTCCAAGCGCCGCAACACATCCAGCACTTCCACCACTTTCTGGTACTGCACAATGCTGTCGCCGCGCACAATCACCGGGAAATCCGGGTTCAAAGCTTTCTCGGTACGCAAGCGGTCTTCCAGCTCGGGCAGGGTCACCGGATAGGCATCCAGAAACACCTGGCCCGCTTCGTTCACGGAGATGGCTTTGGTTTTGGGTTGAACCAGGGACACGGTGGAACTGGCCTTGGGCAAATTCACCTGAATGCCGGAAATTTGTGCGGTGGCGGTCAGGATGAACATGACCAGCACCACCATCAGCACATCGACCAGCGGGGTAATGTTGATGCCGTCAACGGCTGCGCCGTCATCGTCGTCGTCTCGTAGGGCTGCCATGTCCGTTCCTTATGCCGAGCCAGCAGCCTGGGCATTGGCCAGATCAAGGTCAGCGCCTTGAGCCAGTGCCGCCTCGTGCTTGTCGTGTTTGTTTTTGCCGGGCGCGGTGTTCTGGCCATGAATTTCAGCCAGACGAGTCACAAACTCGTCCACAAACACACGCATGTCCGCGCTGACATCTTTATTGCGGCCAATCAGGCGGTTGTAGCCAAACAGGGCCGGAATCGCGACGAACAGACCCATGGCCGTGGCCAGCAAGGCGGCGGCCATACCGGGAGCGATGGCGTTGATGTTCACATCGCCTGCCATTGCCGTTCCCAGGAACACCACCATGATCCCCAGCACCGTGCCAAGCAGACCGATGTAAGGGCCACCGGCAATCGCGTTGGACAAGATGCCCAGACGTGCACCCAGTGCCTGATTTTCTTGTGTACGAACACCGTCCATGGAAGCACGGATGGCTTCGATGGTGTTGGGAGACAAGGCCTTCATGCCTTGGGCCTGACGGTTGTGCAGCTCTTTCACACCCATGCGATACAGGCGCCACAAAGAGGAATGAGCAAAGTTCTGTTCGGCCTTGGCATCGGTCTGTACCGCATCCAGCTTGCCGCCGGACTCACCAAATGCAGCACGGAACTGACGGTTGGCTTCTTGCACACGGCCCACCTGACGGCTCTTGCGGTACATGATGACCCAGGACTGAAACATCATGAACACCAGCACGGCGATCACAATCCAGGCGTCCAACGGGACGGCTTTCAGCAGGAAGCCCAGAGCACCAAAACCGAAGCCGGACTGCTCTTCATCCGCACCGTACGCAATCAGGCGAGACTCGGCTCCTTGTGCCAGTGCATCGGCGTAAATCAGGGCAGCAGGTCGTGCAATCTTGGACAAGCGCAGCTCGTCAATCGCACCAACAAAGGGAGCATAGTTAGCGACTGGAGCGGCGACAGGCGCTGTGGCCTCGGCACCGGCAGAGGCGGCGGCACCGGGCGTGGCACCCTCAGCGCCAGCCACTTCAGCCGCTACAGGAGCAGGCGCGGCCGGCAAGGTTCCGGGGACATCACCCCCCAAAGCGGCAACCGTGTTCAGCGGTGGCAGGCTGGCATTCAGGGAAGCCGTGGCGCGGCCCTGGACGTACAGAATCACTTGACTGCCATCGGCCGTCACGGCCAGATGTTGCCAGGTGCTGGGCGACAAGGGGGCACCGGCAGGACTGCGCTGGCCATTGATCTCAACAAAGGGCACGCCCTGGTCCAGACCGATCAGAAAGCTGCTGGCACCATCACGACGGGCATAGACCAATTGCTGGCCTTGGGGCTGATCTGCACGCACCCAGGCGCTGAAAGAAAAAGCACCGGCTGCTGGCACGGCCAGGGAAGGACTGGCAGGCAGCATCAAGGGCGCTGTACCCACAAACTGGGCTGCACGTCCGGACACGCCGTCGATCACGCCCGCTGGGGCTGTTTGAGCGTGGTTGGTGTACGCCGTGCTGTCACGCGAAGGTGCACCAGCAGCGCCATCAAAATGATAGACCAGGGTGTAGTTGGGATCGAAGGTAATCTGGCCATTGGAAGCCACCGGGGCTTTCTCGTTGCCGTAGTACATCCAGATATCCTGCTTCTGGCTGGCCATCAGCTCAGGAATATCCACCCAGATCAACGCCATGCCCATCAAGGGGTCAAAGCTCTCGATCTGATGGTTCAGCACGGTCTGGTCATCGCCGGACACAAAGCGCAGGTCCGAGCCATTTTCATTGGTGCCATCAAAGGAAAAATTGCCGGTATGCAGGCGTACCAGCAAAGGGGTACGGCCCACGTTCTCACTGATCGCGCCACCCTCGGGGGTGGTATCAACAGAAATTTGCTTGCGGTACTGCCAGTCGGGCTGCCACCAGGCCTGCGCCACGGCGGGTAGCCAGCCCACCATCATGGCGAGCATCAAAAGAAGAAGGCGTTTCATGATCGAATTACTCCGGGAACAAAATCAGGCAGATTGTTCTGGCTAAGGGGGTCAGAAGGAGGCGCGCAGGCTGAAGTGCACACGCGGATCGTGTCGTTCGGTGTTGACGCCTTGCGTCAGGGGATAAGCCCAGTCGGCATGCAGGGACAGCCAGTCAAACATTTGCAGACGCGTACCTATGCCCACACTGGCCAGATGAAAGCTGGACTCCTGCTCAGGCAAGGGGTCACGCAAGCGCAAACGTGCAACATCGCTGAAGGCGTAGAAGCGCCACTCGTTAACCGAGGGGCCAATCCAGCGGGCCAGCGAGGGGGTGCGCAGCTCAACGCTGGCCATCCAGCCATCGTCTGCACTGCGCTCGGCGGCCAGATAACCGCGCACGCTGGTCGCGCCACCGGCCGAAAATTGTTCGTTGGAAACCAGAGCGCCTGAACCAATCTGAAAGCCCACGCGGCCATAGGCCTGCCAGTCTTTGGCAAAGGTTTCGGTGTGGTTCAGATCGCCCTTGAACACCATGAAACTGGGGCTGGCCATCCAGCGCTTGTAGTCGAACTCTTCCCATTCGCTGTTCAGACCAAACAGGCTGCGGCTCGCGCCAGTCAGGGTCAGGCCGACACTGGTTTGCGAATCTTCGGTGTAGCGGTAGCCGTTATAGGCCAGCGTGAAGGGCAGATACGTCAGCGGCACGCGGTCTCTGGTCTCACCAAAACGGGTTTGCTCTTCAAAATCCTTGTAGTCCATGCCAATCGAGGCGGTGTGATACCAGGAGCCCGACTGCGGAAAGGTGTAGGTGGCATGAATGCCGTAGGACTGGCCTTTGCCCAGCACATTGGTGCCGCCAACAGTCGAGACATCGCTGTCAGACTTGTAGCCAGAGAACGCCAGGCTCCAGCGCGGGGACAGAGGCATGGTGTAGGCCGCCGACCAGACCTTGGCATCCTGCATATCACGCGGAGCGGTGAAGTAGGTCAGGGAGAAGGTATGGCCGCTTTGCCATAGATTGTCGTGGCCAAGGGTGACCATGCCGCGCAGCTTGCTGGTGTCGGCGCTGTAATCATTGTTCAAGCCCACACTGGCACTCCAAGGGCTTTTGTCGTCAACGCGCAGATCCACGTCCATGGTGCCGGGCACGCGCCCTTCTTTCACCATGGGCATGACCTGACGGCTGGCACCGCGATTGAGCTCGGCCAGTTCGGCCTGCGCCTTGCTGAAATCCGGCACCTGACCTTCTTGCAAGGACGGCACGCCGTCACGGATGGCCAGCGGCGAATAGTGTTCAGCACCGACCACGCGCACACGGCCTACCTTGGTTTCCGTGACCTGGAAAAACACCACGCCATCGGCTACGGCCTGCTCGGGCAGATCCACGTAAACCGACTGATAGCCCTGGGCGTTATAGACCTCCTGCAAGGCGTCGCGCGCTTTTTCAATATCCTCAAGGCTGCGCTCGGGGCCTAAAAAGGGGTAGACCGCTTTTTCAATGCTGCGGGCGTCCAGCACGGTATTGCCACGCACAATGTATTCATTGATGTTGACCTTGCCCTGAGCCTGCGCAAAGGCACTATGAGGCAGCAACAAAGCCAGCGCCATCACTGGCGCAGCACAAAAGGGGTGGCCCCTCCACCCGGACAAACGGACGTTGCGCCCTGAAATTTCTGCTGGCATCACGATGCTTCCGATCCTCAATCTGATGAGCGCTGTGTCTGTGTGTCCCTGCTGGGACGACACGCCGCGCGACTCGTTGACATCTAGACGCAGCAGAAATCGAAAACTCTCGCTTGTAACAAAAACTTCATAATTCTTTCTGGGCGGCGGGGGCCAAACAGGGAGACTCGTCCCCAACGGCACGATGTGCCTGCCCCCATGACAGCGGCAAAATACGCCGCCTTTGTCATGAAAACTTCACCCAGAAAAGAGAAAGCTTGCGCTAGGGTGTGTGGAACCCGAACGCCGTTACGGTGTGACTTCTTTTTATTGGCACCACCCTATGCGCCCTCTCCTTTTCTTCTTATTGTTTTTGGTTCAGGCAGGCAGCATGGCCCAAGAGAACGCGCAGCCTGAAGGCGCAAAAAGGCCCCCGTCCGATGTGTCTCCAGGCTGTGTCAGTGTGGTAGTGGATGGACAGGCGGCCCTGTCCTACGATTGCTTGAGCCAGCAAATGCAGCCCAAGGCAGGCACAGCGCCCGGCGCGCCAGGAATAGGGTCTGAAGCCATCATCCAGAAAGGCCCGAATGCGATGGGTTTGGTCAATCCAGCAACGACCAGCAATCGTATGGGCTCGAACTTCGGAACCTCGGCTTATCCGCAGCGGCCACCACGGCCTTCAGCGCCTTCGCCTTTTGCCTCGCCAAACCCCTGAGAAGTCAGGGAACCATTACAAGAACGGAGTAGATACAAAACCCCGTACAAATCGAATACGAGGGCCGATTTGTACGGGGCTTTTTCCAGCGCTTCGTCGTTTCTACCCATCCGGCAAAAACACCAAAGCCGTTTTTTTCACTTAGCTGCGCTGATACTGCAAGCAGCGCCCCTTGTAAGACACCTCCTTGCCTTCGGGCATCAAAATGGGACGATCGCGCAAGCAAACCTGTCGCACCAGCTCAAAACCGTAGCGCGACATTTCCTGAGTAAATTTATTGCGATGCCCCCGGTCCGGGTCTACCACCCAGACTTCGGCCTGCTTCTTCGCACGCTGGTCTACCAGTTGGGCTAATTGGGCGGGCGTATTCCCTTCATACAACAGGTCGCTGCCCACGATCAGGTCGTAGCGCTGCCGGGCAGGTTTCAGGCCCAGAGACGCCAGCAAATCAGGGCAGGATTGCTCCCCCCACTGTGCATGGACATACGGCAGATCGGACAAGCCATTCAAAGCCTGATTCAGCTTCAGGAAATGCGGCACCATGGGATGGCAATCGCTGGCGTGGATTTGTGCGCCACGTTTATGCATCACCAGACTGGTCAGGCCCAATCCGCAGCCCAATTCCAGAATGCTTTCATCCGCCCGAATGGGGCGGTTTTTCAGTTTGCGCGCCAGTTGAATGCTGGATGGCCATACCAGGCCAAACAAGGGCCAGACAGCCGGGCCTATGCCCAAAGACTGTGCATGCCCTAATGGGTCAGCATATTGCATGTGATCGGCCAAGGAACGAATACGTAACGATTCTCTGGGCGAGATTCGTATATGCTGGAGACGGGTTTTTAACTTGACGGGTGTAGATGAGGTCGAGCCATATAAGTCTGACATAGACTGATGATCGTCCATATCCACACAAAAAGCGAATTTTGGCTTATTTTGCTGTGGTTTAAACTATAGATAACCGAATTTAAACGAATTTTCACCCAACGCCACTGATAAGGACCGCTATTGTTCAAAGACCTGATTGAAGACCTTAACGACCATTCCATCGTGGAACCTGACATTTTTCTGGACGTGCCCTTCGTCCCCAGCGACGACCGCGTCATCGACACCATGTTGCAACTGGCCCAAACCGGGCGCAAGGACGTCTTGTATGACCTGGGCTGTGGCGATGGGCGCATTGTCATTGCGGCCGCCAAAAAGTACCACTGCACCAGCATAGGCGTCGAACTGGACCCGTTGCGCGTTGCCGATGCGATGGAGCAAGCCGGCCATGCAGGCGTGGAGTATCTGGTGGACTTTGTGGAAGAGGATCTGTTTACCGCAGACTTCAGCCAGGCCACCATCGTGACGCTGTACTTGATGGACACCATCAATGCCATCCTGCGTCCGCGCTTGTTGCAGGAACTGCGACCCGGTGCGCGCATTGTGTCGCACGCCTTTGATATGGGCGACTGGGAAGCCGACGAGATCCTGCATGTAGGCGGCATCAAAATCTACAAATGGATTGTGCCCGCGCAGGTGACAGGCGAATGGGAATGGGAAGGTCTGGACGGGACGGACTACCACTTGCAGCTCAAGCAGCGTTATCAGGATGTCAGCGGGAAAATCTGGATGAATGGCAAACCCGCTCTGCTGACTGATCTTTGTCTGTCCGGCGATTGTCTGGAACTAAGCGCACAGGCCGACGAGTCCTCGCCCGTAATCAGTTCCAATCTGTACTTCGACCATCAGGAGCTGCTGTCCGTGGAAGAGGTGGAAGCAGAGGACTGATTCCGGCTGGCCTTTTTCTTCATACTGTATCGCTTTGGCACGAAGTCAGGGCAGCGGCTTGGAACTGGCATCTAATCGTCAAGATACTTTTCAGCATGACGGAATCCAACACACAGCTTGTCGACACGTTCGGAACCACCAGCGTACCGCCCACGGTTGATCTCTTTCCGAGCCGACTTTACTGACAAAGAGAAACGTCTCTTAACTGCATGGCGCGGCTGCAATGCTAGGCTGATCTAACCTTCTGTTTTATTTCAGCAAAGGAACCAGCCTTATGCGTTTTTCTTCCTTCAAAGCGCGATGCGCAATGGTCTTGGCCACCGCAGGCGCCACCCTTGCTTTATCCGCCCCCTCACTGGCCGATGTCATCATCCCCATGAATATGGCTACCGAAAGCGGTGCTGGCGAACAGATCGGCCAGGTTAGCGTCCGTCAGACAGAGCATGGTTTGGTTTTCACGCCAGACCTGAAAAACCTGAAACCCGGTGTACATGGCTTCCATGTGCATGAGAATGCCAGCTGCGCCCCCAGCGAAAAAGACGGCAAGGTAACGCCTGCCGGAGCAGCGGGCGGCCACCTGGATCCTGCAAAAACCGGCAAGCACGGCTTCCCATGGGGCAACGGCCACTTGGGCGACCTGCCCGCCCTGTATGTACAGGCTGACGGTACCGCCAGCACACCCGTTCTGGCCCCACGCCTGAAGTCCTTGGATCAGATCAAGGGCCGCTCCCTGATGATTCACGAAGGCGGTGACAACCACTCCGACCACCCCGCGCCCCTGGGCGGCGGTGGCGGGCGCTTTGCTTGCGGGGTGATTAAGTAAGCAGTCTTAACTCTTCAACCTTCTCAAGGAGATGCCATGAACGAGACAATTGAATCTTCCTTTGAACATCTGCAAGAGATTATCAAGGACATCCGCTTTGCGATGTTCGTCACCCATGCGGCCAATGGCGAACTTCATGCCTGGCCCATGACAACCCAGAAGGCAAAAATGGGGTCGACCCAAGAGGACTATGAGCATGACAAGCTATGGTTCTTCATGTCGCGCAGCAGTGACCCGGTCAGTAATCTGACCGCCAATCCGCATGTGAACGTCAGCTATGCCGACCCTAAAAGCGACACCTATGTGTCGGTGTCCGGTATGGCCCGCGTAGTCGACTCCATGAACCAGAAAGAACGCTTCTGGAACACCATGACCGAAGCCTGGTTTGCCGAGGGTATTACCGACCCCGATCTGGCGCTGGTGTGCGTGCATATTGATAGTGCGGAGTACTGGAGCGTGCGCGAAGGCAAGCTGGCACAAGCCGGAAAAATGCTGAAAGCCACGCTGATGGGCGAGCGCCTGACCGAGATCGGCGAGCATGGCAAAGTCACGCCAGGCCGCTAACCCTCTGCCGCAAGCCACCCTTTCTTGATGCAAAAGAAAAAAGCCCGGTCAGACACCGGGCTTTTTTCATCAGGCTGATACAAACAGCCCTCAACTCAGTTTCAAGTGGCGGGCAAGACGGGTATATAAAGGTCCGGTCAACACCAACACGCAAACCATGCGCGCCACCTGAAAGGAGGTCACCATCGGCGCTCCCAATTGCAGTACTTTGGCTGTAATCGCCATCTCTGCAATGCCGCCTGGGCTGACGCCAAGCACCAGCGTGGGATAGGCAATATCGGAAAGCCTATACAGGCCATAGGCGAAAGCAAACGCCAAGCACAGATTGATCAAGTTACTAATGGCGGCAACCCCCAGATACCTGGGAGCACGACGGAAAAAGTCCGGCCCGAACTTGTCGCCCAAAGCCCAGCCAATGCACAGCTGTCCCAAGTTGGAAATTTGTATCGGCAGGCCCGACAAAATAATGTCGTTATACGTAAGAATGGCCACCACCAACAAAGGGCCTAGCACCCAAGGGTTGGGCAGACGCAAGATTTGAAAGAGGAAGCCTGCCACACTGCTTAACAGCACCAGCAGAGCCAGGCCAGGAAGGTTCAGAAAATCAGGCCGTACGACAGCTCCCGCCTGCTCCCCCGAAAAGCCCAAAGCCTCGAACGCGAAGGGAATAATCACCACGACCATCAGCACCCGCAAACCATGTGCAGAGGCGACCAGATCCGGACGTGCACCATAACGTTCCGCCAGCCCCGTCATCTCACTGGCTCCCCCTACTGCACTGGCAAACCAGGCAGTACGCAGATCCGTACCGGCATAACGGGTCAGCATGAATGTGCCTATGCAGCACAAGACCAGCGCAAACACCATGCCCATCACGATAAACAGAGCATTACTGCCAATCAGATGCACCATGGCCGGGGTGAAATACAGCCCCAGGGATGTCCCAATAACCCATTGACCTGCATTGCGCGCCAGCGGCATGCAAGCCCCCGGACTGCCTGCCATTTTGGTAGCTGCCGTCAAGATCAGGGCACCCAACATCCAGGGCAAAGGCATACTCAGCCAACTGGCCACCAGGGCACCAAGCAGGGCTACTCCAAAACCCAGAGCAATTCGAAACCAGATAGCCATAACAAAAACAACAAGGCCAGGCCGCAGCCTGGCACTTTCTCCCGATAAAAGCCCCACCGAAGCGGTGGGGCCCCCCTATTTATGTCTCGTCGTGCAGTTGCTTGCGCCCTGCAATACGACGCAGCACGATCGGACCTACACTAACCAAAACGGCCGCGATCCACAAGGCAATTGAAACTTTGCTCTCGAACAGAATACCGATTTCTCCGTTCGTGATGGACAGCGCGCGACGCAGATTCTGTTCCATCATATTGCCCAGAACCACACCCAGCACCATCGGTGCCATGGGCACATTCATCTTGCGCAGGAAGTAGCCCAGAACGCCAATGCCGACGACCAGCAGTAGATCAAAGCTCGTGCCATTGATGGCATAGACCCCGATATAACTGATCGCCAAAATACCAGGCACCAACAGGCGCGGAGGAATAGCCAGCATGGAGGCAAAGACCCGGACCATGGGCACGTTCATCAAGAACAGCATGACGTTGGCGACCATCAAGGAAGCAATCAAGCCCCACACAATCTGTGGCTGAGATTCAAACAGTACGGGCCCCGGCGTGATGTTGTACAGCGTCAGGGCACCCATCATGACCGCCGTTGTTCCAGAGCCTGGCACGCCCAGTGTCAGCATGGGAATAAAGGAGCCGGTTGCAGCGCTGTTATTGGCTGCCTCTGGCGCAGCCAGGCCACGCATATCGCCCTGGCCAAACATGGCATTGGGATCTTTGCCTTCGATATATTTTTTCTCATTGGCGTAGGCCACCGCAGAGGCCACACTGGCCCCGGCACCGGGCAGGATACCGATGAAAAAACCCATCACACCACCACGTACGGTGCTCCACCAGGTCATGCCCAGCTCTTTCAGGTTAAAGAGCTTGCGCTTGCTTTTAGGTACTTCGATCGACACGCCACCCAACAGGTTTTCCAGCATCTGCAACATCTCTGCCACAGCAAACAAACCAATCACGACAACGACAAAATCAATGCCGTCTGCCAGGTTCGGAATATCAAAGCTGTACCGATACACCCCCGAGTTGGCGTCCACTCCCACCGTAGAAATAAACAGGCCCAGCATGGCGGCCAGGATACCTTTGACAGGCTCATCCCCCAACAAACTGGTCAGCGCACAAAAGGCAAACACCATCAGCACAAAATACTCGGCCGGGCCAAAGGCAACCGCCCAGCCCGCCAGCATGGGAGCCAGCAGCACAATGCCGCAAATGGCAATGGTAGACCCGATGAACGAGGAAAAAGCCGACAAGGACAAAGCCACACTGGCCAACCCTTTGCGCGCCAGCGGATAGCCATCCAGAGTCGTCATGACCGCTGCCGCTTCACCCGGCACATTGATCAGAATGGAAGTAATACGACCACCATACTCTGCCCCCACATACACGGCGGCCAACAGGATCAGAGCAGACTCCGGGGGCAGCTTCATGGCAAAGGCAATCGGCACCAGCATGGCCACGCCATTAATCGGTCCCAGTCCCGGCAACACGCCCACAATGGTGCCGATAAAAGCGCCAATCGCGGCGACCAGCAGATTCTGGGCAGAAAAAGCAACCCCAAAGCCTACGCTCAAATAATCAAGAATCGAGCTCATAACCACTCTCCCAGGATGCCGTAGGGCAGAACCACATCCAGGCCCAGATCAAACAACAGAAACAGCCCCACTCCCATCGACAGCCCGCCAATCAGGGCCTGCTTCCAGCTACCGCCAAACAGACGGCCCACCAGGGTAGCCATCAGGGTGGTGGCAATGATGAAACCCAGCCACTGAAACAGCCAGGCATAGGCCGCCAGGTAAGCCACCATCATCAAGATGCGGCCATTGGCTCCACTGGGGTTGGCAGGCACAGTCCCACCACCTTTGATAATCAGGCGCAGCCCGCATAAAGCAATGATCAAGGCCAGCAATAAGGGAAAGGCCTTGGGCCCAACAGGCTCATAGGAAAATGGGGGCTCTAGGTCGTAGCCAAAAGCGGTGATCAAGGCAGCGAGCACCAGCGCGCCCACGCCTAGTACGCGATCATTCAGCGTCATGATTGGAATCTCCGGATTCACCCGCCATGGACGACGGGGCAGACAGGCGGCACTCCCGGCGCAAACCGGCCGGAAGTACCGTAAAAACTTACTTCTTGATCAGGCCAAACGAGTCAGCCAATTCTCGATACTGAATTACTTGTTGTTTTACGTAAGCATCCAGTTCCTGGCCGCTCATATTGAAGGGGAACAGACCCTGCTGGGTTTGCATGCGAGCAAACTCGGGCGTTTTCATCAGTTGCTCGAACGCCTGGACCCACCACTGATATTGCTCGTCAGAGACTTTGGGGCCCACATAAAAGCCGCGAATAATAGGCCACTCAATATCAAAGCCCTGCTCTTTAGCCGTGGGAATCTCGGCCAGCGCACCATCCAGTCGCTTGTCGTTAAAGACGGCCAGAACACGAATAGGCGCCCCACCCTCCAGCATGGTGTGAGCTTCGGCTGCATCGCCCATATAGGCCTGAATATGACTACCGCGCAGGGCCGTCATGGCCTCGCCACCACCCTCAAAGGCAACAAAGCGCATTTTGCGGAAATCCACATCTGCGGCACGGGCCGTCAGCGCAGCCTTCATCCAGTCCTGCCCACCCACGGAACCACCCGCTCCCAGAACAATCTTGGTCGGGTCGGCCTTGAAGGCCTCCATCAGGGATTTCAGATCCTGATAGGGCGAGTCCGCACGCACAATAGCCACGCCGTAGTCACTGCCAATCGACGCCAGCCAGCGCACGTCCTCTACCGAATATTTGCCAAATTTGCCCTGTGCCAGATTCAGCAGGGAGCCACCCGAGAAAGCAGCAATCGCATTGCCGTCGCCCGGACGCTGCGCCACGATGTGGTTATAGGCCACCGCCCCGACACCGCCGGGCATGTAAACGGTGCGCATGGGATTTTCCAGCAGCTTGGTTTCCAGAAAACCGTTCACGGCTACACGACAGGTCAGGTCAAACCCGCCGCCTGGCTGTGCTGGAGCAATACATTCAGGCTTGGAGGGTTGCTGGGCCTGTACGCCACTCAGGCTGCTCAAACCCAGAATACTGCTGGCCAGTAGCACCCGTAGTTTCATGTGGATAGTCATTGATTCGCCTCCAGGAGGATCTTGGTCGTTGTAATGGGTGCGACCTTACCGGAGCGAAGCTTTCGCCTACCTTTCAATTTCGCCAAAAAACACGATTTTCAAGGGTATACCCTGAAAAATCCAATCAGCGCTCAAGCGAATCAAACTCCAAACGCACGATCAAACCACGCTGCTGCGGGCCTGTCCGCAAGCTCATGCGGGCACCATGAATCTGTGCAATAGCCTGTACAATCGCCAGCCCCAAACCGGAGCCCTGCAAGGCCTTCCCCGCCTCGCCGCGCCTGAAACGATGGCCTGCCTTGGCCATATCATCAGCACTCATACCCGGACCATCGTCTTCAACCTGAATGCTGCACACCGGCCCTTCCTTGCGCACCGTTACCGTAATGCATGCAGCACGTGGGCAGTACTTGATGGCATTGCTGACCATATTGCTCAAGGCCTGTTGCAAGAGCCAAGCCTCCCCAGCTACCCGAACAGGGGTGGAGGGCGCGTCCAGGCCCAGATCCTGGCGCTTGGACCGCGCCAGGCTCCAGAGCTCATCCACCACCAGCCCGGCTTGCTGACACAAGTCGACTGCGCCCAAGGCTGCACGGGTGCGTAGCTGGTCAGCAGCATCGCGAACCCTGGACAAGGCCACCATTTGATGCGTCATCTGGGCCGTGTTGTTCAAGCGTAATTGAATTGCCTCCAGCACCTCCTTCATTTCATCGGTCTTGGCCAGGGACAGGGCAAAATCCACCTGGGTCAGCAAAACAGCCAAGGGGGTTTTCAACTGGTGCGAGGCATCGTCCAAAAACTGCTGTTGCTCGCGTGATTTGCGTGCATAACGATCCATATGCAAATTGATGGTCTGCACCAAAGGCCGGACCTCTCGCGGCAGGCTGGCCTCACTGATCGGTTCCAGATTATCGGGGGAACGATGCCGTACCTCGGCGCTCAACTTGCGCAAAGGGCGTAGCGCCAGCAAAGTGCCAACCAGAATCAGAATAATGAAAAGGCTGAGCACCGCCACGTCCTGAATCAGATTCTGGATAATGACTTTGCGTATGAAAGCATGGCGCTCGCTCAGGTTTTCACCTGCCTGAATCAGGATTCGGCTGTCTTGATAAGTCTGCAGGCGCCCATCCGATTCCAGCGCCACTGCCGCGATGCGCAAGGGCTCTCCCAAATACTCAGCGTCATAAAACACGGGCTGGTTACTGAGCAGACGCCGCATGGGCAAGGGCATACCGGTAAAGCCAATTTCCGACAAACCATCTTCAGTGGCCACCCTGAAATACACCTGACTGCTGATGGTGTACTCCATGAACTCCATCATGTAGTAAGACTGCTCCATCGCCAGCCCGCCACTGATGGTCAAGACATTGGACGACATGGACTTCAAGGCACCGGCCAAGGCCCGGTCAAACGCGGCGTTGACCTGATCTTTCAGGGTCATGCTGGAAACAAACAGGGACACGCCCGAGGTCAGCAAGGCCGCAGGAATCAGCATGAACAACAAAGTACGACGCAAACTGCTTAAGGCCATGTTTGCCCCCAATAAGGCAATACGCTAAGGCTCGTCATCGCTCACAGGCTCCAGGCAATAACCTACGCCGCGCAAAGTGACGATATGGACATCCGAGGACTGCAGTTTCTTGCGCAACCGATGCACCAATACCTCGATAGCTTCGATATTGATTTCATCCTCATCCTTGTCATTGAGCCGATCCAGGATGAACTGCTTGTTCACTGGCTCTCCGCTACGCTGCACCAGAATACGCAGCACCTCGGCCTCGCGCGGTGACACGGACAGAAGCGCCGAATCCAGCGTAAAGCGCTGCGTGGACAAGTCATAGACCAGGCTGCCACACGCCATACGCGGTTTGTCCTTGCCCCGGCTACGACGAATCAGGGCATTGACGCGCGCCACCAGCTCTTCAATACGAAAAGGTTTGGGCAAAAAATCGTCCGCCCCACACTCCAGGGCTTCCACTCGCTCCTGCAAGGAGTCGCGAGCCGTCAAGATCAACACGGGAGTCCGGTTATCATCCGAACGCAGGCGTGCCAGCAAGGCACGTCCGTCCATGCCCGGCAAGCCCAGGTCCAGGACCAGCGCATCAAATTCCTCGATCTGCAAACGATGGTAGGCCACCATCCCGTCGTTGGACCACTCGACTGCAAACCCTTTCTTTTGCATGCTGCGTGTCAGCCACAGGGCCAAATCAGGCTCGTCTTCAATCAATAAAATTCGCATGGCGGATAGTAGAAAAGAAAACAGAACAGGAGCAATAGTACGCCGCCAGATCGTATCGGCAGCACGTCACTGGCTGACAGACTCGGTCAGCTCCAGCACAAAACGCCGCAACCAGCGGCTTTCTTCATCATGTTCCTTGTTGATGTCCCAAATCATGGACACCACAAAGGATGGCACCCGCAACGGCACCGGCGAGACGGCTAATCGACTATTGCATTCCACAAAGGAGCGGGCGGCGTAATCGGGCATGGTCAGCACCAAAGGGCTGCCAATAATGGCGTTGATTGCCCCGGAAAAATGCGTGAACGAGGCCTTGACCTTGCGCTGCAGTCGCTCGGCATCAAAGAGCTCATCGACAAAACCGCGCAAGCCGTCAAAGGACACCCGCCCATGGTGAGCATGCAGATACTCCTGCTTGCTGATGGGGGTTGAAAACGCAATGGACTGCTTATCGTAAATGCAGATATAGGAAGCCGAAAACAGCACTTGCGACTTGTGCATGGTGCTCAGAAATTTGGGGCTGGAGCAGATCGCCAGATCCGCCCCATGCTCCACCATGCTTTGCGGCCACAAATAGCTATTGGTTTGGTAGAAGGAAAAACTGATCGTCCAGCCCTGCTCGTCAGCCATGCGAATCATGCGTTTGGCCAGCATATTTTCCAGATCGTCGGACAAAGCGATGCGAAAAACCCGGCTGGAGCGAGCTGGATCGAACTCCTGCTCGGATGTGACCAGCGCCGAGATGCTTTTCAGGGCCTCGGATATCTGCGGGGCAATCTCCAACGCCCGATGCGTAGGCGTCATTCCGTGCGAACCACGGGTAAACAGCTCGTCATTGAATACCACCCGCAACTTGCGCAAGGACGCGCTGACCGCGCCCTGGGTCAGAAATAGGGCATTGGCGGCCTTGGTCACGCTGCGCTCGTTCATCAAGCACTGGAACACCAGCAGCAGGTTCAGATCCATCTGCCTGATATTAGCGATATTAATGGAAGCCATTTTTCTAATTAGTTTGAATAATTATTTGGCTTGATTAGACTAAAAATCAGCCACAACCACAATAAGGGCAGGTATTCACCTGCCCTGCTCGAGGAGATCTCTATGGGCACTGCTACCGTCGCCCCTTCGCATGCCAAATCGGCACCCCCAGGCCAGCCGGGCCTGAGTAAAAAACAAGTTGTTGCCGTTGGTATTGGCAACTTTATGGAATGGTTTGACTTCGCGATTTATGGCTACTTTGCAGCCATTATCGGCAGCATCTACTTTCCATCCGACGCCGCTGGCGTTTCCCTGTTGTCGTCCCTGGCCGTGTTTGCCGTGGGCTTTGTCTCGCGCCCCTTTGGCGCCCTGATTCTGGGCCCCATTGGCGATCGCTTTGGCCGCAAGACCGTGTTGATGATTACCGTCTTTGGCATGGGCGTGTTCACCACCCTGATTGGCCTGCTGCCTGGCTATGACACCATCGGCATTACCGCTCCTATCCTGCTGGTTGTGCTGCGCTTCCTGCAAGGCATGATGGTGGGTGGTGAATGGTCCGCTGCCGGTATTTTCCTGGTGGAAAGCGCCCCTTCCAACCGTCGTGCCACCGCCGCCAGCGTAGTGACCTTCACCGCCGGCATCGCCTTCCTGCTCGGTACCGCCACCGCTGCCGCCATCAACGCCACGCTGACCGAAGCTCAGGTCTACAGCTGGGGCTGGCGTGTGCCCTTCGTGCTGTCGATTGTGATGACCTTCATTGCGGTCTTTATCCGTCGCAAACTGAACGACACCCCCGTCTACCACGAGCTGCAGGAAAAGAAAGCCAACAACACGCTGGAGCGCGTCTCGTCCAAGGACAAGTTCAACGCCTTTGTTCTGTCCTTTGCGTTCTCTGCTCTGTTCCTGGTGTCGCTGTACTACTTCATCACCTACGCCAACAACCACCTGGTTTCCATCCTGGGCATGAGCAAGACCTCGGCCCTGTGGCTGTGCAGTGCCTCGCTGGTGGTGTATTGCATCTTGCACCCACTGGTTGGCCGTTTCTCGGACCACTACGGTCGCCGCAAACTGGCCTTGTTTGCCGCCGCGGGTCTGACCATCATGGCCTACCCGATTTTCATCATGATGAACTCCGGCAAACCCGCGCTGATTCTTCTGGGCCTGATCATCATGGCTTTCCTGGTAGCCATCTCTGCCGTCATGAACGTGGTGCTGCTGGTGGAAGTGTTCCCCGCCTCGATTCGCTCGACCGGCGCCGCACTGGGCCACAACGTCTCGTCGGCTCTGCTGGCTGGCCCTGGCCCCTTCATTGCTGCTGCCCTGATCCAGTACACAGGTAACCCCAACGTACCGGCCTGGTACCTGGCTGCGGTATCCCTGGTGTGCTTCCTGATCCTGTATACCCGCCTGCCTGAAACCAAAAACGTGGACTTGTCCGCAGGCTGACCTTTAAAGGAGACCTAGTTATGAGCAAAGTTGCAGTTATACAAGCGGCATCCATTCCGTTTGACTCTGCCAGCAGTGTCGAAAAAGCCGCCGCCATCTTGCAGCGCGTAGCTGCCAATGGCGCCACCCTGGCTGTCTTTCCCGAAGCCTTTCTGGGTGGTTATCCCAAAGGCATCAGCTTTGGCAGCGTCATCGGCAACCGCCGTCCTGAAGGACGTGCCCTGTACCAGATGTATGTGGAAGGCGCAGTCACCCTGGGTGGCCCTGAACTGGAAGCACTGGCCGATGCAGTCACCCAAACCGGTGTGTACACCGTCATGGGCGTAATCGAAAAAATGGGCCGCACCCTGTACTGCACCGCTCTGACACTGGCTCCGGGCAAAGGCGTGGTGGGCATCCACCGCAAACTGATGCCTACCGGCCAGGAACGTCTGGTCTGGGGCTTTGGCGATGGCTCCACCATGGGCACTGTCGACACGCCCATGGGTCGTATCGGCAACGTGATCTGCTGGGAGAACTACATGCCCACCCTGCGTCAGACCATGTATGCCCAAGGCACCGAACTGTACTGCGCCCCCACCGCAGACGACCGCCCCACCTGGGCCTCGTCCATGATTCACATCGCCGTTGAAGGCCGTGTGTTTGTGCTGTCCGCCTGCCAGGCCATCCGCCTGAACAACTACCCCGAGTCCTTCCAGAAAGAATTTGCCCTGCCCGGCGAGTTTGCTCCGGACAGCTACGTAATGCACGGCGGCAGCATGATCGTCAGCCCCACCGGCGAAGTGCTGGCCGGCCCGGTGTTTGATGAAGAAACCGAGCTGTACGCCGAACTGGATATGGACCTGCTCAAACAGGCCAATCTGGACTTTGACGTCTACGGCCACTACTCGCGCCCCGACATCTTCTCTCTGCATGTCGACACCCGAGCCAAGCAGGTAGTGAAACTGCAAACCGAAGACTCGGCCGAGTAAAACCAGCCAAATCCTGCACTCAAAAAACCGGCCCCATCACGCGATAAACGTGATGGGGCCGGAACTGCTTTCGAGCCTGGCACAAGCTGCTGCCTGCATCTGCTCTTTCCTGTCGTAGCTTTGTTTTTGATCCCTTGGCACTAGCTCAAAGCCAAAGGTTCCTGCACGGGCTGATACGGAGACATCTGCAACTGCGTCTCGTCCAGACCCATTCCCTGCGCCAACAGGGCCAGCATGGTCTGGCTCAACGGAACAAGACCTTTCTCGATCACGTTGTATTCCGCCACACTGATTCCCAAGCGACTGGCCAAACGCTCACGCTTGATCTCCAGATACTCGCGCCAGGCACGAATCAGGGTCCAGCGATGCGTTCGCATATCCTTGAGCACCACATACGGAATGCCCTTGTCCGACCGCACAAAACGCGGTGCGGCCATCAACTTGCGCACGCACTCATCATTCATGGCATCTCGTGTCAACAGATGGGCATACAGCACGGCCTGCTCGGGCAAGGTGCGAGGATCAATATCTTCAGTGGTCAACAAGTATGTATTCATCATGGCTGACAAACCTAAGGATGTAAGAGAACGGTGAACCCTGAACTTACCGACCCGTGCCACCCCGGTCTGTCAGATAATTCTGAAAGAGCACCCTGACCGCCCTATCGACTGATCCTGATCAAGACACACATCCAAACAGACCATAAAAAAGGCCCTGAACATGTCAGAGGCACGCCTTCAAAACACAGCATTGGGCATATTTACATTCATATCTGCGACTACAGCTAAGGCATGAATACTCTGTGAACCCCAGGTCTTGCATCACGTCGAGTTCGAACTGCCCGGCAGCTTTCAGATCGAATTCTTCAAACAAGCCCGCTAAATTGAAAAAATCCCTTGCAAACAGTAGGTGAATACCCGCATCACCGACTACACTTGCGGCTCCGGCGTGAAAACCTCAATAGAATCAAGATTGTCCTTGATCAATTAGACACGCCCTCTTGGCAGTAGCCCATAAGTTCAACGCTTATACTGTTCAACTATAAAACAGGGGCAGAGCTCACAAGGCGCCTCCCCTGACGATTTCAAACACGAAAACACAATCCTATTGGAGAGCCGCATGGTGAACATGAATCGGCGTCAGTTCTTCAAAGTGACGGGGGCCTCGCTGGCCAGTTCCAGCATGGTCTTGCTGGGCGCTGCGCCCACCCCCGCCATGGCGGAAGTCAGGCAGTACAAACTGACCCGCATGACAGAGACGCGAAATACCTGTCCTTACTGTTCTGTAGCCTGTGGAGTGCTGCTGTACTCCCGTGGTGACGGCGCCATGAATGCCGAGCCCAGCGTGGTTCACATTGAAGGCGATGCCGACCACCCCGTGAACCGTGGCACACTCTGTCCCAAGGGCGCAGGCTTGGTGGATTTCATCAAGAGCCCCAACCGACTCAAATACCCTGAATACCGTGCCGCTGGCTCGGACAAGTGGGAACGCATCTCCTGGGAAGACGCTTTCACGCGTATTGCCAAGCTGATGAAAGAAGACCGCGACGCCAACTTCCAGACCACCGCTGAAGACGGCACCGTCGTCAACCGTTGGCTGACCACCGGCATGCTGGCTGCTTCGGCAAGTAGTAACGAAGTGGGCTATGTCACCCATAAAGTCATCCGCAGCATGGGTGTACTGGCGTTCGATAACCAAGCACGTGTCTGACACGGCCCGACGGTGGCAGGTCTTGCCCCGACGTTTGGCCGTGGAGCGATGACGAACCATTGGGTCGACATCAAGAACGCGGATATTGTGCTGATTATGGGCGGCAACGCAGCCGAGGCGCACCCCTGTGGTTTCAAATGGGTGACCGAGGCCAAAGCACACAACAATGCAAAACTGATCGTTGTGGATCCACGCTTTACGCGTTCGGCATCCGTAGCGGACTTTTACGCGCCTATACGTACCGGTACCGACATCACCTTCCTGGGTGGCGTCATCAAATACCTGCTGGATAACGACAAGATCCAGCACGAATACGTGCGCAACTACACCGATATGCCCTTTATCGTGCGCGAAGACTTTGACTTCGAGCAGGGGCTGTATTCGGGCTACAACGAAGAAAAACGCAGCTACGACAAGTCCTCCTGGGACTACGAGCTGGGCGAGGACGGCTACGTCAAGACGGACCCCACCTTGCAACACCCACGCTCGGTCTACCAACTGCTGCGCAAGCACTACGAGCGCTACACGCCCGAGATGGTGGAACGCGTCTGTGGCACGCCCAAGGACAAGTTCCTGAAAGTCTGTGAAATGCTGGCCTCGACCGCTGAACCGGGTCGCGCTGGCACCATTCTGTATGCACTGGGCTGGACGCAACACAGTATTGGTTCGCAGATCATCCGTACCGGCGCCATGGTCCAGCTGCTGCTGGGCAATATTGGTATTGCCGGCGGTGGCATGAACGCGCTGCGCGGACACTCCAACATTCAGGGTCTGACTGACCTGGGTTTGATGTCCAACCTGCTGCCCGGCTATCTGACTTTGCCCAACCAGGCCGAGAAAGAGTTTGACGGCTACATCGGCGCACGTGCCCAACAGCCGCTACGCCCCAACCAGCTAAGCTACTGGCGCAACTACAAGAAGTTCCACGTCAGCCTGATGAAAGCCTGGTTTGGTGATGCCGCCCAGGCCGAGAACAACTGGGCCTACGACTATCTGCCCAAGCTGGACAAGCTCTACGACATGCTGCAAGTGTTCGAGCTGATGGACGAAGGCAAGATGACGGGCTACATCTGTCAGGGCTTCAACCCCCTGGCGGCGGCACCGTACAAGGCCAAGCTGCTGCGTGGTTTCTCCAAGCTCAAGTACATGGTCATCATGGACCCGCTGGTCACGGAAACGTCAGAGTTCTGGAAGAACTATGGCGAGCACAATGATGTCGATTCCGCTTCCATCCAGACCGAAGTCTTCCGTCTGCCCACCACCTGTTTCGCCGAGGAAGAAGGCGCACTGGTGAACTCGGGCCGCTGGTTGCAATGGCACTGGAAGGCCGCCAACCCTCCGGGCGAGGCCAAGAGCGACATTGAGATCATGAGTACGCTGTTCACGCGCATTCGCTCGCTGTACCAGAAAGAAGGCGGTGCCTTCCCTGATCCGATCCTGAATCTGTCCTGGCCGTACTCCAACCCGGATGATCCAACCGCCGCTGAACTGGCCAAGGAATACTCGGGCCGCGCACTGGTGGATCTGCATGATCCCAAAGATCCAAGCAAGATCACGCGTAAGGCAGGCGAGCAGTTGGATGGCTTTGCCGAATTGCGCGACGACGGCACCACGCTGAGTGGTTGCTGGATCTATGCCGGTGCCTGGACGCAGCAAGGCAACCTGATGGCTCGCCGCGACAATAGCGATCCAACCGGAATCGGCCAGACGCTGAACTGGGCCTGGGCCTGGCCAGCAAACCGCCGCGTGCTCTACAACCGTGCTTCCTGTGACCTGACCGGCAAACCCTTTGACCCACGCCGCAGCCTGGTTCACTGGGATGGCAAGCGCTGGGGTGGTGCGGATATCCCTGACTACAAGGCCGATGAAAATCCGGCTGATGGCATGGGCCCGTTCATCATGAACCCCGAAGGTGTCGCCCGCTTCTTTGCCCGTAAAGGCATGGCAGAAGGCCCCTTCCCCGAGCACTACGAGCCTTTTGAAAGCCCGCTCAGTTACAACCCGCTCAGTCCTGACGAGCCACGTGCCATGACCAACCCGGCAGCGCGTATCTTCAAGGACGACCTGGCGGCCATGGGTACGGTAGACAAGTTCCCCTACGTGGGTACTACCTACCGCCTGACCGAGCACTTCCACTACTGGACCAAGCACGTGAAGCTGAACGCCATCGTGCAGCCCGAACAGTTTGTGGAAATTGGCGAGGAGCTGGCCAAGGAAGTGGGCATTGTGCAAGGTGACCGCGTCAAGGTGTCTTCCAACCGTGGCTACATCAAGGCCGTAGCGGTGGTGACCAAGCGCATCAAGGCCCTGAACGTGGATGGGAAGGTTGTCCACCAAGTGGGGATCCCGCTGCACTGGGGTTTTGTGGGTCTGGCCCGACCTGGTTTCCTGATCAATGCGCTGACCCCGCCGGTAGGCGATGGCAACTCGCAAACGCCGGAGACCAAGGCCTTCCTGGTTCAACTTGAAAAGGTTAAGGAGTAAGCCATGGCCTTGCAATCACTTGATATCAAACGGCGCTCCGCAACCACCACCCCATCGCCCAGCGTGCGCGAGCCCGTGGGCGGGGAAGTGGCCAAGCTGATCGACACCAGTAAGTGCATTGGCTGTAAGGCCTGTCAGGTCGCCTGCATGGAATGGAACGATACGCGCGACGAAATCGGTCACAACGTCGGGGTGTATGACAACCCGGCCGACCTGACCGACAAGTCCTGGACCATCATGCGTTTTGCGGAGTATGAAAACCCCGCTGGCGATCTGGAATGGCTGATTCGCAAAGACGGCTGCATGCACTGCGAGGATCCGGGCTGCCTGAAGGCCTGTCCCTCGCCAGGCGCCATCGTGCAGTACACCAACGGCATTGTGGATTTCCACGAGGAAAACTGCATTGGCTGCGGCTACTGCGTTACCGGCTGTCCTTTCGATGTGCCTCGCATTTCGGAAAAGGACAAGAAAGCCTACAAGTGCACCTTGTGTTCGGACCGTGTGGCGGTCGGACAGGAACCGGCCTGTGCCAAGACCTGTCCTACCGGCGCGATCGTGTTTGGTACGAAGGAAGACATGCAGCACCACGCTGCAGAGCGTATCGAAGACCTGAAATCGCGCGGCTTTGAAAACGCAGGTTTGTACGACCCGGCTGGAGTGGGTGGCACCCACGTCATGTACGTGCTGCACCACGCCGACAAACCCGAGCTGTACAGCGACCTGCCCAAGGACCCGCAAATCAGTCCGATGGTCTCGCTCTGGAAGGGAGTGGCCAAGCCGCTGGGGGTTGCTGCCATGGCACTGACCGCCCTGATTGGTTTCTTCCACTACATCCGAACCGGTCCTAACGAGACCGACGAGGAAGACGAGCGCCGCGCCGACGAGGACGCACGCAAGATCCAGGAGGCTCACCATGACTGATCACAACCGCAAGGGCTTGATTCAGCGCTACACCACCAGTCAGCGCATTAATCACTGGATCATTGCCATGAGCTTTGTGCTGCTGGCCTTGTCCGGGCTGGCGCTGTTTCATCCGTCGATGTTCTGGCTGACCAACCTGTTTGGCGGCGGTCCGTGGACACGCATTCTTCACCCATTTATTGGTGTGGTGATGTTTGTGTGCTTTTTCCTGTTTGCGGCTCGCATGGTACGGCACAATATGTTCTCCAAGGGTGACGCCGCCTGGCTGCGTCACTTCAAGGACGTGCTCAATGCCAAGGACGAGCGCATTCCGGAAGTAGGCCGCTATAACGCCGGGCAAAAGATCCTGTTTTTTGCTCTGGTCATTTTCATGATCGGCCTGCTGGCAACCGGTGTGGTGATGTGGCGCGAATACTTTTCCGCCTTCTTCCCCATCTGGGCTATCCGCCTGGCCTCCGTGCTGCACGCGGTCTGCGCCCTGCTGATGATTTGCGCGATTATCGTGCACATCTACGCCGGTATCTGGGTAAAGGGTTCGGTCAAAGCCATGACCCGCGGTACGGTTACCCGTGCCTGGGCCTGGAAGCACCACCGCGCCTGGTTCCGTGAAGAAATGGAAAAAGGTCCCAGCCGTCCTGCCGAATAAGCGGGGCTCTGGTACATAAGCAACCCGGCTGCCATGCACCATTTCGGGCATGGCAGCCTTGTTTTCAGGAGTCTGTCTTGCAACGCATCCTTCCGCGCGGCGAAATCGAAAGTCTGGACCACACCTCCATCCCCCGACTGCGCCTGCCTGTGCGAGCCAGCGTCTTTGCTGACCGGGCAGCACGTCTGCGTCAGTTGGCTGCCGACAATCCCGTTGGTGCCTACCTGCTCTTGCTGGCACATCTGGTTGATGGACAGCACAAACAACTCAATGCCCTGCCCCCGGCCGAACTGCCCGCTGAGGTGCTGGAAACAGCACAAAGACACGGTATGCCACCCTTGCTGGCATCGGGCTGGAAGCGCGATCCACAGTGGCTCAGCATTTTGAGCAGCCTGCTCAATCACATGATCAACACTTCGGACGTGCCTGCAGCCGCCCAAGAAGTCTGTCAGGGCCTGCTAAAGAAAGCCGAGTCTGACCCACAACAACTGGAAGATCTGGCTGACGCCATTCTGGCCGAGCAATTGCCTGAACAAGACGGTGCCGCGGCACCTTTTGTCATGGCCGCCTTGCAGGTCTACTGGACACATCTGGCCTGCTCGCTGACCGAAGGCCAATTGTCTGTGACCAGCCCCTTTGGCGTATGCCCATCCTGCGGCAGCCTGCCCGTATCCAGCGTGGTACGTGTCGGTGGTCGTGAAGATGGTTGCCGCTACATGTGCTGCCCGCGTTGCAGCGTGGAATGGCATCTGGTGCGCGTGACCTGCTCGCACTGCGAGAGCACCAAAAGCGTGGCGTATCACGCCATTGAAGATGGCCCGGAAGGGATCAAGGCCGAGTCCTGCGACAACTGCCACACCTACCGCAAAATCTTCTATCAGGAAAAGCAGCTGGGTCTTGATCCAGTTGCAGACGACCTGGCCAGTCTGGCTCTGGACGTTCTGATGGGCGAAGAAGGCTATTCCCGCGCCAGCGGCAATCCGCTTCTTTGGCACCAGTCTTAAGCTAAGATTCCCCTACGCCTTGTTGCCCCGAGCACAAGGCGTAGCTGACGGACCTTGCCCATAGACTCAAACGCCTGCCTTTGAATGATGAGCCCTACGCCTGAACTCTCCCCCGCCCACATCCCTTCCCTGGATCGCTTGCTGCGCTCGCCAGAGTTCCAGCCCTTGCTAAGCCAGTTCGGTCACACACGCCTGAGTCAACGCACTCGTGCCCATTTGCAGGCACTGCGGGAGGCCGTGTTGAAGGGAACACTAAGCCCTCAGGATCTGGAGCCCGCTCAGCTTGCCAAAGCACTGCAAGCACAACTGCAGGAAGAATCCCGCTTGCAGCTACGCCCGGTCTTCAATCTGACCGGCACCGTGCTGCACACCAATCTTGGGCGTGCAATGCTGCCGGATGAAGCCATACAGGCTGTTGTCCAGGCCATGCGCTCGCCCGCCAATCTGGAGTTTGATCTGGAAACCGGCGGCCGAGGCGACCGCGATGACCTGATCAACCCCTTGCTCTGCGAACTGACCGGCGCTGAAGCCGCCACAGTCGTGAACAATAATGCCGCCGCCGTGCTGCTGATGCTCAGCACCCTGAGCCCCCGGCGCGAAACGGTGGTGTCGCGCGGCGAACTGGTTGAAATTGGCGGCGCCTTCCGTATCCCCGACATCATGAAGCGTGCCGGTGCTCGTCTGCATGAGGTGGGCACCACCAACCGTACCCACGCGGCTGACTACGAAAACGCCATCAGCGAGCGCAGCGCCATGTTGATGAAGGTGCATTGCAGCAACTACGCCGTCAAAGGCTTCACCAAAAGCGTTGCAGTCGAAGAGGTTGCACAGATCGCCAGGAAGCACGGCCTGCCCACCAGCGTGGATCTGGGCAGCGGCACCTTGGTGGACCTGAGCCAGTGGGGCCTGCCGCCCGAGCCCACCGTGCGCGAGACCATCGAAGCCGGTGCCGATATCGTGACTTTCAGCGGCGACAAGCTGCTGGGTGGCCCCCAGGCCGGTCTGATCGTAGGCCGGGCAGACCTGATCGCCAAGATCAAGAAAAACCCGCTCAAACGTGCTCTGCGCGTGGGCAAAATCACCTTGGCGGCACTGGAACCTGTGCTGGCCTTGTACCGTTCGCCAGAGCGCCTGCCCGAGCACCTGACCACCCTGCGTCTGCTGACTCGACCTTCGGCTGAAATGCGTGCCCAAGCACTACGTTTGGCCCCTGTCTTGCAGCAATGGGTAGGGACACAATTTGCAGTCGAACCCACTGCCATGCTGAGCCAGATTGGCAGCGGTGCTTTGCCCGAAGACGTGCTGCCCAGCTTTGGACTGCGCTTTGCCTACCAAGGCACAGGCCGTCCGGGTCGCCATCTGACTCAACTGGAAAAACGCCTGCGCACTTTGCCCCAGCCCGTCATCGGGCGCATTGCGCAAGATGCCTTTTGGCTGGACCTGCGCTGTCTGGAAGAACCCTTTGAGGCCGCCTTCAGCGCACAACTGATTCCCGAGCAAGCATGATTGTTGGTACTGCAGGACATATCGATCACGGCAAAACCACCTTGATCCGCGCCTTGACGGGTGTGGATACCGACCGTCTGGAAGAAGAAAAAAAACGCGGTATCTCCATCCAGCTGGGCTATGCCTATACGCCTTTGCCTGATGGCCAGATTCTGGGATTTATTGATGTGCCCGGCCACGAACGTCTGGTACATACCATGGTCGCAGGAGCAACCGGCATTGATTTTGGTTTGCTGATCGTGGCTGCAGATGACGGTGTCATGCCGCAAACCCGAGAGCATCTGGCCGTGCTGCAATTGCTGGGTTTGCAGGCGGGTGCCATCGTCCTGAGCAAGGCGGATCGCGCTGATGCTGCCAGAATTGAATCCGTCAAAGCCGAGCTGCAAGCACTTGTCCAGGGAAGCTTTCTGGACAATGCCCCCATCTTCGTTATTGATGCCCTGTCCGACGACAAACCCGGCCTGGAAGCACTGCGCCAGCATCTGCATGCACAGGCCATGCAATCCACCAAACAGGATGGCAAGGGCTATTTCCGCCTGGCCATTGACCGTGTCTTCACCTTGCAAGGTCACGGCACCGTCGTGACCGGCACAGTGCACGATGGCGTGCTGGATCTGGATGGCCCGGCGATGGACTTGCGCCTGATGCCACGCGGTACACCCGTACGAGTGCGCAGCATTCACGCCCAGAATCAGGCATCACGCCAGGCCCTTGCCGGTCAGCGTTGTGCCCTGAACCTGGGCGGAATTGATGTACAGGATATCGAGCGTGGCGACTGGCTGGCCGATGCCCGCTGCTTCATCCCCTCCACACGTATCGACGTGGAGTTGAGCCTGCTGGACAAAGATATTCCCGCCCTACGTACCTGGTCGCCCTGGCATGTCCACATGGGGGCTGCTCACCTGACGGCCCATGCCGTGCCTTTGGATGGCGAGTCCTTGCAGCCCGGCCAGACCGGCAAGGTCCAGTTGGTCTTTGACCGCCCGATCTGCACCATGACGGGCGAGCGCTTTATCTTGCGCAATGCCCAGGCCAGCGAAACGGTCGGCGGCGGGATTGTGCTGGACCCGAATGCACCGGACCGCAAACGACGCTCCGCAACGCGCCTGGCCTGGCTGGATGCCTTGGCACAATGGACTCGCGGCGGACCGTTGGAGGGCCTGCTGGCCCAAGCACCTTACGGTCTGGACGAAGCAACACTGCTGCGTCTGTCGGGAGGATCTCAACAAGGCTTGAGCGCTCCGGCCAATGCCCGCTGGCACACCGGATCTCGCCCACAAAGTCAGCCTATCTTGTTGAGCGATGCACGCCTGGAAGCACTGTGTCAGCACATAGAAAGCGTGATGCTGCAGTTCCACGAGCGCAATCCGGACGAGCCAGGCCTGTCCATCAGCCGCTTGCGACGCATGGCCGCCCCCACCATGCCCGACGCTATCTGGCAGCTCCTGACCGAATATCTGCTGACAGAACAGCGGCTGGCGCGACAAGGAGCCTGGCTGCATACGCCAGGCCACCGCGTCACCCTCAGCCCCGAAGATGAAGCGCTGGCCACCGCCCTGCTGCCCCTGATCGAGGCAGGCCGCTTTGATCCTCCATGGACACGTGATCTGGCCAAAGAAACCGAAGCCCCAGAAGAGCAGACCCGCAACGTACTGCGCCGACTGGTGCGCCAAGGCGAGCTGTTTCAGGTCGTGCATGACCTGTTCTACCACCGTCGCCAAATCGCAGTGCTAGCCAATATCGTCAAGGAGCTGCACAGCGGCCAAGGCGTCAGCGCCGCGCAGTTCCGGGACGCAACGGGACTGGGCCGCAAACGGGCCATTCAGATTCTGGAGTTCTTTGATCGCGTCGGCTATACACGACGTGTACGTGATCGCCATGTATTACGGGGTGAAGCCTGGGCGGCAGCGGATTGAACCCGAAGCGTCATGCAAGAGCCAGAGCAGGCAGCGCCCTGATCATTGAAGCGTAATCAGCCCTAACGTATGATAGGGCCTCTTGAAGGAAAGCATCCGTGCCCGGTGGCACGGCCGGGCTTCAAACCCGGTTGGGGGCGTCAGACGTTCCCAGGTAGGTTCGACTCCTGCTGCTTTCCGCCACTTTGCTGGCAGAAAATCTCCCCACACACATGCCAGAGGCACGTATTCACTGACTAAACCGGCGTATCAGACGTTGGACGCCCTGCTGTTGGTCCCGAGTCAGAGCAAGTCACCGCCAATACCTGCGCCTGCTGATCCCCCAGGCTAAGCACGCTGTGGGGTAGCTCCGAATCAAAATACACGGAATCACCCGTCTCCAAGGTCATGCTGTGCTCTGCAATGGTGACTTGCACTTGCCCTTGGATCACAAACAAGAACTCTTCTCCCCCATGCGGAAAAGTTGGCGCTGGCAGCTGTTGCTCGTGTGGAGGGTAGATAACAAAGGGGTCCATTAAACGAAAGCGCCGCCGCCCGGCCATGCTCTCGTAACGATAGGCGCTATGACCTGCCACGCTGGGCAAGGGCATACGATCGTGCCGACGCACGACACACACGCTTTCGTCTTGATCCAGATCCCCCTCTCCAATCAACTGCGACACCCCCATGCCATAAGCCTGGGCCAGCTTGACCACAGTAGAGATGGACGGCGCACTGACTGCCCGCTCCAGCTTGGACAGATAACTTTTAGTCAAACCGGTGCGCTGGGCCAACTGCTCCAGCGACAAGCCATGTTGGCGACGCAGGGCGCGCAAGCGAAAGGGAAGATGGGTCATGGGCTAGACAAGAGGTGTAGCGCCCGAGGTCAAGCTCGGGGCGCATATAAAAAAGCGGCCTCTTATTCTACTCAAAAACATCCGTATGGCGTTTCAGCGCTTTGCGGGCATAGTATTCAAAGCCGATCTGGGAGCGGCGCGGCCTCAGAATCCAGTCATGTGCCTCCCGGCCCAGTTCCGGCGCAATAGGCTGGATCGTTCCGGCTGACATCGCCAGCAGTTGCATGCGCGCTGTACGCTCAAATTGCAAAGCCAATACGCAGGCTTCTTCTACTGAGGCCGCCGCCACCAACATTCCATGGTGCGATAAAAGAATAGCGCGCTTGTCACCCAAGGCCTCAGAAATGATCTGTCCCTCTTCATTGCCCACAGGAACACCCGGCCAATCCTTCAGGAACGCGCAGTCCTCATACAAAGGGCAATTGTCCATATGGGATACGTTCAACGGCACCTCCAGCATGGACAGGGCGGCCACATGCAAGGGATGTGTATGAATGATGCAGTTCACATCCGGCCGGGCACGATACACCCAGGAATGAAAACGGTTTGCTGGATTAGGCATCCCATATCCCTTCAAAACCGTTAAATCTTCATCTACCAGCAAGACGTTGGTCGACGTAATTTCATCAAACCCAAGCCCCAGCTGCTGCGTAAAATACGTGCCTTCCTGTTCGCCGCGTGCTGTGATCTGGCCAGCCAACCCAGAGTCATGACCGCCATCAAAAAGAATACGGCACGTCAGTGCGAGCTTCTCGGGAACACTGCGCTCAGGGATTTCGAAGAGGGCCTGCATCTGGCTTTGCGCCTGTTCAATCAGCACGGACTTGGACAAGCTCATGGTGTCACTCATAACAACTCCTTTTGTAAATTAATATCCTGCTCACAGCAGCGGGACATAGCCCGCCAGGGTCTGCATACGCTCGAGCCAATGTCGTACCGATGGATAGGGGCGCAGGTCGTACCCTCCCTGCTCCGCCATGCAGGTATAGGGAAACAAGGCCACATCGGCGATGCTGGGCCTGCCCCCAACGAAATAGCGATGCAACTGCAAATGCACCTCCATCTGGGCCAGAGCTTTATCGCCCTGTTCGCGCCACGCCAGCACCGCAGGATCATCCACCGTCATCGTCCCCCGCAACGCCACCCACAGTCTGGGCTGCGCAAGATTGGTCATATGCTGAGTCTGCTCAAAAGACAGCCACTGCAGCACCTGAGCCTGCGCGAGCGGGTCCGCGGGCAGAAAGTCTGTGCCCTGCGCCAGGTACCACAAAATAGCGGCCGACTCTGCCAGCCAGGGCCCTTCCCGGGTTCGCAGTACCGGCACCTGTCCCCAGGGGTTGATTTGCCGGAACACCTCGGTATCCAGATCCCCCTCCACAATAGACAGGCTGCGCCGCTGTAGCGCTATACCCAAATAACCGCACAACAGTCGTACCTTCCAGCCATTGCCGGTATGCACCGTGTCGATAAGCTCCAGAGCGGCGTGGTTCATTGTCTTTACCTCACTCAAGACTGATTTCTGCGGTCTGAACAATACGCTGCCACTTGCTGCGCTCAGCCGCGATGAAGCTTTGATACTCATCCTGGGTGCCGGTGTAGACCTGGCTACCCTGCTGCTCCAGATGGGCTTTGAATTCCGGGTTGGCCAGTGTCTTTTGCAATGCCGTCTCCAACACCGCAACAACCTCCTGTGGCGTACCCGGCGGGGCCAGCAACACGTTCCAGGAGCTGATACGTAGCTCAGCAGCCCCCAGCTCTGCGCTGGAAGGCACATCGGGAGCGGCGGGGGAGCGTTGGTTATCAGCCAGAACCAGGGCCTGAAGCTTGCCTGCCTTCACCTGCGGCATGATCACGGGAATGGCATCCATCACCATGTCGGCATGACGGCCCACAACGGCACTGACCGCCTCCCCTCCACTCTTGAAAGGGATATGTCGCACATCAAGTTTCTCGGTCAACTTGAAAAGCTCTACCCCCAAGTGCGGAGCACTCCCTATCCCTGCCGATCCGAAGTTAAGGAGCCCTGGCTCCTGACGGGCATGGGCAACCAGTTGGGCATAGTTCTCCGTACCCAAATCCGAACGAACCGCCAGAACATACGGAGACCCCGTCACCATGCCGATGGGCACAAAGGCCTGCGGGTCGTAGTTGATTTTGGAAAGAATCAAAGGGTTGACCACCTGTGTACCTACTGTCCCCATGAACACGGTGTAACCGTCCGCTTTCGCATTTTGTGCAGCCTGAGCGGCGATCATGCCCCCGGCTCCTGCCTTGTTTTCAACAATCACGGTCTGGTCCAGCTCCTTACCCAACTGCTGGGCAAGGAGGCGTGCCACCAGGTCGGTGATCCCCCCTGCACCAAAAGGCACGATCAGACGTACTGGCTGTGCCGGGAACGTCGTTGCTTGTGCCGGAGCCGCCGTCATCGTCAAGGCCGCCCACCCGGCCATCATCAAACCAAGCATCTTTTTCATTGGATGTCTCCTGAACTTTTTAAGTTTGAATTGTTCAGGACACATTCTCATCAAAAATGACCCATCGTGTCAAATAAAGAAATTATTGTCCTAAAAGTTTTATTTGCGGCGCTGAATGAATACATCAAGACGACCATCTACAAGGTTCAGACTATTTTCCTCCTCTGATTTTCATGGAAGAACTCAATAACTTTTCCTATAGAACAAATCCTGTCCAGATCATTTTCAATGCCCCTCTTCTCTGTCCGTGTTTCAAAAACCACACATTCGTCAGCTTTCTCGACAGGCGTCACATTTTTAAACACAATCCTGATCGCGAACAATTCTCATTCTGTTTATCGTTTACTAGGAAAGTGATTATGAACTTATTGGCGCCTCCGGCTCGCCGCCCGATCTTTGCATTGGGCCTGCTCGCCACGGCTTTGGCAGCCAGTTTCAGTGCTCAGGCACAAACTTCCAACGTCCGTGGTGGGGTCACCTCGCTGGAAGAAATTCGCGTCTTGCCTTCGGCAGAAGAAGCCGTCAAACAGGCTCCAGGCGTGTCCACGATTACTGCCGAGGATATTGAAAAACGCCCTCCCGCCAACGATCTGTCCGAACTGATCCGCACCATGCCCGGCGTGAACCTGACCGGTAACAGCCCATCCGGTTCCTACGGCAATAGCCGCCAGATCGACTTGCGCGGCATGGGCCCTGAAAACACCTTGATCCTGATTGACGGTAAACCTGTCAGTTCGCGCGACTCCATTCGCATGGGGCGCGACGGTGAACGTAATACACGGGGCGACAGCAACTGGGTGCCCGTCAACGCCATCGAACGCATTGAAGTGCTGCGCGGCCCGGCTGCTGCGCGCTATGGCTCCGGTGCTGCCGGTGGTGTCGTGAACATCATCACAAAAGCGCCTACCGATACCTTCTCCGGCTCGGTAACCGCCTACGGTCTGATTCCTGAGGACAGCGACTACGGCTCCACACGTCGTACCGGCTTTAACCTGTCCGGCCCCATTGCCGACAAGCTGTCTTTCCGCGTCTACGGCAATATCGCCAAGACAGATGCCGACAAACCCGCGTTGAACGCCCAGGCTTCCGGCATGGAGGTGAACGAAACCACCGTGCCACCTGCGGGCCGCGAGGGGGTACGCAATAAAGACGTTAACGGCTTGCTGCGCCTGGACATCAACCGGGACCACCGTCTGGAGCTGGAAGGCTCATTCAGCCGCCAAGGCAATATCTACTCAGGAGAGCGTCTGTTTAGCCGCAGCACGCAAACCATTGCATCACTTGCCGAAGATGGGGCTGAAACGAACATCATGTATCGTCGCGCCGGCTCGCTCAGCCACTATGGTGACTACGGCCAGGGCCGCCGCTCCCGCCTGACCTTTGCATATGAAGGCACGACCAACTCACGTTTGAATGAGGGCCTGGCCGGTGCCGTTGAGGGCAGCATCTCCAACCCCGGTGCCGGCTCTGTTTCCGAACTGCGTTCCCTGAACATCTCGGGCGAATACAACACACCCCTGCAGATCGCCAACAAGCACGTCTTGATGACGGTCGGATTCGAGCACCGCGATCAAAGCCTGGATGATGACTACGCCACTCGCTCTGGCCAAACCATCAACAAAAACACGGACTCCAAAAGCAAGGCCCGTACAACAGCCGCCTATGTGGAAGGCAATATCGAGCTGACCGACGCCTTGACCGTGACACCAGGAGTGCGGTTCGACCATCACAGCAAGTTCGGTGACAACTGGAGCCCCAGCCTGAACGCCTCCTACTTCATTACCGACAGCATCACCCTGAAGGGCGGTATCGCCCGCGCTTTCAAAGCACCTAACCTGTATCAGTCCAACCCCAACTACCTGTATCAAACACGGGGCAACGGTTGCCCGTACGACCCGGTAACTGGTCAACGCGTAAGCGGCCCTTGCTACATCTTCGGTAACGACAATCTGTCGCCCGAGCGCAGCATCAACAAGGAAATCGGTCTGGCCTACGACAACGCGGGCTGGGCAGCAGGTCTGACTTACTTCCAGAACGACTACAGCAACAAGATCGTGGCCGATATGGGCGACCAGACCATTCCAGATGCAGTAAACATTGGAGGCTCGCTGGTACGTCCCTTCCAGTGGGTCAACTCCGGCAAGGCCGTGATCCGTGGTCTGGAAGGCAACCTGACTATCCCGATTCTGGGCGAGAACGGTGACACGCTGAGCCTGAGCAACAACCTGACTTACATGATCACCAACAAGTCCAAGGAAACGAACCAGCCTTTGACTGTCATCCCCCGCTACACCCTGAACAGTACGCTGGACTGGCGCGTCAACGACAAGCTGTCCTTGCTGGCTACTGCCACGCTGTATGGCAAGCAAAAGCCACGTTCACACAATCTGTCCAACAACTCGGAAGTGAAAGGCGATGGTCTGCGTGAACGCGGTTCGTATGCCATCTTCGGTCTGAGCGGCGCTTACCAGGTGAGCAAGTCCACCAATATCCGTCTGGGCGTGAACAACCTGTTCGACAAGCGCTTGTACCGCGAAGACTCGGGTAGCGGCCAAGGTGCCAACACCTATAACGAACCTGGTCGTCAGTACTACGCGACATTGACTGCCAGCTTCTAATGCATCTTGCCGACCTCCGGGCTTGCTCCGAAGTCTGGAGGTCTGGCACACCATAACGTCGCTTTTTCACAACCAACATAATAATTACTCTCATTTCTATTCGAGTTATAAGGTTTCACGCTTGAACCGATAATGAGAATCGGTATCATTATTTCCGCTGTAAGGAAAATACTGCCGCCAAGAGCAACGCAACCGCAGCACACGCTAAAAACAGACACAAATTGGAAGTCGTCAATGAAATCTCTATTTACCGTAAAGCGCTTGCCGCTCGTTCTGGCAGGCGCTTTTGCTGCTAGTGGTGCCGTTGCTCAAGAAAGCACACCCGTCCAACTCAGCCCAGTGGTTGTTACCGCCTCAGGCTTTGAGCAAGACATTAAAGAAGCTCCTGCGTCGATTACCGTCATTACCCGCGAAGACCTGGAAAACAAGTTCTACCGTGATGCCTACGACGCTCTGCAAGATGTGCCTGGCGTCATTGTGACTGGCGGTGGTGACCGTCGCGACATCACCATTCGCGGCATGAGCTCCAAATACACACTGATCCTGATCGACGGCAAACGCCAAAGCTCGACCGAAACACGGACCAATTCGGACTCCTCCGGTGTGGAAGGCGGCTGGACCCCTCCCCTGTCCGAAATTGAACGTATCGAAGTGGTGCGCGGCCCCATGTCCTCGCTGTATGGCTCCGACGCCATGGGCGGGGTGATCAACATCATTACCCGCAAAGTACCCAAGGAATGGGGCGGTTCCATTCGCCTGGATAGCACCTTGCAATCGCACAGCCGCTCGGGCGACATCTTCCAAGGTAACTTCATGCTGGGCGGCCCGATCAAGGATGGCGTGCTGGGCTTGCAGATCTATGGTCAGCAAACAAATCGTAAAGAAGACGATATCTACAACGGTTATCGCAAACGTGAGTCCTTTGAAGTCGGTGCCAAGCTGAGCCTGACCCCTTCGGAAAACCACAGCTTTGTTCTGGAAGGCAGCACAAAGCGTCAAAAATACAATTCCACTTTGGGCAAAACCGTTGAGCCAATTGCTCCCGGCACGGCTTGCGGACGCTCCGGTTGCCCTGCCAGTTCCGAGACAGATTACCGGGGTGAAAAGGTCTCTTTGACTCACAGTGGTAACTGGGGATTTGCAACCTCTGACACCTACGTGCAACAGGAAGACTTCAACAACAAGTCGCGTGACATGCGCATCAAAAATACCGATGCACGTACTGCATGGGTTGCCCCCCTGGGCGAACATCTGCTGACGCTGGGTGCCTCCTACCAGCATCAAAAACTGAACGACGAAACCGGTAACCAGCTCACAACTGGAATCAACCGTATCAAACGCACCCAATGGTCGCTATTCATGGAAGACGAGTGGAGCCTGACCAACAGCTTCGCCCTGACCGGCGGCCTTCGCTACGACCACGACGAGAACTTTGGCAAGCACTTCAGTCCACGTATCTATGGCGTGTGGTCTGCCACAGACAACTGGACTATCAAAGGCGGTGTATCCACCGGCTTCCGTGCACCTGACCTGCGTCAAACCATCCCTGGTTGGGGCCAGGTCAGCCGTGGTGGCAATATGTACGGTAACCCTGACCTGAAGCCAGAAAAATCGCTGTCGCAAGAACTCGGCGTCATGTATGACAGTCTGGAGGGCTTCTCCGCTGGCGTGACTTTGTTTAATAACGATTTCAAGGACAAGATCACTCGCGTTGCATGCCCGGCCAGCAAATGTACCGACGGCCCTAACCAGTTTGGTTCCGACCCCACTACTTACGAGAACGTGGACAAGGCGGTAACCCGTGGTATTGAAACCAACTTCAGCTGGGATCTGGCTCAAGACTGGACCTTGAAAGCCAATTACACCTACACCCACTCCAAGCAAAAGAGCGGTCCTAACGAAGGTCAGCCTCTGAACCAGATGCCCAAGCACATGGCTAATGTCAGCCTGGATTGGCGTCCTACCGAGAAGATCAGCACATGGGCCCGCGTGAACTACCGTGGCAAGGAAAGTGAGCCCGTCACCTCGGCGTCTTCTTCGACCACACGTGCACCGTCCTACACCTTTGTAGATCTGGGCGGCACCTACAAGCTGAACAAGAACGTAGACCTGTACGCCGGTATCTACAACATCCTGGATAAACAAATCCGCTACGATGACTACAGCTACGTCGAAGATGGCCGTCGTTACTGGCTGGGCGTAGGCTTGCGTTTCTAAACGCCTTTAGTCCCTTCAAATGGCCGGCGCCTCTAGAGCCGGCCATTTTTATTTCTTCACTGCATTCGTCTACCTCACCCGACCGATAAGCTCTTCCTTCAGCCATAACAGCGCTAGACTAAAGCCTGGTTGGCCAGCTTTCTGGCTACAGAATCACCACATTCGGGAGCTGATCTTGTCGTCCACCGAGTCTGATCTCGCGATCTACGCCGGGCCTCGTGCTTATCGTCATATTCAAAGCAATGGTTTGCATGCCAAGGACATCAGCACACTGATTGGCAGCGCGGGTGGGCCCAAGGCTTTGGCGCTAACCGGGCTGGATCAGTATTTGTTTGGCGACTGGCTCAACACGCATGATGAGCCGTTGTGGCTGTTTGGCAGCTCCATTGCTTCCTGGCGTTTTGCCTGTGCGGCCCAGCGCGATCCGCACAAAGCCTTTGCGGACTTTGCGCAGCTTTATATACACAGCCCCTTTCTGCCCAAATCCACGGTAGCGGACATTACCCGGTCGACCCAGACCATGCTGAAAACCTTGCTGGGGGACGCCGACTCACAGGCTGCGATCCTGAACCATCCACGCTATCGCTTCGCCATTACCGTGGCACGCAGCAAGGGCTGGGCGGGTTCCCGCAACCCCAAACAGCTAGGCGCGGCCCTGCTCAGCTGCATGGTCGGCAATTATGTGCACCCTGCTATCCCGCATTGGTTCTTTGAGCGGGTTATCGTGCACGACACCCGCAGCCCCTTGCCCATTCACGGCAGACATCAAGACCTGGCTCGCTACGCCGCACTGGATCAGCACAATTTGTTCGAGACCCTGGCCGCCAGCACCGCTATTCCACTCGTGATTGACGGTGTGAATGCCGCCCATAACTGGCCTGCCGGTCTATACCGGGATGGGGGTCTAGTCGACTACAACTTCTGCGCTCTGGATCTGGACAGTCCTGGCCTGACCTTGTTTCCCCATTTCACTCAAAAGATCAGCGCCAGCTGGTTCGACAAATACCTGCCCCGTTGGCAAAAGGCTCGCCGCCGTCACAACCTGGACAATCTGATTTTGCTGTGCCCGACCGAACGTTTCTATCGGCGTCTAAAAGACCGCAAAATCCCCGATCGCTCCGACTACAAGCGTCTACCCGACGCAGAACGGCGTGTTGCCTGGCAAAACTCCGTCGAACAAAGCCAGCGACTGGGCGAGCAATTTGCACAGTGGGTGGCCGCCGACCAGTTGGTCCAGCGTGTTCGCCCCCTGCTCTTTCCGTAGCAAAAGCCTGCAGGGCATTGAGGCAATTTAGTATCATTTCATCTTCAACCTCTTTCTTGGTACGCGCTCATGGATACTGCCATTCGTCTGACCCAATACAGTCACGGAGCCGGTTGCGGCTGCAAGATTTCTCCCAAAGTATTGGACATTATCCTGGCGGGAAGCGGAGCCCAGAACGTGGACCCGAACCTGTGGGTAGGCAATACATCACGTGATGATGCGGCTGTGTACGGCTTGAATGAAGAAACAGGCGTCGTCTCGACCACCGACTTTTTCATGCCCATCGTGGACGATCCGTATGACTTTGGGCGCATTGCCGCGACCAACGCCATCAGCGATATCTACGCCATGGGTGGTAAACCGATCATGGCCATCGCCATTTTGGGCTGGCCCATCAATGTCCTGTCCCCTGAAGTCGCCCGCGAGGTCGTGCGTGGTGGGCGTGCGGCTTGCGATGCTGCTGGCATTACCCTGGCCGGTGGTCACTCCATTGATGCCCCCGAGCCCATTTTTGGGCTGGCTGTAACGGGCGTAGTTGATAAAGGCCAGTTAAAACGCAACGACACCGCAACCGAAGGCTGCCTGCTCTATCTGACCAAACCCCTGGGTATTGGCGTGCTGACCACGGCCGAGAAAAAAGCCAAGCTTCGTCCTGAAGATCAAAACCTGGCACGCGACTGGATGTGCACGCTCAACAAACCCGGCAGCCGCTTTGCACAACTTCCCGGTGTTCAAGCCATGACCGATGTGACTGGCTTTGGTCTGCTGGGCCACCTGATCGAAATGGCAGATGGCAGCGGCCTGACCGCCCGTCTGAATCTGGACCGTGTGCCCCTATTGCCCGGCATTGAATACTACCTGCAGGAAGGCTGTGTACCCGGCGGCACGCAACGCAACTTCGACAGCTACGGCCATCGCATCGCTCCTATCAGCCAGGATCAGATCAACATTCTGTGCGACCCACAAACCAGCGGCGGTTTGCTGATCGCCGTGGAGCCTGCTGCCACTGCCGAGTTTCTGGCAACAGCACAGGAATTGGGCCTGACCCTGGAAGCCATCGGGGAATTCATCCCCGCCAAAACCCACGCCGTCGAAATCGCTTGATGCGTCCTGATACCCACCACTACCGCGAGCTGTTCCTGAACGATGTGCCTTTGATGGACGCTCGCGCTCCCATCGAATTCAGTAAAGGCGCCTTTCCCGGCGCATTGAACCTGCCACTGATGAACGACGAGGAGCGTCACCTGGTGGGGATCTGCTACAAGCAACATGGCCAGGATGCCGCCATTGCCTTGGGTAACAAGCTGGTCAGTGGCCAGCTCAAGCAAGCTCGCCTGCAGGCCTGGGCGAAATTTACGCAAGACCACCCCGACGGCTACCTGTATTGCTTTCGAGGCGGTCTGCGCAGCCAGATCACACAAACCTGGCTGCGCGAAGAGGCAGACATTCCCTATCCCCGCGTAGTGGGCGGCTACAAGGCTATGCGTGGCTTCTTGCTGAACAATCTGGAACAAACCGTCGGCAGCGCCCGTTTTCAGGTACTGGGCGGCATGACTGGCACCGGCAAGACCGATGTCCTGCAGCAGCTTGATAACAGTCTGGACCTGGAAGGCTACGCGCATCATCGTGGATCCAGCTTTGGCAAACACGCCACCAGCCAGCCCAGCCAGATCGACTTCGAGCATCGCCTATCGATCGCCATGCTCAAAAAAACGGCCCAAGGGCACCAGCACTTCGTCCTGGAAGATGAAAGCCAAACCATAGGCCGTTGCAGCCTGCCACTGGGCCTGTACCGAGGGATGCAGCAGTGGCCCATCATCTGGCTGGAAGATAGCCTGGAAAACCGCATTACGCGCATCGTGCGCGATTACGTCCAGAACCTGCACGCGGAATACACAGCCCAACACGAGCCACAAACAGGCTTTGCCCTCTTTGCCGAACAACTGCGCCAAAGCCTGGCCCGCATTACCAAGCGCCTGGGCCATCAACGCTACCAGCAACTGGCCACCATCATGGACGAGGCCTTACAGGAGCAGGAGCGCAGCGGCGCGCTGGAGGGTCACCGGGAGTGGATCGGCGGTTTGCTGACGCAATACTACGACCCCATGTACGCCTATCAACGCGAACAAAAAGCGGAACGGATCATTTTTCAGGGTGATGCCGACGCGGTCCTGAATTATTTGCGTCAGCAAGGCTGAACCTCATCTAAAGCCCGGCCAGCAAAGCCTGCCATCATTCCTCACGGATCAAGGACTGACTGACGCCGACCCACATCCACTCTTGTCAGAATCTGTCCTTGCTCTGACACAAAGAGTAAACAAAGGGTAACCCCTACCATCTCGCAAGAATCTTGTTGCAGGTGGTAAGAAATGACGTCCCTCAATCGCGTTGCCCGGCATGTTCAGTTCCGTATTATCTGGCTCCTGCTTTTTGTACTGGCAGCCTGTCTGAGCAGTCCTCCGGCACACTCCAGTTCGCGCATTGCCCATTTCTTGCCGGACATTGCCCTTAACGAGATCTTTCCCACCGCCACCCACACCAGCGAGCCCGCAGGCACCTTACCTGTTGCCAAGGTCTTTAAGGATCAGGAACAGCTAGGGTATGTGTATGTGACGACCGACATCGTTAACACCCGTGGTTACTCCAGCTTCCCCATCGACACCCTGGTCGCCATGAGCATGGATGGCAGCATCGTCGCTGCCAAGCTGCTGGAGCACCATGAACCCATTGTCTTGATCGGCATCCCCGAATCGCGGGTAGAAGCCTTCATTCAGGGCTATGTGGGCCAGAATTACATCAAGAACCGTCCCAAACCCGGCGCACCACCACCTGTCGACATTATCAGTGGCGCCACCGTGACCTTGATGGTGGTCGGTGACAGCATCATGCGCTCTTCCCAACTGGTGGCCCGGCAAGAAGGCATAGGCCAGCCTGCCGCCCCCGCCACGGCACCGGCGGCAGTCAAACGCAGCATAGACAGCAGCAATCAAACCATTGCCAGCTGGGATGAGTTGCTCCAAAGCGGTGCCATCCAACGCCTGCACGTCAGCGTGGCCGACATCAACCAGGCCTTCATCGACAGTGGCCGTACAGAAGCCGCCGCCCATCCGCAGGAAGGCGATCCACAAGACACTTTTATTGATCTGTACGCCGCGCTGGTCAGCGTACCCAGCATTGGTAAAAGCCTGCTGGGCGAATCTGACTACACGTACCTGCAGCAAGAACTGAAACCCGGTCAGCAAGCCATGCTGGTCGTCGGGAACGGGCTGTACTCCTTCAAGGGATCAGGCTATGTACGCGGCGGGATTTTTGACCGTATCGAGATCGTCCAGGATCTGGATAGCTTTCACTTCACCGATCTGGACCACCAACGTCTGCCCGGCGTAAAAGCCGCCAATGCCCCTGACTTCAAAGAAGCCGCCCTGTTCAAGATTCCGGCTACCGCTACCTTTGATCCGGTCCAGCCCTGGCGGCTGCAACTGCTGGTCCAGCGCGTGCTGAGCGTCAAGGATAAAGCCTTTGTCACGCTGAACCTGAATTACCAGCTTCCTGATGCCTATTTGACAGCGCCCCCTCCAGCAGCAGTTGCAGCGGCCCCCGATGCCGCAGAGCACGATGACCTGGAAACCGCCGGCGAGCCTTTGTACAAGCAAATCTGGGCGGGCAAGAAAGTGCAGATTGCCGTGCTGCTGCTGTCCTTGCTGACCTTGGGTGGAGTCTTCTTCTTTCAGGACACGCTGACCAAGCACGAGGTCTTTTACCAACGCTTTCGCATCGGCTTTCTGCTGTTCTCCCTGGTCTGGATTGGCTGGTACGCCTCGGCCCAGTTGTCCGTGGTGAACGTACTGACTTTCTCCCACGCACTGCGCACCGATTTCCGATGGGAGTACTTCCTGATGGATCCGCTGGTCTTCATTCTGTGGATCGCTACCGCCATCTCCCTGATTTTCTGGAACCGGGGTGCCTTCTGTGGCTGGCTCTGTCCCTTTGGGGCGCTGCAAGAGCTGGCCAACAAACTGGCCCGCTTCCTGCGCATTCCGCAAATCAAGGTAGCCTACAGCGCCCATAAGCGCCTGGTGTCCATCAAATACGTGATCTTCATTCTGCTGTTTGGCTTTGCCCTGTACGACATGGCCGTGGCGGAAAAGATGGCCGAAGTCGAACCCTTCAAGACCGCCATTATCCTGAAGTTCATCCGCGACTGGCCCTTCACCATCTTTGCGGTCTTGCTGCTGATTGCCAGCCTGTTTATCGAGCGCTTTTACTGCCGCTACCTCTGTGCCCTGGGCGCTGCCCTGGCTATCCCTGCCCGCTTGCGCATCTTTGACTGGCTGCGTCGCTACCCCATGTGTGGCAACCCGTGTCAGCGCTGTGCAAGCGACTGCCCCGTCCAAGCCATCGAGCCAGAAGGCCCGATCAACCCCAACGAGTGCATCCAGTGCCTGAACTGCCAGATGCTGTATCACCACGAGAAAAAATGCCCGCACCTGATTCAAAAAATCGCCAAGCGCAAGCGAGATAAACCGGCCCCCGTCGCCGTTGCCAGCTCGCTGCAAGACGATGCTGCTGCCCGCCCTACCGTGCGTCCACGCAGCGTAGACAGTACCGATTCCACGCCAGCCACGCCGTGAGACGGCTGGGCGCGCCCCAGCGCCAAGTCGGTCACGTCATCACACAAAAGGAAGATCACACCATGTCCGAGAACACACAGGATAAACACGGCTTGAGTCGCCGCGCCTTTCTGGGCACCGCCGCCTTGTCAGGTGCCGCAGTCGTCAGCGCGACCCATATTGGCAATGCCCTGGCCGATACGAAAAAAGCACCGGACGGGCAAAACGCCCACATTGAGCCGGGTGAACTGGACCAGTACTACGCCTTCAACTCCGGCGGTCAGTCCGGCGAAATCCGCATCATGGGCCTGCCCTCCATGCGCGAGCTGATGCGCATCCCGATTTTCAACATCTGCAGCGCGACGGGATGGGGCATTACCAACGAAAGCCGCCAGATCATGCGCGCCAACCTGACGCCTGAAACCCTGGCCTTTGCTGACTCCCTGGGCGGCATCCTGCCTAACGGCGATGCTCACCACCCCCATATGTCCTTTACCGACGGGACTTACGACGGACGCTTCATCTACATCAACGACAAGGCTAATAACCGCGTGGCTCGCGTACGCTGCGATGTCATGAAGTGCGACAAGATCATCGAGATCCCCAATGCCGACGGCATCCACGGTCTGCGCCCCCAACGTTATCCCCGCACCGGCTATGTGTTCTGCAACGGCGAACACATCGTTCCCCTGCCCAATAACGGCACCATCTTCGGCAACCCCAAAGAGAACTACTTCTCAGTCTTTACCGCCATTGATGGCGACACCATGGAAATCGCCTGGCAGGTGATCGTGGATGGCAACCTGGACAACTGCGACGCCGACTACCAGGGCAAGTACGCCTTCTCCACCTGCTACAACTCCGAAAAGGGGCTGGACGTCGGCGAGATGAGCGCCAACGAGCAAGACTGGGCCGTGGTGTTCAACCTGAAGGCCATTGAAGACGGCGTCAAGAAAGGCGACTTCAAAGAGATGCAGGGCGTCAAAGTACTGGATGGCCGCAAAGGTTCGCGCTACACCCGCTACATTCCTGTGCCCAACTCCCCGCACGGTTGCAATGCAAGCCCCGATGGCATCCACGTGGTCTTTAACGGCAAGCTCTCGCCCACCGTCACCATGATTGACGTGCGCCGCCTGGACGACTTGTTTGCCGACAAGATCAAACCACGCGACTGCGTAGTGGCAGAGCCTCAACTGGGCCTGGGGCCACTGCACACGGCCTATGACGGCCGCGGTAATGCCTACACCACGCTGTTTATCGACAGCCAGATCGTGAAGTGGAACATGGCCAAAGCCATTGAGGCCTACCAGGGCAAGGACGTAGACCCCATCATCCAGAAATTGGACGTGCACTACCAGCCCGGCCACAACCACACCACCATGGGCGAGACCAAAGAGGCCGATGGTAAATGGCTGGTGTCGCTGAACAAGTTCTCCAAAGACCGCTTCCTGAACGTAGGCCCGCTCAAGCCAGAAAACGATCAGCTGATCGACATTTCGGGCGACGTGATGAAGCTGGTCCACGATGGCCCAAGCTTTGCCGAACCACACGACATGCTGCTGGTTGCAGCTGACAAAGTACGACCCAAGCGCGTCTGGACTCGTGACGACCCATGGTGGGATGGCGCACGGAAAATGGCTGAAAAAGACGGCGTCACCCTGGAAGGCGCGTCCAAAGTCATTCGGGTTGGCAACAAGGTACGGGTCTACATGACCGCCGTGGCACCCGTATTCTCCGTGCCCAGCTTTGAGGTCAATCAGGGCGATGAGGTAACCGTCGTCGTCACCAATATGGAGATGATCGAGGATTTGACCCACGGCTTTACCTTGTCCGGCTACGGCGTTGCCATGGAAATTGGACCGCAGCAAACCAGCTCGGTCACCTTCACGGCCTCTCGCCCCGGTGTGCATTGGTACTACTGCCAGTGGTTCTGCCACGCCTTGCACATGGAAATGTCCGGTCAGATGAATGTGAAACCCAAAGCCTGACGGTGACATGAAGCCTTTCCGCCTGCTCCCCGCCCGTGCACGATGCCTCAGCCCAACCCTGGTGCTGAGGCTGGCCTTCAAGCCGCTTACGATCCTGGCCCTTGCGGCCAGTGGTCTGGCTGCTCAAGCGGCCACCATTGAGGTGCCCGCCGATACCGCGCTGCAAGCCGCCATCGATGCCGCCCAAGCCGGCGACATTCTGGTGCTGGCTCCCGGCACGTATCAAGGCAATATCATCGTGAACAAACCTTTGACGCTTCAAGGCCCCAGCAACCGGCAAGCCGTGTTGATGGGCGAACGTGAAGGTCGCACGGTGTGGGTCCAGGCGGAAGATGTGCAGATACGTCAGATCACCGTACGCAATTCCGGCTTGAGCCTGCCGGATATGGATGCGGGCATCTTCCTGGACAAGCCCGCCCATAACGCCCTGATTGAAAACAACGACATCCTCGACAATCTGGTGGGGGTATATGTCTGGGGACCCCACAACGCGCTGGTGCAACACAACACTATCGTGGGCAATAAAGAGCTGCGTCTGAATGAGCGCGGCAATGGCGTGACCGTCTGGAACTCCCCCGGCTCACGCATCTTGTACAACGATATTTCCTGGGGTCGCGACGGGATTTTTTCCAATACCAGCCGCGACAACGTGTTCAGCCACAACCGCTTTACCCAGCTACGCTATGCGGTGCACTACATGTACACCAATAACAGCGAGGTCAGCAGCAATGTCTCCATAGGCAATGACATTGCTTATGCCCTGATGTTTTCGCAGTTCCTGACGGTACGTGAAAACATCAGCATCAACAGCACGCATCAGGGTTTGATGCTCAATGCCGCCCAGCAATCGACCATTACCGACAATATTGTGGACGGGGCCGAGAAAGGCGTTTTTCTCTACAACGCCAACTTCAACAAGATCTCCGGCAACCTGATTCAGAACACCCAGATCGGGGTGCACTACACCGCCGGCTCCGAAGGCAATGAGATCACGGAAAACGCCTTCATCCAGAACCAGAATCAGGTGAAGTATGTGGGCACCCGCTACCTGGAGTGGTCCAGCAAGGACCGGGGCAATTACTGGAGCGATCACAGCGCCTTTGACCTGAACGGTGATGGCATCGGTGACACCGCTTATCGCCCCAATGGCCTGATTGAACAACTGGTCTGGCGAGCCCCTTCCGCCCGTGTGCTTTTGAACAGCCCCGCCGTCTCCATTGTGCGCTGGGCGCAAACCCAATTTCCTGCCATTTTGCCCGGCGGCATCATCGATAGCGCACCGCTGATGCGTGCGCCCGAGAATCCCGTCTGGGAGCGCTACAAGGCCAATCATGACTCCATCCAATAACTGTACGGCCCCTGTCGCGCTGGCCAATGTCAGCAAGCTGTATGGCCAGCAGCGTGCCGCCAACGCGGTGAACTTCGAGCTTTACCCCGGCCAATGCACGGTGCTGGCTGGCCACAATGGCGCAGGCAAAAGCACCGTCATCAAACTGATTCTGGGCCTGATCCGTGCCGATGAAGGCAAGGTCACCTTGCTGGACCACGATGCGGGTTCATCCCAGGCTGCCCGGCTGCGAGCCCATATCGGCTACCTGCCTGAAACCGTCGCCTTGCATCCTGCCTTGACCGGCACCGAAACACTGGCGTTTTACACTCGTCTGAAAGGGCTGCCGACCAGTGACAACCAGGCCTTGCTGGCACGTGTCGGCATTGCACAAGCGGCTCACAAGCGCGTGGGCACCTATTCCAAAGGCATGCGCCAACGCTTGGCACTGGCTCAAACCCTGCTGGGCAAACCTCGTGTGCTGTTACTGGATGAGCCCACCACTGGACTGGACCCGGCCTCCCGTCTGCTGTTCTACGAGATCGTGCAAGAACTGCGCGATGCCGGGGCCACCATCCTGCTCAGCACTCACGCTCTGGCAGAGATGGAACGTCTGGCAGACCGCATCATCGTGATGCAACAAGGACGCAAGATTGCCGATGGCACCTTGTCCGAACTGCGCCAACACGCTGGCTTGCCGGTACGTATTCGCCTGACCGTGGAGCAAATCCCCGACTCTGTTCCACAGCACTGGAATGTCATCGGTGCCAATCGCCTGGAGCGTCATTGCACCGAAGCCGAAAAAATCCAGATTCTGCGCGAAGCGCATGCCATTCAAGGATTAACCGACCTGGAGCTGGAATCCCCCGGTCTGGACGAGTTGTATGCGCACTTTTTGAAGCGCGAGGATTACTAAGCCATGAACCCTGTCCTGATCATCATTCAAAAGGAAGTGCGCGATGGATTGCGCAACCGTTGGGTACTGGCAGTCACCCTCTTGCTGGCCGCACTGGCTTTGTCTCTGGGTTTTCTGGGCAGCGCCCCCACCGGCAGCGTCAAGGTAGATCCGTTGACAGTCACGGTTGTCAGCCTGTCCAGCCTGTCTATTTTCCTGATCCCGCTGATTGCCATGCTGCTGTCCTACGACGCCATTGTGGGCGAGATCGAACGCGGCACCATGTCCTTGCTGCTCAGTTACCCCGTCCATCGCTGGCAAGTTCTGGTTGGTAAATTCCTGGGCCATGCCCTGATCCTGAGCCTGTCTACGGTGGTGGGCTACGGTTTGGCTGGCGTCACCTTGCAAGTGGCTCATGGCGGCCTGGACTTCAGCGTATGGACGCCCTTTCTGGCGATGATGGGGGCCAGCATTCTGCTCGGTGCCAGCTTCCTGTCCATGGGCTATTTCATCAGCACCCTGGTCAGAGAACGGGCAACGGCGGCCGGACTGGCCATCGGTATCTGGCTGTTTTTCGTGGTGATTTATGACATGGCTCTGCTGGGTGTTCTAGTCGCCGACCAAGGCGCCATGATCACCGCTTCCTGGCTGAACATCATCCTGCTGCTCAACCCCACCGACGTGTACCGCCTGCTGAATCTGACCGGCTACGAGAATGTCGCCATGTTTGCTGGCATGGCCGGTTTAAGCGAACAGGCTCGTCTGCCTGCCAGTGTGTTGATGAGCGTTCTGCTGCTGTGGATCGCCGTGCCTTTTGGTCTGGCAAGCCTGGTATTCAAAAGAAAAGCACTATGAAAAAACTGCGCACTCTTCTGTTGCTGTGCCTGGGTCTGATACTGGCTGCCTGCAGACAACCGGAGCAGGTGCAAGCCCCGCCGCCTCCCGTCGTCCAGATCCCACAAACCGCTGTGGGCCACTACTGCGGCATGTACCTATTCGAGCATCAAGGCCCTAAAGGACAAATTCTTCTGCGCGAACGCGAAGCGCCACTCTGGTTCACCACCATACGTGAGGTCTTTGCCTACACCATGCTGCCTGAAGAATCCAAAGCCATTGCCGCCACCTATGTGCAAGACATGGCCCAACGTAATCCGGACGGCCAGTTCCCCGAACAAGCCTGGATACCGGCACAAGATGCCTGGTATCTGATCTACAGCCGCTACACCGGTGGCATGGGCACCATCGATGCCCTGCCTTTTAGCCAGGAGCAAGCCGCCAAGGATTTCCAGCAACAGCATGGCGGCCAAGTGGTTCGTTTTGCCGAGATGCCGGAGAACTACATCTTTGGCGCAGTCGCGCTGCCTTAAACGCTTACCTTCCTGATCCCAGGTATTTGCCATGACTTCTACTCCTGTTTCCCGTCGTCGTTTTATCGGTATCGTGGCCGCAACCAGCGCCCTGACTTGCGTGCCATGGGCTGCCAAAGCAATGCAAGCGGCCTCTACCCCGCTCAGCTCCTGGCAAGGAGTGGCGTTGGGTGCGGACGCACAACTGCATATCCATCATCCCGACCCGGTTTTTGCGCAAACCTTGATCGATCAGGCCCTGTCCGAAGTGCGACGGCTGGAACGGATATTCAGTCTGTATGAAGAAGGCAGCGCCTTGCGACGCCTGAATCACGATGGTTATCTGAAGCAAGCCCCCGGTGATATGACACGACTGCTGCTGGAGTCACAGCGTCTGAGTAAATTAACGAATGGGGCCTTCGACCCGACAGTGCAGGTGCTCTGGGATCTGTATAGCCAAGCGGCTCAGCGCAACACTAAAACATCCATTCCTGATGCTGCCGAGATCAAGCAGGCGCTGAAACAAGTCGGCTACCAAGCCATCCACATTCAGGATGACACCATCCAGCTACAGTATCCCGGTATGGCCCTGACCCTGAACGGGATTGCTCAGGGCTACATCACCGATCGCATCACTGAACAGCTGAAACAGGCAGGCCTGGAGCACGCTTTGGTCGATATGGGCGAGATACGCAGCCTGGGCATGGCTCCGGGAAACCGTCCCTGGCGCGTCGGTCTGGCAGGCGATCAAGCAGAGCCAGCCAGCTTGTTGCATCTGGATGTACACAATCAGGCAGTCAGCACCTCGTCAGGAGCAGGCACAGCACTTAGCCGGGATGGCTCCGTCACCCATCTGTTCAACCCCGCCAATGGTCAGGCCCGTCCTTTGTATCGCAGTGTCTCTGTCGTGGCTGGAAATGCCACCATTGCCGACGCCCTGTCCACAGCCTTTTCCTGGATGTCGCCACCAGAGATAGCCCGGGTACTGGCTAGCGATCCTGGTTTGCAGGCATGGGTGCTGCCCTACGATGGTGATCAGCTAGTACGGATGCACTCGTAAACACCAAGACAAACCCGCTTACCGGCAGACGCTCAAGCCCGATAAAGCCTCGTACAATGGCGGTTTCGTCTACTGCAGGCCAAATCCCCATGCCCCTGAACGCTGAAACCCTTCCCTCTGCCGCCCCTTTACCCGGTCTGCCAGAATGGACCGGGTTCTGCCAGGCAGCACACCAGTCCGACCGATATGCGTTGGACCTGCATTGCCTGAAGGCAGCAGGCTTGCAAGTGGACTTGAGTGGACAGAGGCATTCGCCGGAACTTCAAGCAGCCGGAGCCGCTCTTTTGGCAGCTCGCCATTTCGACACGGCACGCAAACAGTTACTAAACGGCGGCATCGTCAACGGCACCGAACAACGCGCCGCCTGGCACAGCGCCCTGCGCGCCCCCGCCCCCATGACGGAAGTTGCCAAGGAACGCGAGCGCATGAACGAATTCGTGCGCGTCGCCGACTCCGAGCGCCGCTGGCGCAACATAATCCATATTGGTATTGGTGGCAGCGACTGGGGCGTGCGCCTGTCCCTGGCAGCCTTTGGCTATCGCCACAGCTGGCGCAACGTACGCTTTCTGGCCAATATCGACGGCCATGCGCTGGAGCATGCACTGTCGGGGATGGACCCTCACGACACTCTGATCGTGATCGCCTCCAAATCCTTCACCACGACCGAGACTCTCAAGAACGGACAGCGGGCCCTGGAATGGCTGCAAGCCGCTGGTGTTGCCAACCCCTACGAACAAATCGTTGCAGTCACCGCCCGCCCTGAAACGGCCTCCAACTGGGGCGTGCCACAAAAACAAATCTTCCAGTTCTGGGATTGGGTGGGTGGACGCTTTTCACTATGGTCTGCTGTCAGCCTGACCACGGCCCTGGCTGTCAGCAGTGATGTCGTCGCTGGCATGCTGTCGGGCGCTGCCGCCATGGACCAGCACTTTCAGGAAGCCCCCATCGCCACCAACGTGCCCGTACAAATGGCATTGGCAGGCGTGGTCAACCGCAGTGTGCTGGGCTATGGGTCCTTGAACGTTTCACCCTACGACTTCCGCCTGGGCAATCTGGTGCCCTACATTCAACAACTGGATATGGAGTCCCTGGGCAAGTCCGTCACCACCAGTGGAGAACCCGTTGGCTTAGCCACCGGCGCAGCTGTCTGGGGACTGGCTGGAACAGACGCGCAACATACCTTCTACCAATGGCTGCACCAAGGCAGCGATGGTGCTCCTGTGGACTTTATCGTGTGCCAGCAGGCGGATCACAATCAGGCCGAACACCATAACCTGCTGCTGGCGAACTGCCTGGCGCAGCGCGAAGCCTTGATGCGCGGCAAAACCTACGAGCAAGCCCTGGCCGAATGCGCACAGCAAGGTCTGGGTGAGCAAGCGGCCGAACTGGCCCACCACCGCGTGCACTCGGGCGGGCGCCCCAACACGCTGATCGTTTTGCCCCGCCTGAATCCCTTCTCACTAGGCGCCTTGCTGGCCTTGTACGAGCACAAGATTTTTGTGCAGGCCTTGATCTGGGGGATCAATCCCTTCGATCAGTGGGGGGTGGAATACGGGAAAGTATTGGCTAACGGGATTTTGCAGGAGCTGTCGGGAGAGAAAGAAACCTCTGCCGAACATGATGCGTCTACACGGCATTGGATAGAGACTTTCAAGAACTAAGGCTATCCACTTAGCTGCCCCTGCCCAACCTCATTATCTATCAAAGACCTAGGGCACTATTTTCTCATCAGCCTCCACGTGTATACTATTCGTATATACCAAACCCATGGAGGTAACTATGCGTACAAACGTAAAACTACCCGCCAAGAAAGTTCACCCCACCAACAAGACAACAAGCGTGTTCATGAGTGGAAATAGTCAAGCGGTGCGTCTACCTGAAGGTTTTCGATTCGAAGGGAAAAGAGTCTTCATACGACGAGACCAAGAGTCTGGAGATGTCATTCTGTCCTCAAAGCCAAGAGGCTGGGATCACTTCCTTAATGTTGCCGCTAATAATGACCCTGCTGAATTCGAAGGTTTTCTGGAAGATCTGAACAGAGATCAAGAACCCGCCCCCGAGAAAGATCATTTCGCAGGGTGGGAAGAATGATCTACATGCTAGATACCAATGCTGTTTCCAATGCTGCCATGAACAGGGGCAAAGTAAGAGAAACTATGCTGGGACACAGTCCCAGCAATATTTTTGTATCTAATATTGTGCTTGCTGAACTGATGTATGGGTTTGCCAAAAAGTCCAGACCTACCTTGCAGGCGACAACAGAAGCCCTGCTAAGCACGATGACTGTGCTGGATTGGGATGATTCCGTTTCCGATGTTTATCCGGCTTTCCGTGTAGCCATAGAAGCCAAAGGTCGCTCACTCTCGTATATGGACATGTTGATTGCAGCCCATGCCCATTCAATAGGGGCCATCTTGGTGTCCAGCGATGCGGGAATGCATAACGCCCTGGCAAACAATGTTGTTGATTGGTACTAGGACTACAGTAGACAAAGCGTCTACTGGCTCATCAATCCACTAAAACACATCCACTCCCGCGCCAGATCATGAATCGCCGCATCCCGATGCGGCGTTTTTGTCTGGCTCCCTGCGGAGTTCCAGATAAAGTAATCCACATCCCCACAAGGAGTACCTAGCGCCGCGTAGACCGAAGGCATGATGGGAACGTGGTCGCCATACCAGCACAGGCTGGCAGGCCTGTCCGACGAGATCAAGGCTCCGCGCAGACGTGTCAGCATGGCATCGGCATTGCGGATGTGACGCAAGTAAATCGTCAAGTCTTCGCAACCTGGTGGAGGTGGCTGATGATACAAGGCCTCGACATCAGCCGCTGCAACCTTTTCCAGATGCAAAGGCCCGTGATTCTCCATCGTAATCACGTGTATGAATACCGGCCCTGTAGCCTGCTCCAGCACACTGGCGACTTTATCCGCCACCGCCAGATCGCCAATATAAGGGCCTGTACGTTCCACATCAGCAAAGGCCTTGATGTCCAGAAACTCGTCAAACCCAAACAGCGGAAATACACGGTTGCGCTGGTAAAAACTGGCGGGATAAGGGTGGATGCAAATCGTGTGGTAACCCTGCTGCTTCAACCAGGAAGCCAAAGTCGCCACAGACCATCCTGCACATACCGCGCGATAGGGATTGAAGCGGTGCACACCCAAAGCGCTGTTTTCAATACCGCTTAAGAAGGAAAACTCCGAGCGCACGGTGTTCGCACCCCAAGCAGGGACCTGCAAGTATCCGCTGGCAACCGCTTCGGCTTTGAAGCGGTCAAACTCCGCCAGAATTTCTGGTCGAATCCCGTCAGAAATTCGCCGGGCATCAAAGAAAGACTCGCTTTGTACGGAAACCAGATGCGGCAGATCCCCCGAAGAATCCGCACCGGACAAAACAGACGCAGACGTTGGAGCAACACTTTCAAAAGGGGAGGACAAGCTGGGGCGCTCTCGCCCTTGCTGCCAGTAACGCCAGAAGCTGGCTAACAGCCCCAAGGCCTGCACGTCCTGCTCCGGTGCAATCTGCACCATCAAACGCGCACTATTACCCCACAGCAGCAAGCCCAGACTCAGCACAGCAAGCAAAGCCAAGGCTCCCCATTGCGCTGTCCAGGCAGCACGCATGGCGGGTACGGGCTCCAGCCATAAACCAATTGTCAGAGCGGCAATAAAACCCGCTGCCGCCAGAAAGAACTTCCCCCACCCCAGAAAAGGAATATAGAGCCGAGGATGACGAATCGCATCCGTAAAATACTCGTAATCCTGAAATACAAAGGCTTCACGCAAAGCCTTGAACTTGGCATTGCTGACCACAACCAGCAGCAGGAAAAAGGCGCACAGCAAGGCCGTGGCAAAGATAGGCCGTCCCAGCAAAAAAACCAGGGCGACATATGCCAAACCGTACAGGCCTATGTGCAAGGCCCAGGCCGCTGCAGGACGACGCAAGCTGGCTGCTGTTTGCAGGAAACGCTCCAGCCCGACTGTCAGGGCCAGTCCCGACAAGGCAGCCAGGATTGCAGTCCAGAATCCGGGCTCAAGCGTCATAACCGATCTTGCTCAGAATAAAGACAGACACCCGGGCGGGCAGCACGGCGAGAAACCAGCAACCAAGGTTCAAAGGAAACGGAAAGCTGATACGTGCTTTATTGGCTTTCAGGCCACGGGCAATACGCTTGGCTGCTCTTTGCGGGGTCCACAGGAATGGCTTGGGGCCTGGCATGGCATCACACATGGGCGAGCTAACGTAGCCTGGCATCACCACATTGACCTTGATTCCCTCCGGGGCCAACCAGCCGCGCAAACCTTCACCATAAGCTTTAACAGCCGCCTTGCTGGCGCTATAGGACGGCGTGGTGGGCAGACCAAAGTAAGCGGCCAAGGAGCTCATCAAGGCGATCTGACCGCACCCTTTCGCCCGCATGGCGGGCAGCACAGATTGCACGACTCGCAGCGAGGCCTTCACATTGATATCCAGCAACAGTTCGGTATCTTCCCAGGCCTCCGGCTCGCCGTTGGGACCTACATGGATATTCATGCCCGCATTCACGATGACAAGATCAAAAGCGGCACATTGCGACAACCAATCATGCAAGGCATCCAGATCACGCAAATCCAGCTGATGGGTATGCACTTGCGCGCCCGCCTGACGGCAGCGCTGGGCCAAAGGCTCCAGAATCGCAGCATTGCGACCATGCAAAGTCAGCTCTGTACCTGGCTTGGCGTAGTAAAGCGCCAGCTCGCCACCAATGGCACTGGTGGCGCCAGTAATCAGAATCCGTTCCTGCCTTGCTGGTTCAGCTACGCCCACGCGCTCTCCTTTCTTGAAAGGACCAGTACAAAACCATGCCAAAGCCTACACACACCGTCGCATTCAAGGGAACCAACAAGTAGTTGCCCATGCGTATGGCCACATACAGGGCCAGTGCCGAATACAGGAAGGTGAACACTTCTCCGATCAGCAAATACAGATTGATGCGAGGCTGTCTTGCCGCCTTCTCGCCTTCGCCTTTGGGCGTGCGGTTAAATTCCCCGTAAACCTTGAAGGCGGCTCGTACACCGCCGACAAAATAATACCAAGCCATGGGCGGGAACATGGCGACATACAAGTAGGTATGCCACACGGTCCCCAACACACCCGGCCTGTCATCGAAACGCGCGCCCTTGCGAGCCCCAAAGGCATTATTCAACGCCCAGACAGCGACCAGCAAGAAGAACAGTGGTGCGCCCCAAAGCAACACGACATGGTCGAAATCCAGCAAATAATTCAGCGGCAGGCTCAACAAAATCAAGGCGTAAATGGAGGCCAGCATGACCGATGAAAACATCATGGAAAACGCATGCATGCGCTTCATCAAGGGCATGTCCTGCTGCCACATCTGCCCCAGGTGCTTGAAGGCACTATGAATCAGCCCCCGCCCCCAGCGCTCCCGCTGCACACGGAACGCACTGATGTTCTCGGGCAAGGTGGACATGGACACCACATCGCGTAAATAAGCGTACTTCCAGTCACCAAACTGGGCCCGATAACCCAGGTCCACGTCCTCGGTAATGGTAGAGGCATTCCAACCGCCCAGGGCTTCCACGCAAGCGCGTCGCCAGACACAGGAACTGCCACTCAAGGAAGCCATATCCCCGTCTTCGCTCAGCCCCACCGTCACATATTGCTGGTGGCCCATTTCCATGGCCTGAAAGCGGGTCAGGAAAGAGTGGTCACGGTTTTCATAGCCAATACCCGTCTGCAAAAAACCCAGCTTCGCGTCCTTGAAAGGCGGAATGGTTTTCTGCAGGAAATCGGCTGGCGGCAAGAAGTCCGCATCAAATATCGCAAAAAACTCGCCCTGGGAATGCTGAATGCCATGCACCAGATTCCCGGCCTTGTAGCCCGCACGATCGGCACGTTGAATGCGGCGAATAGGCACACCTTGCCGAGCACACTGATCCACCTTGTTCTGGGCCAACAGCGCCGTCTTGTCTGTTGAGTCGTCCAGTACCAGAATTTCCAGCGCGGACACCGGATAATCCAGGCGACAAGCCGCATCAATCAGACGCTCGACAACGGCCGCCTCGTTATAAATCGGCAATAGAACACTGACCTTGGGATACCAGTCCTGCTGCAAGGAGGCAGACGTCTGCACCAGATCGCTTAACTTGCGGCGCTCCACGCGCCGCGAGATCAACAGTACCCGCAACTCCAGGATCACGTACAGGGCAAAGGCCCCGACAACCAGCAAGAACAGCGCCTGAATCAGGTACGCAAAAATGTTCACAATCATGGAAACAAGCGCACCCTAGAAGCCGACCACATCAGCCAACTCCTGGAGGCGATGCTCCCAGGTGTGGAACTGGCGTACATAAGCCGCCCCCGCCGCCGCACGCTCGCAGTCCTGTGCGGAGGGACCTTGACGCAGACGGGCAAACAACTCACTGGCCTGCTCACGAGAATGCACCACATGACAAAAATCACGGAAATAACGATCCACCGCACGACCGGGGTTAGTCACCGCAATGCCCCCACTGGCCAGAATTTCCAGCAAGCGGCGCGAGCACATGGTGTCAGAATCCGTGACCGAGTTCACGTTCAGGCACATCACATGTTCTTTGTAGATACGCCCCGTCTCGCGGTGCGGAACCTGACCATGAACCTGCACATGCGTCGAGCGCGGAAAGCGGAATTCGATATGCCGGGACAATCTGTCGTGATTTCTGTCGTAGGCATTAAGCTGCATCTGCGCATCCTCACAGGCCCCAAAAATCATGTCCAGAAAACGCCTACGTTCACTCAGGATGCGACGGTAATAACTGCCCGTAAAGCACCCTTCCTTGCGCGTGAAATCAAAGCCCGTGAAACTATGAAACGCAGGCTGATACGGCATGCTCAAGGTATTCACAGGCACATCAGGACTCAAACGGGCCCGATAACGCGGCAGGCAATCACTGTCCGTGGTGAACACATAATCAAAGGCCTTGGCCACATCAATGAAGTGCTCGAAGTACGCCCCGTCGTCCTTGTTCCAGAACACCGTGGGCACACCCTGATCCTTAGCGAACTGCACCAACTTGTAAATCGTGCGAGGCGTGCGCAAACGGATAAGGCGTGACTGCTTGGCCAGCTCGTAACGCCACGCGCCGCCCAGCCCATGAAACACGGACTCCACAAAAAGCAAATCAGGCTTCCAGGAGGAGATGACCTCCTCGTAATTGCGCGGGTTCAGAATACGGATAGAGCATTCGGCGGACAGGCAATCTGCCGTGAAGTAGTCCGAGACCAAGGCCACTTTCAATTGCCCAAACTGCCCCGCGGGCTTGCCGTCTTCACTGACGGTTGGGTGCGTGTAGATGCGCGCCCCCAAAGCCCGGATTGCACGACCGATCATGAGTTAGCCCCGGCCGGCAAAGCATGCACCACAAAGTCAGCCCAACTGCGACGCTGCGTGGCCTCTTCACGTGCCAAGGCACCATCCCGCGCCAACACTTCCGGACCTGCCTGAAAGGTTTCATCCAGCACACGAGCCAGATCCTGCACATCACCCGCTTTAAAAAAGCGTACCGAGCGACATGGCCCAACTTCGTCTTGAAACACCGGCAAATCCGGTACCAGAACCGGCTTGCCCATCGCCATCGCCTCAACCAGCTTGATGGGGGGCACAATACGGCACACCTCAAAGGGACGACGAGGAATACATACCAGCGCGGCCTTGGCCTGCAAGGCGCGAGCCTCCTCAGGCGAGACCCGACCAGCAAACAGCACATGCTTTTCCATACCCAGGCTTTGCACCTGAGCCTGCAACTGAGCGCGCGCCTCCCCATCTCCAATAATGGTCAGGGTCACATCCTTGCCACGGCCAGCCAGATCCGCCCAGGCGACGTGACAGACGGCCGCCTTCGGCATAACCCAGGCCACACACCACCACGGCGGCCAGCATATACAGATCCCCTTGCCAGGCCGCATCCAGACCTTCTCGCGCGGCATAGGCCATCACCAGCAAGCAGCCTAAAACAGAGCACAGCCAGAACACGGGTTTATGACGTTCACCGGCCAAGACCACCCCAAAAAGCGCTGTGCACAAAGGCAATAAGGCGACGTACACAATGGAATGCGCCGAAGTGATGTACTGCAGGGCCAGTGCCGTCAACAAGGGGAATCCCAGCACAACACCAAAACCAACCACGGCCAGGGGCAACAGGTCCGAGCGTTGTGGCCGTGCCACGCGCCCGATCAGCAACCAGATAGCCGCCAACAAGGCGGCGAGCACCGCTCGCGCGCCCGTCAGAAAAAAAGGATCCATACCCAGTACAGCAACGCGTGTAGCCGGTAAAGAACCGGCAAAAATTGCCACACCAATAAAGCCGTTTAGCCAGCTGACTGCCTTGCTATCCATCATTCACTCTCCAACAAAGATGCTTGTCAGTACAACACAGCTATGCCAGCATACACAGGCACAGTCCAGTACAGTTTTAAAAAACTGTACTGCTCACAAGACCCACACACCGTGCCCGAACCTGCCCCATGTCTGCCTTGACCCGTATCGACCACATCATGCAATCCGTGCGTGAACGCATCGCGGCACGGACCTACCCGCCCGGCACCCGCCTGCCGTCAGTCCGCGCTCAAGCGAAGTCGGCAGGCGTGTCGGTATCCACGATTGTCGAAGCCTATGGCAGGCTGGCCGCCGAGGGGCTGATCGAGGCGCGTGTGGGTTCCGGTTTTTATGTAACGGCTCCCTTGGCCCCGCTCAGTTTGGCCGCCCTGGAGCCTGCCCTGGAGAAGGACATCGATCCTTTATGGATCTCGCGCCAATCTCTGGAAGCAGATGCCGATGTCCTGATGCCCGGCTGCGGCTGGCTTCCCTCGGACTGGATGTATGACCACGGGGTGCGCCGGGGTTTGCGCAAGGCCGCTCGTAGCCCCAGCGCGGACTTGACGGACTATGGCTCACCTCTGGGTCTGGAGCCCTTGCGACAAATGCTGGCCCGCCGCCTCGTACAGTCCGAGATAGACGCCGCCCCGCATCACATCATGCTGACCGACTCGGGCACTCAAGCCATTGACCTGCTCTGTCGCTTCTTCCTGGAGCCGGGCGATACGGTCCTGGTGGACGACCCCTGCTATTTCAATTTCCATGCCTTGCTACGAGCACACCGGGCCAAGATCGCCAGCGTGCCCTACACCCATCAAGGCCCTGATCTGGCCGCCTTCGAGGCAGCCCTGCAAGAACACAAGCCCCGCCTGTACATCACCAATTCAGGCATACACAATCCAACCGGCGCACGTCTTTCGGCCATGACCGCCCATAGCGTGCTGGCCATGGCGCAACGTGCCGACCTCTACATTATTGAGGACGATATTTTTGGGGATCTGGAGACCCGGCCCGCTACCCGACTGGCCGCGCTGGATGGGCTGTCCCGCGTAGTACAGATAGGCAGTTTTTCCAAAACACTGTCGGCCGCCTTGCGCTGCGGTTATATCGCAGCCCAGACTCCATGGATCGAGAGCTTGGTCGACTTGCGTACCGCCACCAGTTTCAGCAGCAACCGCCTGGCCTCACATATTCTGAACAGCGCGCTTGGCGACAGCGGCTATCGCAAGCATTTGGAACGGGTGCGATACCGGCTCTCCAAAGCCATGGATCACACCGTGACACAGCTGGAACAACTTGGCCTGACACCGTGGCTACGCCCCCGCGAGGGCATGTTTCTCTGGGTCCGTCTGCCCGCCGAGCATGATGCCCTGAGCCTGACACGCGCCTGCCTGCCCCATGGCATCGTGCTGGCCCCTGGCCCTGTTTTTAGCCAAGCCCCTGATGCTGCCCAGTTTCTGCGTTTCAACGTCGCTCAATGCGGGGACAAACGCGTCTTCAACGTCCTGAAACGGGCTCTGAACAAAGAGCTGTCTGTTTAAAGCATCAAGGAATTTCAGACCTTCCGCTTGAACACCCCGCTTCAGTGTCCTGGTCGCTGCCAGAGGATTACAATCGGCTCTGTTATGCGGCCCATGCGGACCGCCGCCACCGATCCCATTCCCATGTCCCCCAAAGACTTACGCGATTTATTCCTGCTAGCCGCCATCTGGGGCGGCTCGTTTTTATTTACGCTGCAAGCGGTCCCCGACTTTGGCCCCTTTCCCCTGACCGCCATACGGGTCGGTGTCAGTGCCCTGGCCTTGATGAGCTACATCACCGTCACCGGACGCTTGCCCATCTTTCTGGCGAACTGGAAACCCATCTTTGCCCTGGGCATTCTGAATGCCGCCGTGCCCTTCTCCTTATACGCCTTCGCAGCCTTGCGACTGGAGTCGGGCTTGCTGGCCGTCTTGAACGCCATGGCCCCCTTGTTCGGTGCACTGGTGACACGAGTCTGGTTGAAAGAGCGCCTGACACCCAGCCGCGTTCTGGGCCTGTGTTTGGGCTTTCTGGGCATTCTGATTCTGGTGTACGACAAGCTCAGCTTCAATAAAGGGGCCGAGGGCTGGGCCGTGCTGGCGTCTTTACTGGCCACGGTGTTTTACGGTATTGCCGCTAACTTTACCGCCCGCTATCTACGCGGTGTACAGCCCCAGGCGGTAGCAGCAGGCAGCATGGTCAGCGCAACATTGGTTCTGTTGCCAGCAGCCATTTACTGGTGGCCCGCACAGTTTCCGGGCCTGCATGCCTGGAGCGCTGCGCTGTCCTTATCCTTGCTGTGCACAGCGGTCGCCTACCTGATTTTTTACCGCCTGCTGTCCAATGTTGGCCCCTCCAAAACCATTACGGTGACCTTTTTGGTGCCGCCTTTTGGGGTGCTGTGGGGTGCCTTGCTGCTGGACGAGGCCTTGACCGCGCAGATGCTGATCGGTATGAGTACCGTTCTGTTCGGGACATTGCTGGCTACAGGGCTGATCGGCAAGCGCAAGACGACGTAAGTCAGCTACGCCGCCTTCGAGCTTCTGCGTCTTCGTTCTCGGTTCTCGGTTCTCGGTTCTCGGTTCTCGGTTCTCGGTTCTCGGTTCTCGGTTCTC